>DATNFX010000346.1:0-2968 GCA_035606195.1 Pyrinomonadaceae bacterium
GAGCGATTCGCTTTGCGATTGCAACGGGACGGCTACGGGTCGGGGAGCAACTGCCAACGGTCCGTCAGTTGGCGGTTGATTTGCGCGTGAATGCCAACACAGTCGCCAAAGTTTATGCGGAGTTGGAACGCTCAGGAATCCTCGAAACACGAAGAGGCGTGGGAACATTTGTCAGCGCCCTCCATCTCAATCCAGGCCATCGCGAAGAGCACGAGAAGCACTTGACCGAGTTAGTCGATCGCTTCCTTGAAGAAGCAAGTGCGATGGGGTTTTCGCTCGACGATTTGCTGGACCAACTTCAGAGCCGGCGCAAGAAGGAGCCTAAGAATGTCTAGTTCTACAAGTTTGACTCAAACCAGGAGTAATTTGCCCGCCCCTGAAATGCCGCGCGTCAATGTAGTCTCCGCGGTAGCTCTGCTGGTGCCCGTTCTGCTCGGGGGACTGATCTCGTGGTTGATGTTTAATCCCGCGGCCGTGGTAATCGGTTTGTTGTTGGGATTTTTCCTGGCACAGGCGCCGAAGATCGCGCGGCAATGGGAACGCGCAGTTGTTTTGCGCCTCGGAAAGTATGTTGGCCTGCGTGGTCCAGGTCTGTTCTGGATCATTCCTTTTGTCGATTCCATTTCGACGTGGGTGGACCAGCGAGTGATTACCACGAGTTTCGCTGCTGAAGAGACACTGACGTCTGACACTGTGCCGGTAAACGTGGACGCAGTGCTCTTCTGGATGGTCTACGATCCTGAGAAAGCAGCGCTTGAAGTTCAGAACTATCCGCAAGCTGTTAGTTGGGCCGCACAAACTGCCCTCCGCGACATCATTGGCAGAACGTCGCTGACGGATCTGTTGCGTGGTCGCGAACGGATTGAAGAAGAGTTGCAGCAACTGATCGATGAGCGTTCGAATCCGTGGGGCGTCACGGTGCAATCAGTGGAGATGCGCGACGTGATCATTCCGGCGGCTTTGCAGGATGCGATGTCACGCGAAGCACAGGCGGCAAGAGAGAAACAGGCGCGCATTATCCTCGGTCAGGCTGAAGTCGAGATTGCGCATTCGTTTGAGACTGCGGCGCGATCGTATCGCGACAACCCAACGGCGCTTCATCTGCGAGCGATGAACATGTTGTATGAAGGCTTGAAGGAGAAAGGCGCTTTGATGCTGGTGCCCAGCAGTGCGGTTGAGTCGATGGGAATGGGCGGCTTGCTCGGTGCGGCAGCACTGCGACAGCAGAGGCTAACCGGAAGTGAAGAAGTTCCGGAATAGAAAAAACCATCCACAGATTACGCAGATTAATTCTTCTGTGTAATCTGTGGATGGCTCTGATCAGTTTTCAATGTTCAGGATCGATCCGGATCTTCATCCGCTGCAGCACCTGCAGATCTTCTTCAGTGAGATCGAGATTCGTGCCGTCAGTGGAGTTTTCATCTTCGGCGTGAGGCCTTAAGCCGATCTCGAGGCGTAGGGTCAATTCCATCTCATATCCGGCTTCGCGCAGACGTTCGATCGCCTCTGCGACCTTGGTGGAATTCTCCACCGACTCGTTTATGGCAGTGCCGATCTCACGAACTATCTCTTTTGCGTCGTCATCGATTTCCATTTTGTTGGTATGCTACGACAGTTTGAGAAGATTGCCAATTGCTGATTATAGCAATTAGACTGACGTTCTATGTTCGGAACCATTGGAATCCTGACAGGCGGCGGTGATGCACCCGGACTCAACGCCGTTATCCGTGCGGTGGTGAAAACTGCCACCTGCGAGCACGGCATGCGCGTGATAGGAATCGAAGACGGTTTCGAGGGTTTGCTGGACGCAACCAGAACTCGTTTGCTGTCACCTAGCGACGTTCGCGGGCTATTGCCGCGGGGTGGCACGATCCTCGGAACTCGCAACAAGGGAAACTTCGTCGAACGCGCTTGTGAGGGCAAACCAAGAGACGTCGAAAGCGTTTACCAGGAAGCAATCTCAAACATGAAGATCGTCGGGATCGATGCCCTCGTCGTACTGGGCGGCGAAGGTACACTCACGATCGCAAACGAGTTTGCCAAGCGCGGCGTTCCGGTCTGCGGCGTTCCGAAGACGATCGATAACGACCTCGCCTGCACGGAACTTACATTCGGCTTTGTCACCGCTCTCGACATCGCCACGGAAGCACTCGATCGTTTGCACACGACTGCCGAGTCACACGATCGCGTCATGATCCTCGAGGTGATGGGCCGGCACGCCGGCTGGATTGCGCTGCACTCCGGAATTGCGGGTGGCGCTGACGTGATCCTGATTCCGGAGATTCCGTTCTCACTTGAAGTAGTAGCCAAAAAGATTCGTGCCCGCGATATTAGCGGGTCAAATTTTAGTATTATTGTCGTCGCTGAAGGAGCTCTGGAGATCGGGCACGACCTGGTTTATCAAGACAAGGGTGATGTTTATCATGCACCCCGGCTCGGCGGCATCGGTCAGCACCTGCAACAGGATTTGGAAAATCTTACCGGAAGAGAAACGCGTTGCGTGGTGCTGGGCCATCTACAAAGAGGCGGACGGCCCAACGCATTCGATCGTATGCTCGCGACTAACTACGGCACTTATGCGGTTCGCGCACTTGCGCACGGTGAAAGCGGCGTGATGGTGGCTTTACAGGCGGGCGACGTTGTGACGGTGCCGCTTACTGAAGCCATCAAGGGTATCAAGACCGTGCCGCCCGATGGCCAGTTGGTGCGAACGGCGCGAGATACCGGTATTTCTTTTGGCGCTACTGACGAGGCCAGTTATCATAAGCCGCAGTAATTTTGCGGAAGGATTGATCGTGTCACAGGTTATTAAAGACAAACTTCAGGCGGACCTCGAGGAGCTCGAAACCGAGTTGCGCATCCATTTACCGAAGGAGATCAAGAGGGCTCTCGAATTCGGCGACCTTCGTGAGAACTCGGAGTACCGCGCGGCGCTCGACCGGCAAAACGTCGTAAAAGCACGTATCGT
>DATNFX010000347.1:0-7559 GCA_035606195.1 Pyrinomonadaceae bacterium
GCCTGATACAGTGTTGGCGACTGTGATGGTCGCGCGCCTCGTCGGCATTAAAGAGCAAGTCGACCGGCTTGGACCAGAGCGTTGGGCCGAATGGTGGCGTCGCTTGCACGCACACATTACGAAAGAGATTGAATGGTTTCGTGGACGCGAGATCGACATCCTCGAGAATCGTCTGCTCGCGATCTTCGACGGCCCGGCACGCGCAATTCGGTGTGCTACGGCGATCACTGAATACGCTTCACGACTCGGCGTGCAAACCTGTACTGGGCTTCATACGGGCGAGTGTGAGATCGTCGATAGCCAGGTGTCAGGCACTGCGGCTCAGATGTGTGTGTGCGTGGCTAACGAAGCTGAACCGGGTGAAGTTCTCGTCTCCAGCACGGTAAAAGATCTCGTCGCCGGCTCGGGAATTCGATTTGACGAACGTGGCGTTCACATGCTGGCTGAGTGTGGCGAGTGGCGACTATTTGCAGTGCAAAAAGGGGGCCAGGATTAACAAGATTTTCTCAGGATGGGACATGATTTGATCCTGTAAATCCTGAAATAAATCCTGTACATCCTGTCTATCCAACCTGGGGGTAAAGCACCATGCAGGAATTCGAAAAACTCGGCGTCTTCTATCTCGGCAAGAATAAATCAAACGACGATCTACTGCTCTACGACTCGAAGGATCTCGTCACGCACGCAGTCTGCGTTGGCATGACGGGCAGTGGCAAAACCGGCCTGTGCATTTCGCTTCTCGAAGAAGCCGCAATCGACAGCATCCCGGCAATCATCATCGATCCGAAGGGCGATTTATGTAATCTCCTGCTCACCTTCCCCAATCTCGCGCCGCAGGACTTCGCGCCGTGGGTCGAAGAAGGCGTCGATCCGGCACATCAAGCGACACTCTGGAAGGAAGGTCTCGCGAAGTGGGGCGAAGACGGCGCTCGCATCAAGCGCCTGCAGGACGCCGCGGACTTTCGCATTTACACGCCCGGCAGCAACGCCGGCCTGCCCGTCTCAATTCTCAAATCATTCGCTGCGCCACCCGAAGCAATCCGGCAGGACAACGAATCACTCGCCGAACGCATTAACACGACTGTCACGGGGCTGCTCGCCCTCGTCGGCATCGAAGGCGATCCCGTGCGCAGCCGTGAACACATCCTGTTATCGAACATTCTCAATCAGGAGTGGTCGGCGGGAAAAGATCTCGACATCGCTGCTCTGATTCAAAAAGTTCAATCGCCTTCGATCACAAAGATTGGCGTGATGGACCTTGACTCGTTCTTCCCTGCCGACGATCGCTTTCAACTCGCGATGGCGTTGAATAATCTGCTCGCGTCGCCGAGTTTTGCGAGTTGGATGGAAGGCGAAGCACTCGATATCCCGAAGTTTCTCCACACGGAAAGCGGCAAACCGCGTCTCTCGATTTTCTCGATCGCACATCTCGGCGATGCCGAGCGCATGTTCTTTGTGTCGCTGCTCCTGAATCAGGTGCTCGGTTGGATGAGAACACAGTCCGGAACGAGTAGCCTGCGCGCGATTCTCTACATGGATGAGATCTTTGGATACTTTCCGCCTGTCGCCAATCCGCCGTCGAAGCTGCCGCTGTTGACGTTGTTGAAGCAGGGACGTGCGTTCGGACTCGGTGTAGTTCTCGCAACCCAGAACCCGGTCGATCTCGACTACAAAGGACTCGCGAATACAGGCACATGGTTTATCGGTCGCTTGCAAACAGAACGGGACAAAGCGCGGGTGCTCGACGGGCTCGAAGGCATCGCCGCCGGCACGGGCCAGAAGTTTGACAAGCAACAGATGGAGCAACAGCTTGCTGGACTCGACAAGCGCGTGTTTCTCCTGAACAACGTGCACGACGATGCGCCTGAGCTGTTCGAAACACGTTGGGCTCTGTCGTACTTGCGTGGTCCACTGACGCGCGCGCAGATCAAGTTACTGATGGACCCATTGAAACAGGACGCAGGAGCAGAGGCAGGACCAAGTAGGACGCCTGCACCTGCAGCTGCACCTGCTTCTGTTTCTGCTTCTGCTTCTGCTTCGCTTCTTCCGCCTGATATAACCCAGTACTACATTCCGGTCCGTGGATCCGGTGATGCGAATGCGAAGTTGACTTATCATCCAGCTCTCCTCGGTGCCGCGGAGGTTCGTTATAGCGATTCAAAAACACTGGACATGACTCAGCAAGTCACGCTGCTCTGCCCGTTCACTGATGGCCCGGTAAATCTCGATTGGAGCACAGCACGTGTGCTGGATTTACCTGTCGAAGATCTCGAATCCGAAGCACAGGCTGGAGCGCAGTTCGTTGATGCGCCAAGTGAAGCGACTAAAGCGAAGAGTTACGCAAGCTGGCGTAAGGATCTCGCGAGCTGGCTTTACCGAAATCAGCGATTGGAATTGCTCGAGAGTCCGACGCTCGATATCGTCTCGAATCCGGGTGAGAGCGAACGCGACTTTCGTGTGCGCTTGCAGCAGCTCGGACGAGAGCAACGTGATGATGCGGTAGAAAAATTGCGACGCAAGTACGCGCCGAAGATGGAGCAACTGGAAGAGCGAAAGCGTCGCGCCGAGCAGGCTGTCGCACGCGAGTCGGAGCAAGCGAAAGGTCAGAAAATGCAGACCGCGATCTCGTTTGGGGCGACGTTGCTTTCTTCGTTCCTTGGTCGAAAGCGAGCGAGCCTCTCGACACTGGGCAGAGCAACGACGGCAGTGCGCGGCGTGGGCAGATCGATGAAGGAATCGCAGGACGTCGATCGTGCCGAGGAGAACGTGTCGGCTATCTCGCAAAATCTCGCTGACCTGGAAGCGGAGTTTCAGTCGGAGACAGCGGCGCTCGAACGTTCTCTGAATCCGCAAACAGAACAACTGGAGAAGGTCAGTTTAAAACCGACTAAAGCAAACATCGCAGTCAAACTTGTTACGCTTGCGTGGGCGCCTTACTGGGATGATAAACCCGCGTGGGAGTAATCCACAGATTACACAGATTCTATGAAAACACTTCTCAAATACGGACTGATGATCACGGTGGGCGCGGTCGTGTGGGTACTTGTTGCACACTACGCTGTCTCCAATCCTGCTTCATTCGTCCATGTACCGGGCACGCCAATCGTTTTCAATGTCCTTCAGTTCATCATGATCTATCTCGGCATCAAGGCGGTCGAGCGTGAAAAGGGCGAGCGATTGTCGTTTAAAGAAGGGATACAAACGGGCTTCGGGATCTCGTTTATCTACGGCGTGACACTATCGATCTTCTTCGCGATCGTGCTCGCGGTTATCGGAACAAAATGGATGGCAATTGAACCGAGCTCCGGCAATGCGCCTACGTCACAGATTGCGGGAGCATTTCTAGGCTTGTTTCTGTTCGCGCTCGTTTTTGGGCTGATCTATTCGACCGTGATCTCGTTCTTCGTCGCGAAACGCGGATTAAACGGATCTCATTAAGAGATCTACACAGATCCGTGGCTCTAATTCACGGCACCAAAATCACCTTCCCGATATTCTTTCGCTCTTCGAGCCGCCGGTGGGCTTTGCCGGCGTCGTCAAACGAGAAGACCTGATCGACGTGCGGTTGAACCCATTCTTCGTCGACGCCGCGCAGAATATCGCGCATCCATACGGCAACCTTCTCCGGTTCGTGCCACATGTGGCCCAGGTTCAGACCAAAGACGCCGCGATTCTTGTTCAGCAACGCAAGCGGATTAAACCACGGCATCTGAATCGCCGCCTTGAGCATTTTGAACTTGCCGGAAAGTCCATTTGCCGAAGCCGTCGAAACTCCAAACATGCCTAACCGTCCGGTATGCCGCAAAGACGCATAACTCTTTTTCCAGTGCCCGCCGCCAATCGGATCAATAATCAGGTCGACACCGCGGCCGTTGGTGAGTTTCTGCAGCTCCGGCTGCCAGTCCTGGTTGCGATAGTCGATCGCGTGATCCAACCCACGCTCTTTCAGAAACTGGTGTTTACCCGCGCTGGCCGTTCCATAACTAACTGCACCAACCTTCTTCGCAATATCGAGTGCAGCAAGCCCGACACCACCACCTGCATTGTGAATCAACACGGATTCACCGGCGTGCAAAGAGCCCATCACGATCAGCAGCGCATAGGCAGTCAGGTAGTTCACCGGAATTGCTGCCGCCTGCTCGAACGTCAGTTTCTCGGGCTTCTCGAATATCTGTGAAGCTTTCACTACAACCAACTCTGACTGCCCGCCGAAGCGCGTCATCGCCACCACTGACTTTCCGACAAATGAACTATTCACATCCTTGCCGGCGCTTTCGACGACACCACTAGCCTCGTATCCCATCACACAAGGCTTTGGCGGTCCATCGGGGTAAAGTCCCTGCCGGGCCAGGATGTCAGCGAAGTTCAAACCCGCCGCACGCACTCGAATAACAACCTCATCGTCGCGTGGTACGGGATTTGGTTTCTCCTGCACCTTGAGGACATCGATGTCCCCGTTTGCGGTTGTTACAATTTGTCGCATAGACCGATATTATCAGTTCTGATCAGCTTCATCAGTGTTAATCTGTGGCGAAAATATGAGAGTAACCTTTTACCTGGTCCTGGCATTCCTGATCGTATTAACAAGTTGCACAGGCAATCACCAAAAACAACTCACGCTAGCCGTAGTCTCGGGAGTTGAAGGCGAGGCTCTCAAACAGGCCGCGTCCGACTATGAAAAGCAAACCGGCATTCATATCGACATCGCGGAGTTTCCTTATACAAATCTTTTTGAGAAAGAATTAATAGATCTCAAAGCCCACACCGGCGCCTACGATCTGATCATGCTTGATGACCCGTGGTTCCCGCGATTCGCGCACGAGCAGGTGCTGACCGAATTGACCCCGTTACTGAAAAAACGCGGCCAATCAGGCCCGGACAGCGACTTTGTGGCTACGTCGCTGGCCCTCTGCCGTCATCCGTATCAAACCGGCTCACTTTACGCCCTTCCCTACGTCGGAAACTCGCAATTATTTTTCTATCGTAAAGATCTTTTTGAGAAATATTTAATGAAAGCCCCCTTGACATGGGACGACGTGCTGGCGGCCGCCAAAACAATCCAGGAGAAAGAAACTGCAGGCGCGAAAGGCGGACAAGTCTATGGCTACGTCGAACGCGCGGCGCAGGGCAACGCTGCCGTCGCCGATTTCATGCCGATCTTTTGGGCCTTCGGCGCAGAGATGTTCGACGCCAATGGAAAGCCAACGGTTAACAGTCCTCAGGGAATAGCGGCACTCGAATTCATGATCGAGTTAGGCAAATACTCGCCACCCGGTTATGTGAGTTTCAATGCCGATGACGTTGGTGCACACCTGTTGCAGGGAACGGCGGCGATGTCGATCAACTGGCCCGCGTGGATCAGTTCATTCAGCGACCAGTCGAAGTCGAAGGTGATCGGGAAGATGGAGTTCACAACCCTGCCGGACGGTCAGAAATCCGGTCAGGCCGAAATCGGAAATTGGCTCATCGCTATTCCGCGCGAGTCGCGGAACGCAGAAGCGGCTGTCGACTTTTTGCTTTGGGCCACCAGCGCCGAACAAATGAAACGCTCCGCACTGCGCGGCAATCCACCGACCCGCAAATCGCTCTTTCAGGATCCCGAGCTGGTTGCAAAGTTTCCCGCGTATCCCGCTCAATTGCGTTCGCTCGAAAGCTCGAGACCGCGTCCACGAACTCCTTACTGGAACGAAATTGAAAACGCTTTTGGGATCTTTCTTTCAAAGGCCAACAGCGGCGACCTGACTCCCGAGGAAGCCATGAATCAGGCGAATGCAGAAATCGAGAAGATTCTTCAGCGCGCTCAATAAGCGCGAACTGCTTTTGCCCGCGCTCTTTCTCGCGCCTGCAATCGCGGTGCTCCTCGCACTCTCAATTTACCCACTCATCTATTCGATCACGATCAGTTTTCAGCAAGGCACCGCCGCGGGTGTGACGTGGGGACTCGGAAACTTTACGCGTCTGTTGTCGGATAATTTCTTTCTCACAGCACTGGCCCACACGTTTGTCTACGCTGTCTCCGCACTCACCTGCGAGTTTCTTCTTGGCCTTGGTCTCGCACTACTTCTGAACAAGCAGATCCGTGGTCGCGGCGTGTTTCGCGCGAGCCTGCTGATCCCGATGATGCTGCCGGCGGTCGTCGTCGGAGTGATCTGGCGGCTCATGCTGAATCCAAACTTCGGCGCCATCAACGAAACTCTCAAACGATTGGGCATCAACACCGCGAGTTTGACGTGGACCGCCTCGCCAAAGCTCGCGATGCTTTCCGTGATTGCGGTCGACGTTTGGCAATGGACGCCGTTTGTGTTCCTCGTGCTGCTGGCAGGATTACAGGCGATTCCACCGGAGCCCTATGAAGCGGCACTGATAGATGGCTCGAGTCGCTGGCAGACGTTCTGGCACGTGACATTGCCGCTGCTGAAGCCGTCGATCCTGATCGTGCTGCTGCTGCGCACGATGGATCTCCTGCGTGTGTTTGATCAGATATTCATTCTGACGGAGGGTGGACCAGGATTCGCGACCGAAACGATCAGTCTTTACATCTATCGCACGGCGTTTCGGTTTTTTGATTTTGGTTATGCGGCAGCGATGTCGTTTGTGTTACTGGCGCTGACAAACGTCATCAGCGCGATTTACATAAAGTTTCTCCAAGCGAAAGAGACGATTTAGTGAACCGCAAAATCGCAAAAGGTAGTCGTTATGCGCTGTTGACCGTGGCGTTGTTGTTCTCCCTCGCGCCTGCTTACTGGATGCTGACGATCTCTTTGAAGACGGAGGTTGACCAATTCGCCAGTCCACCGCCATGGTTTAGTTTCACTCCCACACTCGAGCACTACTACGACGCATTCGTCACGCGCGGTTTCGGAGAGTATCTATTCACCAGTGTAATTGTTGCCGTTGCTTCAACTGCGTGTGCACTCGTCATCGGCACACTCGCGGCTTACGCGCTCGCACGCTTTGAACTTCCCTGGCGTCTCAATCGCCGGCTCTCGTTGTGGATTCTTTCGACGCGTATGTTTCCGGCAATCGTCACGGCCGTTCCGCTCTTTCTCATGATGCGCGACGTTCAACTACTCAACACGCGCGCATCGCTCATCATCGTCTACACCGGATTCAATCTGCCGTTCGTAGTCTGGATGATGCGTGGTTTCTTTGCCGATCTGCCCCGCGATCTCGAAGAAGCAGCACTCGTAGATGGCGACTCTCGACTTGGCGCGCTGCTGCGCGTGGTATTGCCGCTGGTTTCGCCTGGCCTTGCGGCCACCGCAGTGTTTTGTTTGATTGTTTCGTGGAATGAATTCCTGTTCGCGCTCGTGTTGACGCAGACTGACGCGGCGATGACGCTGCCGGTGGGAATCGCAGGCCGCGTGACTCAGTACGAAATCAAGTGGGGTGTGATGAGCGCTGCTGCAACCGTGGCCATCATTCCGATTCTCGTGTTTGCCCTCGCAGTGCAGAAGTACCTCGTGCGGGGATTGTCGATGGGAGCCGTAAAAGGATAGATGGGCATTGAGTTCAAAAACGTAAACAAGGAATACGGCAGCACGAGTGTCGTCGACGAT
>DATNFX010000348.1:0-2029 GCA_035606195.1 Pyrinomonadaceae bacterium
GTTCTTTGCTTCGGCTATGCGTCCATTCTTGTAGAGCGCCCATGCGAGTGAGTCGCAGGTAAAAATGTCTTTACGCGATTCGTACTCAGTTGAAGCGAGTTTGAGTGCTTCGGCCAGGTTTTGATCGTGGTCTAACCAGAAGTTCACCATGTGCCGCCAGGATCGCTCGAGAGCGACGTTCTCGCGTTCGAGGATTTCGAATTTCTGAAAAGCAGCCTTCGCGGAGTTAACCTGCCCCAGCTTCGTGTAGATATCTCCCAGTGCCTGTGCAGCATCCGCGGAATTGGCTTCGCGTTCGTAGATGGCAACTGCTTGTGTTAGATCGCCGGCTGCGACCCGAGCGCGTGCCTTGCCCTGCATTGCGAGGCTGTGGTTTGGGAAGATCAGAAGCGCGGTGTCGAATTCACGTTCAGCCTGCGCGAGCTTTCCGGCGTTCAATAATTCGTTTCCGATTTGCACGTGACACCATGCCACACCTTCGGGGTCGTTAGGGTTAGACGCCTTTAATGCTGCCGTCATTGCGTCAATGGCCCCCTGCGTGTCGCCGTGTAACGACCGTAAGTACGAAACACGCGCGTACGCTGAGCTGTCAGGTCGCAAGTCGACCATCTTTTGTGCGGCTTTCACCGCTGCGGGATAGTCTCCCAGTTCGACGAGTGCGTCAGTCATCTGGCCCCAGACGTCGTGATCGTCGTCGCGAAAAGTCTGGATGTGATGAGTAGTCTCGAGGGCTTCGGCGAAACGGTGATAGGTCAACTGAAGCTTCGTGCGTAACTTCAGACCATCGTAATTGTCAGGCTCGAGTGCGAGCGACTGTGTGATCGCGGCGTCTGCGTTTGCGTTGAAAGAGAAGTCCGCGGTCTCGCGGGCTTTCTGCATGTAAGCGGACGCGAGTTGATTGTAGCCGGCCGCCTTGTCGGGAAATTTCGCGATTGATTGCTGTGCGCGAAGAATCCGCTGGTCCACTTTACTCGGTTCGGTTGGGGTGTTGCTTGATGAGTTGTGAAACGAGCGCACAGCAAAGAGAGCTGTCAAAAGAATAGCAACGGAGAGTAGTAATAATCTTAGCTTCATTGGAACTCCTGGTAAGGGTTTCACAGGATGAACAAGATGGTTCAGGACTATCCTGAGACATCCTGTCAATCCTGTGAGACAAACCGTTAGGGAAGCGCCGGCAGAGAGTTAATCGTGTGATGGCCATGCGGTGCGCCTGTCGTGCTGTTTCCGGATTGTGGAACGCCAAGGTAAGGGAAGCGAGTTAAAAAAGGCACGTCGTTGTTTGCGACACCGTCACCCAGCGTGTTGTTCGGTGAGATGTTCGTGGCCGGCGTGAAGGGCGTTCCTCCAGCGACTGCGCGCAACGCAATGTCCACTACGTCGTCAAATACTCGACGACCATTCGGGAACCCTGCCACATCATCGCCCAACAACCCCAGGCGGCTCGGACTCGACGACGGCGCAATCGCGACGTTCAGGCGCAACATCTCATGTGGACGTCCATCTGATAGAAACGTCGTGAAGTTTGGACCAGTCACGGGATTGACCGGAATACCTGTGGCAAAGATGGCGACGAGATCGTTACGCGGCGCCACCGGGACAGTGATTCCAAAAACCGCACTTAGTAACTGCGCGAGCTGCGGGTTCGTCACAAACGGTGCAAACTGCGAATCACCCTCAGGCGTCGACCGGTTGAAGGAGTCTTTCAACTTCAGCGGAATAATCAACTCGTTAACAAGTGGAGAGCCGAGACGCGACACTTGCTGGAATGGACCAGCATCGTTCTTCTCTGCAGGGTTCGACCTCAGCACGGTGATCTTTTGACGGCTCGATGTTGCCCAAATGCCGATGACTGCGTCAGACGCGGTTGGGCCCGCAGGCACCGCACCGGTTCGTGTGAGTTCCTGGATCGGAACTTCAATCGCGATCGTGCTGACGTTGAATCCGGCGGTTGAGTCGATGCCGTCTGTAGCGCCGATCGACTTCAGCTTCAAAGTGTCAAAGACGCCGCCAACGTCGATGTAAAAGCCCT
>DATNFX010000349.1:0-10480 GCA_035606195.1 Pyrinomonadaceae bacterium
GATTTACTGCGCGTTGTTGTAGCACTCGGTTTCCTACTGGTCCGGCGACCCGAGGATATCTGGATCGCATATCTCTGCACTGCTTTGCTCTCATTCTTCGGGACGTTTTTTGAGGCCGCGAAAAACGCTGCTGTCCCAAACATCACGGGCGAGCGCGATCTGCTTGCCGGCAATGCGCTGATGTTTTCATCGCGCTTTCTCTTAATGTCGCTCGGAGCTGCGCTTGGTGGATGGACAGCTGCGCATGTGGGTTATTCGGCCGCGTTCATCATCAATGCGATTTCGTTCGTTGGCTCCGCGTACTCGGTGTGGCTATTGACTGACGAAGTAACCCGTAGCAGTTCAACCGGTGCGATGGCTGCCGAACCCCGCAGTCTTTATCGCGGTTACTGGTCCGATATGCGCGAGGGTTGGACGTACATCGTCACACATGCGCCAGTCGCAACGATTCTCGGCATCAACCTTTTGTGGGCCACCGGCGGCGGCGCGATGAATCTGATTGCAGAGCGTCTCGGCGCCATCGTCTTTGCCGAAAAGAGCGGCATCAAAGCCGACTCTGCCGTGGCGGCGTTTTATTTCGCCGGTGGACTCGGTCTGTTTTTCGGGATGATGGTTGCGCGTCGTATCGGCGCTTACTTCGAGCTGAGAAAGCGCACGGTTGCGTTTATCGGTTGGACTCTGTTCATCCAGGGCGTGTTTTATGCATTGTCGGGCGTGATGCCAACGCTCGTGCTGTCGTGCGTGATGCTTTGTATCTCGCGCACAATTCTGGGCGCCGAGTTTGCAGTTCAGGAAACTTTGCTCATGCGTTTGGTACCGGACCACTTGCGTGGCCGAGTCTCAACCAGCGATCGTGCGGGTGAAATGCTGATCTGGGCGTTTTCGACCGCGGTCGCGGGCTGGTCGCTCCACACCATCTCAGTGCGAACGTTGACGGTGATTTCCGGTCTGCTCTCCGGAACTGCCGGAATGCTGTGGCTGGTCCTCTTCGTCACGCGGAGAGTGCGGCTGCCGAAGAAGATCTCTGGCCACAGATACACACAGATCGCCGCGGATTGAGATAGAATCAGGACCATGCGCGTCAGAGCTCGCCGCCGAAAGTCAATCGTATTCTTCATCACGCTGGGTGTATGCCTGGTCGTACTCGCGGTTGCCCTCAGTTTCGGTTGGATTATTCTGAACCTGACCGAGCTGGCGCTGCTGATCCTCGGCATAATCTTTTTTATCGTGCTGATCTTCGGCGTCGTGCTCAACACGACTTTCCTGATCCGCGAGATTCGGCGTAACGAGCAGCACGATGCCTTCATTAACGCCGTAACACATGAGCTCAAGACGCCCATCGCCTCGATTCGTCTCTATCTCGAAACACTGAAGACGCGCGAGGTTGACGACGAGCAGCGTCACGAGTTCTACAACATCATGCTTGCAGACAGCGACCGGCTGTTGCTTACAGTCGAACAGGTGCTGCGCGCCAGTCGCACTGGTCTCAAGCGCCGGCGCATTTCGACGTCAGTAATCAACATCAGCGAGATGGTCCAGGAATGTCTGGAACTCACGCGCGTCCGCTACGGGCTCAACGAAACTGCTTTGATCTACCGCGAGTCGCCTGAAGCAAAGTCGGCGAGAGTGTCCGGCGACATCGATGAGTTGAGATCTGCATTTTCCAATCTGCTGGATAATGCGGTGAAGTATTCAGAGGATGAAGTGCAAGTGTCGGTGTTGGTGTCGGCACTCGATGATAAACGAGTCGCAGTGCGTGTTTCTGATAAAGGCATCGGGATTCCGAGTGCCCAACTAAAACGAATCTTTAAGCGCTTTTATCGTGTGCCGGGTCGTTTTATGGCGCGAGTGAAGGGCACGGGGCTCGGACTCTTCATTGTTCATTCAGTAATTACCAAGCATGGTGGTCGAGTGTTTGCGGAGAGTCGTGGCCTCGGACACGGAAGCACTTTTACTGTTCTTTTACCAAGGGTGTGAAACTCATGAATTCGGTTCTGATCGTTGAGGATGAAAAACATCTCGCCGATGGTTTGCGTTACAACCTGAACGCGGAAGGTTACAACGTTGAGACTGTCGGTACGGCTGAGGACGCGCTTTCCCGGCTGATTAACGATGGAAAGAACTATGACGTTGTCGTGCTCGACGTGATGTTACCCGGCATGGATGGCTTTTCACTCGCTTCAAACCTGAGGTCGCAGGGACAGTTCGTTCCGATCCTGATGCTGACGGCACGCGGCCAGGCCGAAGACGTGTTGCGCGGATTCGAGGCCGGCGCCGATGACTATCTTCCGAAGCCGTTCGATCTTTCGGTGTTGCTGGCGCGCATCAATGCGTTGCTGCGACGTCGCGAATGGTTTCACAAAGACCGCAGCAAAGTGTCGCACGACGGCGGCGCGAAGGTTTTTGATTTTGGCGGCAAGACGATCGACTTCGCAGCACTCGAGCTCCGCTCAGGCGAACAGATCGTTCACCTCACGCTCATGGAAGCCGACCTGCTGCGTTATTTGATCAATCACGAAGGAAAGATCGTCTCCCGCAGCGCCATCCTCGAGGACGTTTGGGGTCTGCGCGAAGACACGGACACCAGAGCCATCGACAACTTCATCGTACGTCTACGGAAATACATCGAAGACGAACCCTCACATCCGCGTCACCTGCTCACAGTTCGCGGCGTTGGCTACAAATTCGTCTCTGAACCCTAGCAGGCTTAACGGTCTTAGTCGGCAAAGCCGACGACAGCATAAAGCCTGGGGCGCAAGCCCCAGGATGGAGTAATAAAATGCGCATCGAGCCCGTGAAACGGGTGACAGCGCCATGAATCGTTGACGGCTGTCGCCCGTTTCACGGGCTCGGTTCGTGTTTTTATTGCCTAGCCTGAGGCTTGCGCCCCAGGCTTTACGCTGTCGTCGGCTTCGCCGACTCGGAACTTGGCTAATCAAACTAGCTGGTGGCGACGATCAACGACGCGCGGACCCCGAGCATGTCGGAAAAATCTTTTGAGTAGACCGCGTTGACTTTCCTCACGTGCCCAACCTTCTCAACCAATTCTTCATTTGAGATAAAACCGTTTTCGGTGTGCGCGATGGCCCAGGCGGGAATGTGTGATGCCGTGCGCAGGAGATCTTCGACAAACCCGAGGTACTGCTGTTTGCTTTGCACGCGCGAACCGAGACGTGCACCGCGTTCTCGCTCCATCTCGGGCCAGAATTCATCGTTACCTCGCAGCCACTCTTCGCGCCACGTAACGATCGGATCCTTGAACGTGGTTGCCTGAGTAACAGGTATCGGCAGTCTTAAAAACAGCAGATCCGTGTGATGGCGCTCGGCAACAAAATTCCGTACGTCCTGATTCGTACTCTGATTGCGCAGAGAGTTGTCGAGTGGCTCGGGTAAACAGTCGAGCAGACGACGAAATACGTCAGGGAGTGAGAACGGCCGTCGCAACGATCGAGTTTGTTCGTTGAACGAGAGGACGTAGTCGCCGGTCATCATTCCCGCGGTTAATGCGAGCGCGCGTTTGAACGGTTCGAGCTGTTCGGCGTTGTAGCGCAGGTTGTCAAACCACCAGGCGTCGGTCTCATTGAACCACTTGAGCAGCGCCTGATTTGAAATCTTTTCGCGCGGGACATACGCGTCATCGAGTAGCGTGTTGAGATCGTCTTCGTTGAGTTGCTCGGTATTGTTTTCGACGAGAGCGAGAGTTTTTGTGTAGGACCACAACATCGGATCGTTCGCGGCGACGCGAACTTTCCACGATTTCAACTGAACGCATATCTCCGGCTCACCAGTAAACGGTAACGCCACCGAAGTGAACTTCAGTCGCCTGAGAACGGCTAATTCGAATGCAAGCCAACCGTTTGGAAATTGCATAGTCACTACTTCGAAAATGACGAAAACAGATCCCAGGCGCGGCCGCTGTTAGCAACCGGGTGCGCCTCCACTGGCTCGTCTGTTTCGATCTTTGCAAACGATTCAAGTTCAGGAAATCTGTCGAGCGAGAGAAACATGCTGACCACTGCCGGATCAAACTCGATTCCGGCACGGTCGGTAAGTTCGGTTCGCGCGGCTTCTTCAGTCATTGCGGGCCGGAATGGTCGTGCGTCAGTCAAGGCTGCATATGAATCCGCGAGCCGCAGAATCCGCGCGGCGAGCGGGATTTCTTCACGACGAAGCGCGTCGGGATACCCGGCGCCGTTCCACCATTCATGATGCCAGCGCACCAGCAGTTGCGCCGCGCGATCCGCGCCGACTCGCGACGCTTCACGTTCCCCGATCACCGGATGACGCGAGAGGTCAAGACGCTCTTCCTGTGAGAGGGGTCCTGTGGCCTGAATGTAATCCCGCTCCATCGCCACTTCGCCAAGGTCGTGCAACAGAGCCGCGGCATACAGCGATCCGCGATCGTGCCGCGCCAGATGAAACTGTTGCGCGATCTCGTCCGCAATTGCCGCAACGCGCTGCGCATGCGTATTCTCGTAGCGCTCGAATTTGTCGGTGGTCTTGGCGAGCTGAATAAAAGCCTCAGCAGCCGAGCTATCGATGAGATCTATTGTTTGAACCGCTGCCATCAGTTGCCCATCTTTGTGACTCTTGTGCCTTTTTGTGGCTAACTTGTCAAACTCCGCAACAGCTCGCGAGCCTTGCGACTGTTTGGATCGGCTGCAACAGCGCGCTCTGCTTCGCCTTTCGCGCGCAACTTCAAGCCGAGATCTCGATACAACTCAGCTAGCATAACTCGATACTCAGCATTCCCCGGATCGAGTTTGATCGCCGCCAGCAATTCAGTCTCGGCGGCACGCCGCGTCTGCTCATGTCCCGCCAACATTTGCCCATAAAACGCACGATAGCGTGGTTCTTTGGGCGCAGTACCGGCGGCGGAGGCGAAGAGGCCGAGCGCGACTTTTCGTTGTCCCAGTTCGAGCGCCGCGAGTCCCTCTTTGAATTGCATTTCAGCGCGCTCAGCCGCGGGTAACACGGGTTCCGCGACGCTTTCGGCCACAGGCTCAGATTCGGTCACCGGCAAACTGGGCCTGGCCACTGCGTCCGCAATTTTTTCGGCTTTCCTCCGTGCCTCGAGTTTTGTGTTGTAGCTGGAACGAAGGCGATCGTCGCGTAGCGTGTCATATGCCTGTGTGATACGCGCGAATGCCGACTCGACCTGCGACACTACCGCCTCATCGAGTCTGCGAAAACGATCCGGATGATAGCGCCGAGCGAGTTGGTAATAAACCGTCTTCAGTTCCGAGGCTGACGCATCACGCCCGACGTCCAACACGTCGTAATGCGTCTGTGAGTTTTTTATTCGGGTGAGAAAATTCTCGAGGTCCTGCGGATCAGTTTCTTTAGCCGGCTCTGGCTCGGGCACAGGCGGAGTCGCTGGTTTTACTTCTTTCAGAACTGGTGCTGGAGTTGTTTGTTGACCACGAAATACGGACGCCGAATGGTCGCGTTTGACCAGGCCGGCAAGCGCAAGTGAGTAAACGAGCTGGATCGTTTCATCTTCTCCAAGCCCACAAATCGCAATGAGATCACCCAAGGGCATGGGGCGGTCGAGACGCGACAAAAGATATCCTTCCGCGGGCAGCACGTTTTCGTTCACTACAGGCCCTTCAATCGGCGTAATAGTTTCGTCGGGATTGTTAAAGCGCGAGGCTACAAAAGCGATGGGCATACGCCGCGCGGCTTCGAGAATCAATGAGTCAAGGTCGATTTTGAGATCGCGCTGTTCGTCGAGCCGAGATCGCGAGTCGAAGTCCCATGAACCCTCAGTCCACGACAGGCCTACGCGCAGGATGTCGACGACCAGTCGCGTCTGTACCTGTTCGGCAGCGGCAGGCGACAGGAGCTTTTGCGCACACAACACTTTCAACAGATCGGTATCCGAAACCTGCTCGTTGAACTGTGCGAGGTCCTTGTCTGTCACCAACTCACTTTTCCTGAGGTATTCGCGGAGACGGAGTGTGCGAATGTTTGAAGCGGCGTAGAGAAAGCTTCCGTTTTCGAAATAAGCGACGACTTTGATGCGCTCGTGCTCGAGGCGCAACCTGCCGCTCAGAGACTTCGATGAGATTTCACGAATGAGTTCCGCAAGCGGCTGCTCGCTGAGTTGACCGTTCATCCCGACAATACTTAATCATAAAGCAACAAAAAAGCACAAAAAGCACAATATGATTTTTGACAGGTTGTAAGCGGCGAATCTATAGTGATTCCCACATTAACACCCTGATTGACCCCCAGCAGTTAGAAACTTCAAGCAGGTGAGATCTTTTATGACTGACAGTGCACGCGAAAGTGTCGACAGGGCGTTGAACGGTGCGGCGGCCAGCGCGGCTACAGAACAGGACTTAAAACAACGCGAAGAGCGGTTGATCGATGAATTAAAGAAGCGGACGGCGGAACTCGAGGAAGCGAATCGCGAGTTGCGGCGTGTGTCTCACTATCGCTCTTTGTTTCTGGCGCGGATGTCACATGAGTTGCGCACTCCTTTGACATCGATACTCGGGTTCAGCGAAATCCTGCTCGATCAGGAAGAGCTCACCGAGACGCAGCGCCGTTTTTGTCAGAAAGTTCAGGACTCGGGTTTTCAACTCCAGGCGAGTTTGAATCAACTCGTCGATCTATCTCGGCTCGAAGCGGGGCAAACGGAAGTCTTTGTCCAGGAGTTTTCGTTGCGGGAAGTGCTGCGCGAATCATGTACGGCAGCAACACGCATGGCGCAGAAGGCGCAGGTCAAGATCGACTATGAACTCACGCCCGAGATCACGACTATCGTTACGGACCAGGGAAAACTGCGGCAAACGCTTTTCAATTTCATAGCGTGGGCAGTGAGTCGCAGCCCTGCCGGTGATTCGGTTAAAGTTGCGGTCGATATCGATGATCAGAATCTCGTGTCGCTAAAAGTGACGGATAACGGCGAGCGACGCGCGGATCTGGAGAGTGTTTTCGACCCGGAACACGGAACGCCGAGTCACGAGCCGACTATCAACGAGCTTGGAATTATTATTGGTCGCAAGCTGTTGGAGCTTCTCGGCGGAACCGTGACTTTGGAGAATCTAGTTCCGCGCGGCTTACAGGCCGTCATTCAAATACCGGCACGTCCATTGAAGGGATAATGTCTACGGATGGAAGAGACGACAATTCGGGAGTGCACGACCATCGAGGAGTTTGATGGTTGTGTTGCTTTGCAGCGTGAAGCATTCGGCCTTCCTGATCTTGAACTCTCACCTCGCCGTCATTTGATCGTGTCCCGCCGCGCCGGTGGCTGGACGCTTGGCGCCTTTGTCGCAGATCGCATGGTTGGTTTCGTTCATCACCTTGCGGCGGTGCATGGCGACGAAATCTTGGGCTATTCACACATGATGGCGGTGGCGAAGGATTATCAAAATAAAGGTGTCGGTGTGCGTTTGAAATGGGCCCAGCGGGAACGCGCGCTGAAAGAGGGACGGAAGTTAATCAAGTGGACGTGGGATCCGATGATGGCGCGGAATGCGCACTTCAATCTCAACCGGTTAGGCGCAACCGTAGACACGTACGCCGGAAATTATTATGGAACGGATTACAGCACCGATGCTTCGCTGACTGAAAAAGTCGGACTGCCGAGTGATCGTCTGATTGCGACCTGGAATCTTGAGTCTGCGAGAGTGAGTGCGCTTGCGAATGGAGCCGCTACGCCGGTCGACGCCAGGCCGGTTGCGAGTGTCGCAATACCAGCAGAGTGGACGGCACTGGTGAAGCAGGATCCGAGCCGGGCGCGAGATGAGCAAGCGCGTGTGAGGGAAGAGTTCAAAAAAGCCTTTGAGCAGCGACTGATTTGTGCGGGATTTGAGCGAGGCGAAAAGGAGTCAAGATATCTGCTGTTTGAGCCTTCTTAATTGCCAATTGCCAACTGCCGATTGCCAAATTTAGTACCGGCACTTGGTTTCTCAATCGGCAATCGGCAATCGGCAATCGGAAATTGGCAATCATCATGACCTTTACCAAGTTCGATCGCTACGTAGATCGGCACGCACGCAGCTTTACGGAACGTCTGCAGAATCTCTGCCGCATGCCTTCCGTAGCCGCGCGTGGCACGGGTATGCGAGCGATCGCCGAGACGGTTGAACAATCGATGCAGCGCGTTGGCATGGGGACGCGCTCTTTTCGCGTCGGTACTGGATATCCAATCCTTTACGGTGAGTGCGGCGGTGGTCCAAAAACATTTGTTGTTTACGGGCACTATGACGTGCAGCCTGTGGGCCACCTGACGGAGTGGTCGTCCGGACCGTTTGCCGCCACGATCCAGGACGACAAGTTGTACGCGCGTGGTGCAGCTAACAGCAAAGGCGATCTCATTGCGCGGCTGGCTGCCGTCGAGGCATATCAAAAAACGTTTGGAAAACTTCCCGTCACGCTTCGCTTTTTGATCGAGGGTGAAGATGGTCTTGGTAGCCCGAGTTTGTATCGTTTCACAAAAGAGAATCCGGAGCTGTTGAAGGCGAACGGCTGTCTATGGGACGAAGGCTCGAGTGACACGAAAGAGAATCCCGTCGTCAGTCTTGGTTTCAAGGGCATCACGTTTCTCGAGCTGCGCGCCTTTGGCGCTCGTTCTGATCTGCATTCGAAGTGGGGCGCGATTGTTCCCAATCCCGCCTGGCGTCTCGTGCAGGCGCTGGCCACGATCACCTCACCAAAAGGCGTGATTACGATCGATGGATTCTCGTCGCACATCGCGCCAATCAGCGACGAAGATGCCGAAGTCTTGAAAGCCATCGAACTCGACGAGATTGGACTGAAACGCGAATTTCGAATCAATGGTTGGGTCCGCGCTATGAAAGGACCGACGTTGGTTAAAGAACATATCTTTGGTCCAACCTGTACGATCTGCGGTATTCACACTGGTCACACGGAAGCGGGTGCGAAAACAGTTCTTCCCAGCACTGCGATGGCCCGGCTCGATTTCCGTCTCGTGCCCGACCTGACGTCGCAGCTCGTCGTGGAACTGTTACGAGCACATCTAGATCTACGTGGCTTCAAGGACATCGAGATCATCGAGCTTGGCAGTGCGCCCCTGGCGAAGTCTTCGGCAAAGTCGCGCGTGGCGCGAGCCGTGATTGAGTCGACAACGGAAGTTCATGGGAAGCCTCCCGTGATCTATCCAATGGATCCTTCGAGTGGACCAGTGGGTGCAGTTTGCGGAGTCTCCGATCCGCCGACAGCGGTGGCGTCATTCGGAACGGGCTATGCCGGTTCAAATCCTCACGGACCGAACGAGAATATTCGCATCGATGACTTTCTGAAGACGATCAAACTGATCGGGCGTGTGATTCACCGGCTGGGTGGTTCCAAAACTCGTGAAGACACCAGACCCACAGCGCCGCTGCCAAAGTTGAAATAATGAGTCCCAAATCCGCGTCTATCACCAAAGAGATCGAAAAACTCAGAAATGAGATTCGCCATCACGACGAACTCTATTATGTCGAGAACGAGCCGGAGATCTCTGATCGTGAGTACGACTCCCTACTCGAACAACTTCAAAAGCTCGAAGAAGCACATCCTGAACTAGTCACATTCGACAGTCCCACGCAGCGCGTGGGCGGACGGCCCGCGGAAGGCTTTCCGGAAGTTGTTCACACGCGCCCGATGATGTCGCTCGACAACAGCTACAACATCGACGAGTTGCGCGCGTTTGACGCGCGCTGTCGCAAGCTCGCGGGCGAGCGGCGAATCGAGTACGTCGCCGAATTGAAGATTGACGGTTTGTCGCTTTCGATTCATTACGACAACGGCGTCTTTGTGCGCGGGGTCACGCGCGGCGACGGCACGCGCGGTGAAGACGTGACTTCAAACGTGCGCACTATTCGCAGCATTCCGTTGAAGTTACGCGACGATGCGAAGAGGGTTGCGGCGGAGATCGAAGTGCGCGGCGAGGCGTATCTTTCGCGAAAAGTCTTTGAGAAGATCAATCGCGAACGCGAAGACGAGGGCGAAGCGCGCTTTGCGAATCCACGCAACGCCGCGGCGGGAACGTTGCGACAATTGGATCCGTCGATTACTGCACGACGGCGACTGGGAATGTTCGCGTACGACGTGCTCGCGGGCGAACGCAAAGCTTTCGACACGCATTGGGAGGCTCTGAACTGGCTCGAGACCGCGGGCCTTCGCGTGAATACGAATCGCGCTCTCTGTGATTCGATCGAAGGTGTGATCGAGTTTTGCAACAAAATAGAGGCAAAGCGTGAGGAACTCGATTACGAAATAGACGGCGTGGTCATCAAGATTAATTCAACGGCGATGCAGGAGGATTTCGGCGCGACGGGTAAAGCGCCACGCTGGGCAATTGCCTACAAGTATCCGGCGCGGCAGGCGACGACTCGCGTGAATGACATCATCGTTTCAGTCGGGC
This sequence comes from Pyrinomonadaceae bacterium, assembly GCA_035606195.1. Lineage (GTDB taxonomy): Bacteria > Acidobacteriota > Blastocatellia > Pyrinomonadales > Pyrinomonadaceae > PSRF01. The sequence goes on from DATNFX010000349.1 coordinate 10,382, forward strand.
GAACGGGCGCGCTGACACCGGTGGCGATGCTGGAGCCGGTGCCGCTGGGTGGGGTCACCGTGTCACGTTCGACCCTTCACAACGAAGATGAGATTAGGC
>DATNFX010000350.1:0-5367 GCA_035606195.1 Pyrinomonadaceae bacterium
ATGCGCGCGTCTATGTCGGCGGCTATCGATATTCCCTTTGACTCCGCTCCGGGCCGAAACTCATCCACACCTTCTTTGACAATTTCCGCAAGCTCGATCGGCTGAAACTCAATGCGGAGCTTACCGGTGATGATACGGGAGACGTCTAATAAGTCCTCAATGAGCTTCAACTGCGCGTCAGCGTTACGTTCGACGATTACAATCGCGCGGTCACGCTCGCGTTTTCCCAGTTTGTTTGTTCGTAACAAGCGGGACCATCCGAGGATCGCCGTGAGTGGAGTACGTAATTCATGCGAAAGGATCGCTAAAAACTCGTCTTTGACTCTGTTCGCTTCCTCTAATTGTGCCGCGTGTGATTTCAGAGCTTCGGTCATGCGTCTAACGTCACTGATGTCTCTACCAACTCCGTAGCCAATCCATTCTTCCGGAACTGGGTAATAACTCCATGCCACCCATTTGTATCCGCCATTCTTGCAACGGAATCGATTCTCGAGGGACCTGGTAGGCTCGCCCGCTCTGAGTTTTTCATACTCAATTATTGCGTTCTCTCGATCGTCAGGATGTAAGAAGTCGAAGACAGGCTGGTTTCGGAGTTCCTCTTCAGAGAAGCCAAGCACTTTTTCAAAAGTCGGGTTTGTCCGAATGAAGTATCCATCCAGACGAACAATACAGAGGAGGTCCATCGATAGTGTAAAGACGCGATCACGTTCCTCCTCGAGCTTTCGCCTCTCAGTCATGTCTTGCATGACTTTGATAAACCCGAGTAAAACGCCGCTTTCATCACGAACCGAAGTCAGAATGCCACTTGCATAAAACCTCGACTTATCACGACGAAGATGCCAGCGCTCGTCCTCCGCGCGGCCGGTCGCCATGGCAGTCTCTACTTCAAGCTCGGGCACATGCGCGGCGCGATCTTCAGGCGTAAAAATAATAAATGCGCTTTTACCGACGATCTCGTCCTCGTGATAGCCGAGTATGCGTTCAGCGCCGCGGTTCCAGTTAATGACCACCGAGTCAGTATCCGTCAGGAAAATAGCGTAATCCCTGACATCGTTTTCGATGGCTCTCCGGTAGAGGTCATCCACCCGGCTCGTAATCGCTGTTTCGAGCTCTTCTTGCATAACGAGATAATCTTCAACCTAACATGTTCGCCGACCAGAGTTTGTTCACAAGCGTACGGTAGCCTCGGATTGCAACCGCTGTGCACCCCGCCCCAATCTGACAAATTGAAAATGGAAAAAACAGCAAAACTCAACACGTGGAACAGAGGTGCTGTGAGGCGCCTCGCATTGAGATATCTACTTGCAGGTGAGTTCGTGAGCGCAGATGTGGTTCATCGCTCGAACCGCGGAGTTGAACGCGGTGATGATCGAACCACCTTTCTTACCCACCACTAAATCCCCGAGCAAATAGAGTCCGGGAACGTTTGTGGCGCCGGCGTCGTCGAAAATTGGCCCTTCGTCATTGAACGCAATTCCCAACGTCCGCAGGAAATTGGTGGGTGTTGTTCCTCCGAGCGCATAGATCACGCGTTCGAAGGTCCGTGGAGTCACTGCATCCTCCTGGAAAACAACCTGGGGCCGGCTTTTGTCATCGTCGATCCGCAGAATGTTTGTGCTACGCAGTATCTCGACTTCTTTATTTTGCTCCAGAGAAAACAGCGCCGTGCGATTCTGATCGTTCAAGCGAACAAAATCCGCCTGCCGGTAAGAGAGCGTAACTCTGTTACCGGCTGCGTGTAGATATTGAACGTACTCGGATGCGGTGTCGCCTCCACCCACAACAAGCACATTCTCATTTCTGATCGGAATTGAAGTGATGTCAAAAAGAAGCCTCTGGCGAAGAGACGGTGGGAAAGAATAATCTTTTGGTTTGTTGGGCCTTCCGAAGATACCTATGGCCACTCCAAGAATTCGACTCTCGAAAGTTCCTTTCGATGACCTGATACGAAAGCGCGCACCATTGACGTTGTCCTGGCGCTCCATCCCAAATACTTCAGCACCGTATTCGATGTTCATATGGTGATCGCTAATCACCTTGTCGAAGAACGCCAGCGTCTGCGTCTTGTTCATGTCTTCGATGCAAAGCAAACCCTCGCATCGAGCTTCAAAGCCTTTATAGTTTGCTGTGGTAAGTTTCTGCTCCGGATAAAGCTGACGGATAGCGGAGTTATGGTGGTCAGCTTTTTCCAGCAGCAGTATTCGATTGGAGTCAACTCCAGCAGCACCGGCTTCGGCCGCCAGGGCGATCCCACCGGGACCAGCACCAATTATGACTAGCTCGTACATATGGTTTCAGTCACCCTTGCTCGAGACGTTTCAGTTCCGTCCCGCAGTTACGCCACCATCAACCGGCAGTACAACGCCTGTGATCCAACCCGAGAGTGCGTCGTCTGCCAGGAACATCAATGCTGAAGTAATATCCCGCGGCACACCATTGCGTCCAATTGGGTGGAACGCATTGAATGACGCGAGTTGTTCCGTCGAAAGTAACGGGTCAAACAGAGGCGTTTCCACAACCGCAGGCGCGATTGCATTCACGCGGATTTTCTCGGGCGCCAATTCGATTGCAAGTGCGCGGGTGAACGAGTGAATTCCACCCTTGGCCATTGAAGGCGCAGTCGAAGGTGTGGCGCCAATTCCCTGCAGCGCCCAAATTGATCCAATGCTAATGATTGCACCCTTCTCACGCTTCCGCATTTCCGGAACCACGCTTTGAGATAGAGTGAAGTAACCGCGCATGAGATTGAAGTAATCGTCCAGCTCTTTATGCGTCACATTCAGAAACGATGTCGGCTTGAACACGCCCGCATTGTTGAACAACACATCGATGCCACCGAAACGCGCAACAGCAGTTTGCACGACGCGTTGAACTGTCTCTGGAGTGCCGATGTCACCGGCTACGTAAACGACGTTTTCGCCCGTGGGATCTATGCTGAGTGCAGTCTCTGCCAGTACAGCCTCTCGGCGACCATTGAGCACAACTTTGGCTCCGGCCTCATTCAAACTACGCGCAGCGTCTGCACCCATGCCTGTACCACCGCCCGTGATAATAACTACTTTGTCTTTAAGACTCATGTTTATCCTTCCTTTCTTTCTACCAGACTAGTGCGACCGTAAAAATTGCTTTGTGACCGCACAAAAGGAATAATGCGACCGGCCGGAAGGTAAAACAAGAGAGCACTTTTTTGTTAGTGTGGTCACTTTTGTGAAAGAAATGGGGAATCTTGCAGAAAAAAATTCAGCTGGACCACGTGATGTGGCGGCCACGGTCGAAGCGGTGTTTGGTTGCAAGTGGTCTCTACGTATTCTGGAGTTGATTCGACAGGGTGTGTGCAGGCCAGGTGCTATTGAGCGGGCGCTGGACGGACTCACGCCGAAGGTTCAGACATACTATTTCCGGCGCATGGAGGCGCTGGGGATTCTGGACCGAGTAGTTTACGCGGAAATTCCGCCACGCGTGGAATATCATCTGACGGAGTTCGGCCGGAATTTTTTGCCGATACTCGACGCCATTGCAAACCTACAGCGCGAACTCGCGGATCATTCGTAAGTTATTTCCGGCTGGCGGCGGCGATGCTGCTGGTCGGATCCGAGCCTTCCCAACGCACGTCGGCAGTTGGTCCATATACTGACGGCACCTTTTTGTTCAGCAGACGCAGATAGACTCCGAGTTGGGCGCGATGGTGCGCGGTGTGCAAAATGCGGCGCCAAAGGATCCAGATTCGTTCGCGCTCCACGTCGAAGAAAGGCACGACTGCGAGCCACCATTCCTCGTCCTGCTTTGCGAGAAAGTCCAGACGCTTGCGCGAGAGTTCAACCATCCGGGCGGCAAACGTATGGGGAGTGTGGTCCTCTGGTAAGACTTCGTTAGCGGCCACTTCCGGCAAGCCGAGAAACTCGCCAAAGAACCGGCGTTGCGACAGAAGCTCATGAGTCATGACTTCTTGAACGGTTGTCGAACGTGGGTGTGGTTTGAACGAGAGATCGTCTGCGGCGAATTCGTTCCAAACGGAGTTGAGCTTGTTCACCTCACTCGCATAGGTTTTTAGCAGGTGCTGAAAAATGCGATTCGAAGCAACCGGAACGTCCGTGTCTTTGATAGCAATTTCGTCGTATTCCATTTGAACACCCTGCGTAAAATTGGCTCTAAGCCTGCGGAGCAGGCGGAAGCATAAAGCCTGGGGCGCAAGCCCCAGGGATCAAAAGCACCAAAAGAATCTTAGCCCGCGAATGCGGGCGACAGTCCGATCGGGTGACGATCTGTCGCCCATTTCATGGGCTCGCAACCGAATTAATTTGATCCTGGGGCTTGCGCCCCAGGCTTTATGCTTCCGCCTGCTGCGCAGGCTAAACAATCCTAGAACGTAAAGATTGCCGCAAACTCCGAGCGAATGTTGTGTGTTGTGTAGCTCGGGATGCCGCGGAATAGTGGCAACGCGCCCGTACGGGAATCCGCACGTGTGCGGTAGTAACCCTCCTCGTAGGCAAACGTCACCCACTGGTTCCATTTGTATTGAATGTTTCCCGAGAACAAATCACTGCGGCCGCCACGCAATCCAAACCGTCGCGCGTCACGAGCAAAAACCTGATCACCCCCGTAATACAGGTAAGCAGTCCAACCCGCATTGTGTCCTTTCGGATCGGCATCGAATATCCGTGATAAAGGGAACCCGAGTTGAACGAACCCACCCTGCGCACGCACGGGCCGCTGCGGCGCAACTACGGCAATACCATTCTCGAGTCCGAAAGCAACCGTCGATGAACCGTCGATCGAAGTCGCAGTCGCGACGTTTGTCAGTCCCGCGGTGTCGTTAAAGTTTGAGAGTAATTGGCCCGCGAGAAAGAAACGAAGATCGGAACCGCCGTAATACTTCCCAACGACTGTAATAAAATGCGTCGGCAACTGAAACTCGGCCGAGTATCCATCGCTGTCGCTCTCGACCTCCGCGCCGCTCGGAAAAGCCGACCTGAACGCAACCGGCACGTTTGCTGCGGTAACGATCGCCGTGCGTTGTGCATGTTCGAAGCTGAAGATCAATTGTGCGGGCACGACGTTCGGCGATTTGTCGAGCTGCCATTGCAGGACGGCGCGGCCCTGGACTCCCGGCTGCTGTGAGTCCGTTCCTTGTCTTTCACCGAAGGCCAACTGGTTGGCGACGTCAGTTGGCAGGTTTCCGAAAGCCGGCAAGACAATCGCGATTTCCGGTTCGAATTGCAGATTGCGCGGGCCGCCGAACTTGTGATTGAAACCAAACTTCGCCTGCGGAATCCGCGTGTAAGGCGAACCGTAACCGACGCCGCCGAAGTTGGTGTTCTCGATCATGTTTGGCAACGTGGACGAGACGAACGGCGACCAGTCCTGTCC
>DATNFX010000351.1:0-5774 GCA_035606195.1 Pyrinomonadaceae bacterium
TTTCGATGTTGCCAAACATCACGTACGAACTACTCAAGCGTGGTTACAGTGAAAGAGATATCAGAAAGATTCTGGGTGAGAATCTGTTGCGAGTGATGGCGGCGGCGGAGCGAGTTGCTCGTAGTTCCAGCCGGACGATTAGCGGTGACGGTAGTCTTCAAAGAATAAAAAAATGAGCACGGCGCATTACGTCCGTGCTCCAAGCAGAAAAGAAGAGAGTCTGTTTATGAATTAGCGATTCTGTCCGCCGCGATTCTGTCCGCCGCCGGATTTACCAGTGTCGAACTCCTCATCGTCGTCCAGACTTCGCGCTCCCTTTTGGCCACCGAACTGACCACCTTGCTGGCCACCCTGTTGACCACCTTGCTGACCGCCAGAATGTTGGCCACCTTGCTGACCAGCCTGACCGCTGCGTCCAGGTGATTGACGGCCGAAGTCCTGTTCATCCTTAGTACCCATATTTCTCTGGACATCGTCCTTCTTCATTCTGTCATCTGCCATGATATTTATTCCTCCCCTATGTTCGATGGTTTTTTGTCCACGGTGGATTAATCAACCTCCGTGCCAATTGGGATTGCAGTTGCAAATCGCATTTATAGGTAAACGCTGCTGTGAGAGGAGTCCTGAAAATAATACGCCCGGTAATGAAATCATACACACGCATGCTATTATTCTTTGCAATAAATGACTGCCGCAGGTCTCTACTTACATATCCCGTTTTGTAGTTCGCGTTGTTCTTATTGCGACTTCGCTACAGGTCTCTACCAGGATGAGCTTGCCGAACGTTACGTGCGCGCGCTTGTTGCAGACATTCGATCATCGCGATATCTCGGTGACACTGTTGACACGATCTATTTTGGTGGTGGGACACCGTCGCTGCTCACGCCTTCGCAACTGGAACTGATACTTGCGACTCTGCACGATTGCTTCAAGATCGATTCGAACTCTGAAGTTACGTTGGAGATAAATCCGGGCAGTGTAAACGAAGAGAAGCTGCGCGCGTTTCGCAGTTTGGGCGTTAATCGCGGGAGCTTCGGTGCGCAGACTTTCGACGATGCTGAGCTCGCAAAGCTCGGCCGCTCGCACACGACTGCGGATACGGTCAAAACTTTTGCCGATCTTCGCGGCGTTGGATTTGAGAATGTGAGCTTCGATCTGATCGCGGGTCTACCGGGTCAAACGCTCGCGGGCTGGGAAAGAAACATCAGCCAAGCACTCGATCTTCGTCCCGAGCATCTTTCGTTCTATCTGCTTGAGGTCCATTCAGGCACGCCGCTCGCGGAACACATTCGACGCGGTATTCAGCCTGAACCTGACGACGATCTCGCGGGTGTGATGTACCAGTGGATGCTCCAACAAGCGGCGGACGCGGGCTACGAGCATTACGAGATCTCGAATCTTTGCCAGCCCGGTTTTCACTCGAGACATAACGTCAAATACTGGACTGGCGAAGCCTATTACGGTTTTGGTTGTTCGGCGCATTCTTACGACGGAGCAACGCGGCGCTGGTCCAATCATCGCGATGTGTTGAAGTATGTGAGCGTTATCGAGAATGGCGAATCAGCGGTGGTTGACGAGCAGCAGTTGAGCCAGACAGATGTGCGTGCTGAAGCTGTGTTTCTCGGGATGCGGCTGATGCAGGGCGTCGATCTGCGACGGTATCGTGAATCGTTTGGCGTCGATCTGCGCGACGAGCACGCCGAAGACCTGGACCGCTTTTGCAAAGCAGGCCTCGTTGAGCTTGACGGCGACTTGATTAGACTGACTCGCACGGGCGCTTTGTTATCGAACGAAGTGTTCGCAGCGTTTGTGTAGCTTGGTACTTTGTGGTTAGTGTTCGGCACGCTCTTGGGCCGGGTCAGTACAGGGAGCGGGTAGCGACCTGGTCAACCATACGAGTCAAGAACCGTTGCAGGACCAGGTCGCTACCGCTCCCTGTACTGACCCGGCCCAAGTAGGTTGTTGTTTCGAATAATGATAATCGCGATTGACGGTCCATCGGCTTCGGGTAAGTCAACGCTCGGTCGTTTGTTAGCACGTGCGTTGAGTTTGCTGTACATCGACACTGGTTCGATGTATCGCGCAGTTGCGCTCGCAGTTATCGAAGCAGAGATAGACCCGAACGACAAAGAAGCTGTTGCGACGTTAGCCAACGATCTCGATATCGATCTTGAAGGTGATCCGGATTCGTTGAAGGTTTGGCTCAACGGCCGTGACGTGACGGATCAGATTCGCACCGAAAGCGTTACTGAGATGTCGTCGATCGTCTCGAGCATTCCGGCCGTGCGACGCGCGATGGTCAAACGACAGCGCGCACTCGGCAAGCGCGGCGCGGTGCTAAACGGCCGCGACATCGGCACCGTCGTTTTTCCCGACGCTGATTTCAAATTCTTTCTAACTGCGAATCCGAACGAACGCGCGGAACGCCGGTACAAAGAAGATGAGGCGACGTCCAACTCGACACTTGCCGAGACACTGGCAGACATTACCGAACGTGACCGTCGCGACTCAGCCCGTGCTGACTCGCCGTTGAAAGCAGCAGACGACGCTGTGATTGTCGACTCCACCGGAAAAAGTATTGACGAAGTGTTCAGGGAGATGATGGAAAGAGTTAGCCACGGATAACACGGATGTTCACCGGAATCATTGAAGAACTCGGCAGCGTGCGCAGCATCGAAGAGCGTGGCGAGAACGCGCGCATCATCATTGCCGCCAGCATTGTTACTGAAGGCACAAACCACGGCGACTCGATCGCCGTAAATGGCGTCTGCCTGACTGCGCTCGATATTCGACCCGATTCGTTTGCAGCCGACGTCTCGCGTGAGACCCTCCAGCGCTCGACGCTCGGCAGGTTGCAACCCGGTGTGCCGGTAAATCTCGAACGCGCCGTTACGCCCGCGACACGTCTCGGCGGTCACATCGTTCAGGGACACGTCGATGCGCGTGGACAGTTCGCCGGAGTCGAGGATCACGGCGAGTCGTGGACGGTCAGGATTGCCTATCCAAAAGAGATCGGCCGGTACCTCGTTTTCAAGGGATCTGTGGCCGTTGAAGGGATCAGCTTAACTATCGCCGCACTGACGGAGGATTTCTTCGAAATCGCCATCATCCCGAAGACCTGGGAGGTCACAAATCTCTCTCACCTCAAGCCCGGCGACGACGTCAACCTCGAAGTCGACGTCATCGGAAAATACGTGGAGAAGCTACTGGCCCATATCTCAGGCAACTCTTAGACAGGATTGACAGGATTTTCTCAGAATTGACATGTAAATCCCGTCCAAATCCTGTTAATCCTGTAAACGTTTTCTCCCCTTTCGTGGCCATTTACTTTCGGGTAACATGAGCCCGTGCCTATTGCGACTATTGAAGAAGCCGTCGCCGATATCCGCGACGGCAAGATGATCATCATCGTCGACGACGAAGATCGCGAAAACGAAGGCGATCTCGTCTGCGCCGCCGAGAAGGTCACACCGGAGATAATCAATTTCATGGCCCGGCACGCCCGAGGTCTGATCTGTTTACCTCTTACGGAAGACCGGTGTGACGAGCTTCACCTGACAACGCAGGTCGCAGACAACACTTCCTATCTCGGCACGGCTTTCACTGTTTCCATCGACGCCCGACGCGGTATTACTACCGGAATCTCAGCAGCCGATCGCGCCACGACGATTCTCGTTGCGGTTGATCCGAATGCGCGCCCGCAGGATCTGGCGCGTCCGGGCCACATATTCCCTCTGCGTGCAAAGAATGGCGGCGTCCTGGTCCGTCCTGGTCAGACCGAAGCCAGCGTCGACATGGCGCGCATTGCCGGTTTGTATCCGGCCGGCGTGATCTGCGAGATCATGAACGAGGATGGGACGATGTCGCGTCTGCCACAACTCGAGGAGTTTGCGGCGCAGCACAATCTTAAAATGATCAGCGTGGCGGATCTGGTGCGTTATCGCATTCGCAAAGAGACGCTGGTCCGTCGTGTAGTCGAGACCGATCTGCCGACTGTGTACGGTCGATTTCGCGCGGTTGCTTATGAAAACGTGATCAATGGCGACGTACACCTGGCGATGGTGATGGGCGACGTGAAGACTGATGAACCCGTGCTGGTCCGCGTCCACACTGAGAACGTGACGTGCGACATGTTTGGTTCTTTGATCGACGACACCGGCTTCCAGCTGCACACAGCACTCGAGAAGATCGCGGCAGAGGCGCGCGGCGTAGTGCTATACCTGCGCCAGCGGGAGCATAGTCTGGATTTGGTCAATCAATTGCGTACGTACGAGGTGATGCAGCGGCGAGGGATTACTAAACGGGACGCAAGTTTGGAAACAGGTTACGGAGTCGATCGCGATTATGGCGTGGGGGCGCAGATTCTCCACGATCTCGGGTTGCGTAAAATATTACTGCTTTCGAATCATCCCCCCAAAGTAGCAGCTCTTGAAGGCTTTGAGCTCTCAGTGGTCGGTAACGTTCCGCTGGGCCAACCTGCATCTCTGAAGGACCAACAGAGTGTAGCTGATGAACCTAAATGAGCTTTGCTACCCAGGAGGCCCAAAAGGCATAAGTGATCTTTTTGTGACTTTTGGTGCTTCCAAGCGGCACTTAAGTTCTCTCCCTCTAGAATTCAAACTTTCCCCTGAGTCGCGCGTCGGCTATAGGTTATGAGTGTAGAGAAAAAGCCTACCATCCGAAAACGTTGGAGTGGCTTCACCAGACGACATGCTTTTATCGCCACGGGCATCGTCGGCATTGGTGCGGTTGCGATTCTGTTGCTGATCCTCTTCTTGTTTCGCCTCGGCTATGTCGATCGGTACGTCGCTAACCAGATCAAGCAGACATTCGCAAGCTACGGCATCCGCGCGGAGATTCGCGACTTTCACGCCAGCTTCCCACCTCGTACGGTGGAGATGGACGACGTCGAACTCTACGATTCGGTGACAGGTGACCGGCTCGGCAAGATCAATCGTTTACTCGCGACGATCAAGATTGAAGATCTCTACGCACTAAACCTTCAGCGCAATATCAATCTTGAAGAGCTCAAGATGGATGGCGTCGATTTCTGGGTCAATTTTGACAACGAGGGACGCTCGAACTTCCGCAACATTCATATTCCGCCGCCGGAACCAAACAGACGCATTCTCTTCGCTTATTCAGCCGCGACGATCGAAATCAAAAATGGCGTGGTCCATTACGGCGACGTGCGCCACGAGATTTCGGGGGAAGGCCGAAACCTGGAAGTTATGCTTCGGCCTCCCGACCCGAACATTCCGGTGGGTACGCGAATGACGGCCGTCAACGTCACGCTCTCGAATTCAACTTTTGCTTATGACAACCGGCCCGTCAACAACATCGATATCAAGTTGCAGGGTCGTTTCAATCAGGAGCGAGCCGAGATTGATGAGCTGGTGCTGAAATCGCCGGTTGCGGAAGCGAAGATGAGCGGCGTCATGGACGACTGGCGCGCACTTCATTACCAGATGAACGTCACCTCGACAGTCGACCTCACTCAGCTTTCAGACACTTTACGAACCGGCACCGCTCTTCGTGGTGCAGGTAACTTCAGCGGCACCATCGCCGGTGAAGGCGATCAGTTCAAGATCAACGGCGAGATCAAATCAGATGCATTGGCGGCGGACAACATTCGCCTCCAGGGACTGAATGTAACTGCGAGTGGATCGGTAACAGGCAAGAGCTACGAGCTCAATGGCAAGGCTGTCGCTGATCTTTTGAATGCCGGAGATTTTCAGATTGATTCGTTGCAACTCGCGGGCAACGTGATGGGA
>DATNFX010000352.1:0-2357 GCA_035606195.1 Pyrinomonadaceae bacterium
TTGCGCGCGTACCGGAGGACCGAATGGATTCGCCGAGAACCCGGCAGTGGCCCACATGTCGACTTCATTTCGCAGGGTTTTGCCAGGGTGACGAAATTCCGGCGGCATTACGCCGATGATGGTGTACAGATCCGTATCTGCGTAAACTTTGCGACCAAGAATGTTTGGATCACTGCCGTAGAGGCGTTTCCAAAGTCTGTCGCTGATCACGACGCCCTCCGCAAAACCCTTGGCCTGCTGTTCTTCAGGTCCGAACACGCCACCGAGTTGAGCAGTCGCGCCCAGTAATGAGAAGTAGTTCGGACTGACGGCCAGCAACTCGATTCGCTCTGGCCTTTCAGATCCGGTGAGATTCGCGTCCACAGGCCAGACTGCCGAGACCTGCTGGAACACGCCCGAGCGCTCTTGCAGATCTTTGAGTTCGTCAACCGACAGGCCGACGTCTTCGATCTGGCGACCGGTCAAATCGTCGCGAATGATCACGAGCTGTTCTGATTTTGGAAACGGAAGCGGCCGCAGGACGACGGCGTTGACGACGCTGAAGATCGCGGTATTGGCGCCGATGCCGAAAGTGAGTGTCAGCACGGCGACGACCGTAAAGCCGAGGTTCTTCCTCAACATGCGGACTGCGTAGCGAAGGTCATGAAGAAGAGTGCTCATCGAGGACGGTCCTTTCTCACTGGTCACAGTCACCACGGATGAAACGGATCAAAGCCGCGGATTTTATCTGCGGCTTTGATCTGCGTTATGTGCGGTGAAAACTGAGTGTGGTTAGCTTTGCGTCAAGCGAATGTTTCCCGATACGCTCGAGATCGAAATCGGTGTACCTCCTGCGCCGATGCGCGCGCGCACGTTCGACGACCTTTCGTCACCTTCTCGAACGACGTTTGGCACCTCGAGATAAACCTGACCGCTGACACTCGACGCATCGAAGTCTGCGTTGACAACGCTCCTGAACCCGATCTCGATCGAACCACTCACGCTTCTGATGTGAATGCCCTGCGGGCTCAGGCTGGCAAGCGTCGTTTTCAGACTGCCACTCACGCTCGAAACGTTGAGCGAGCCGTTCACCTGCCCGATTCCGAGGTTGCCACTGATGCTGTTCACTCGCGCGTCTGCCCCGACGTTCCCGACGTCGAGATTTCCACTGATGCTGCTTACTTGTAGCTTGCCGCCGACGTTGCCGATAGTGGCCGAGCCGCTAATGCTGCTCACAACCTCCGGGCCGTCGACGTCGCCGACTTTCAGCGAGCCACTGACACTGCTGACTTTGAGATCGATGCTGCGAGGAAGTTTGAGGATAACGCGGTGGTTTACCTGGACATTGTCTCGCTGGCGCTGTTCCGGCTCCTGTACGCCACGCACCACCAGGCTGTTGCCCGATTGTTCGACTTCAACCTTGTGATACTCGAGGTCTTCCCGAGTACGCGCCGTACGAATGATTTGCACCTCCGCGGTCGCGGAATCACCATTCGTGATCACGACGGGCCCGCGAATGCTCGACACCTCAACGTGCGTTCCCGGCGCGAGTTGGTAAGTGCGGTTAATTTCGTCGCGCTCCTTGAAGTCGCTTCTTTGCGCTGTTTCCGCAGTGAATCCTACCCGCGGTGCTCCGCAAGCCAACATCATCACGCTCGTAAGTAGCGCCGTAATCATCATGGCCTTCACCTCTCTAATCTCCAAATTCTTGGTTCTATCATATGTATAACACCGCGGTATTCACAGATGTACACAGATTTTTCCCGTAATCCGTGTAACCTGTGGATAACAATGATTATCAGTTTGGAAGATTATAAGGTACGGAATCCGCTGAAACTCAATTCAGATCATCGTCTTTGGAGTACTTAGTCCCTTTGCCGGTCAGCTCGAGGGCGAGTCCCTTGTCGGTCATCTGGTACATCCAGACGCCCGGGGAGACCGAAACCGCGCCTTGAAGCGATCCCCCGCCATCACCGGTTTTGGCTGCGGCTGTCGATTGTCCGCCAAACTCCCAACCGCCATCTATGAATCCGTTCAGCGCGTTTTTGGTCTCAAACACAAAAATGACGCTGAACTTCTTCACGCCCATTCCGAGACCGGCCTGGATCTCCCGCATCTTCATGTAGGTGACTTTCTTTGTTGCATTATCGACGGCAAGGCCCTTCCCTTTTCCGGCTCCGGCAACCAAAATCTTCGCGCCACCATTATTGAAAACCGCATAACCAGCAGCTTTCTTGATCGCAGCTTGTGCGGACGGCTGCGCTTTGTAGAGACGATGTAGCGTGGCGTCGGCTTTCTTGCGAGCTTCAGCCTGCTTCTCTTCTTTTGATTTCGCAACAACGACAAACGCGCCGACCAGGATCAAACCAAGCGCAACA
>DATNFX010000353.1:0-4918 GCA_035606195.1 Pyrinomonadaceae bacterium
ACTGCAGACGCTCGAACGAGCGACCAGTAGTGAGACCGAGATCGAGGAGCCTTTGATCGAGGAATCCTCGTCTGTGGTTGAATCAGAAGAAGGTATGAATGAAGAGGTCGAGCTCGACCTGTCAGCCGGCGAGATGGATAAAACGTCGGACCCGATCCGCGTGTACATGCGCGAAATGGGTGTAGTGCCGTTGCTGACGCGCGAGCAGGAAGTGTCGATTGCGAAACGTATCGAGCGCGGCCAGAAACGCGCTGAAAAAGCAATTGCGCGTTCGCCGATCGCCGTAGTCGAACTCTTTAGAATTGGTGATGAACTGGCTGCCGGCACACTCAACATCCGCGACGTGGTGGCGTTCTCGGATCAAATGGAAACCGAGGAACACGAGGACCGCAGCGAAGAGTATTTGCAGTGGACGATCGAAGGTCTCAACAACATCCGGCAACTCTACAAGCGAGGCTTGAAGGAGCTTGAGAAGTTTGCAGATGAAGTGAAAATTTCGCGAGGCAAGCGTTCCAGGAAACTGCTGCGTTACCGCCGGAAGCTGGCGCGCACGCGTTTGGAAATTGCCACGGAGATCAGAAGTCTGCACCTGAAGGAAGCTGCTCGACAGCGGTTGATCTCCGCCATCGGCGCAGTGCACAAGGAAACGCGCACTCTCGAGCGTGAGATTGAGGCTAACAACGAAAAACTTAAACGCAAAGGTGTGAAGGCCGACAAGGCGAAGGAATACCGAAAGCACATCGCGAATGCGCGCAAACGTTTGAAGGAGATCGAGGCTGAGCATCACTTGTCTCCGCTTGAAATCAAACGTTCGCATCAGATGATTGCGATCAGCGAAGCGCAAACAGCGCAGGCGAAGCACGAGCTGACCGAAGCTAACCTGCGTCTGGTGGTTTCAATCGCGAAGAAGTATCAGAACCGCGGTTTGCAGTTCCTCGACCTGATTCAGGAAGGCAATCTCGGTTTGATGAAGGGCGTTGATAAGTTTGACTGGCGTCGTGGTTACAAGTTTTCAACTTACGCGACCTGGTGGATTCGTCAGGCAATCACCCGCGCAATTGCCGATCAGGCGCGCACCATTCGTATTCCGGTGCACATGATCGAAGTCATCAACAAGCTCAAGAACACTTCGCGCGAGCTCGTCCGCGAGCTTGGCCGCGAACCCACCACTGAAGAGATTGCGAAGAAGATGGATACTTCAGTCGACAAGGTTCGCAAAGCGCGAAAGTTGATGCAGGATCCGATTTCGCTGGAAACCCCGATTGGTGAAAACGGTGACTCGCAACTCGGCGACTTGATTGAAGACAAGTCGAGTGAGAGCCCGGCGGCGCGTGTCATCACTTCGAATCTGCGCGAGATTGCCGGCGATGTGTTGCAGACCCTGAGCCCGCGTGAGGAACGCGTGATTCGTCTGCGATTCGGTCTCGACAACGGCGGTCACGAACGGACGCTGGAAGAAGTTGGACAAAACTTCAACGTAACGCGCGAGCGCATTCGGCAAATTGAGGCGAAGGCGTTGCGCAAACTGCGACACCCGTCGCGTGCGCGACTACTGAAGAACTTCCTCGAAGGCGAGGGGCAATAACTTTTGAACATCAGGTAAATCTAGGAGCGACTAATAATGAGTGAACATGTGAATGAAGTGAGCGACAGCTCGTTTGAGAAAGACGTACTGAGTTCCCCGAAGCCGGTGCTGGTTGATTTCTGGGCGGAATGGTGTGCCCCTTGCCGTATGCTGGCGCCGACTGTGGCGGCCGTTGCAGAACACTATGGCGATAGCGCGAGCGTGGTGAAATTGAACGTTGACGACAACCCGTCAACAGCACAACGCTACGGCATCAAAGGCATTCCCACCCTTATCCTTTTCCGCGACGGCAAGGAAGTCGAACGCGTGGTTGGCGCCACCAGTAAAGAATCGATCACGAGAATGATCGAGAAGTACGTGGCGGTCAAAGCGTAAGGTAACGAACCTCTGTGAGTCGAGGGCTGGACGTTCAGAACGTCCGGCCCTTTTTCTTTGTGTGCCTTTTGTGCCTTTTTGCGGCTAAAATGAGGGCGCATGGAACAGATGAAACCTACCCGTCTCATCGTCGGTATTACTGGTGCGACTGGAACGATCTTCGGTGTGCGACTCTTGCAGATGCTGCATGGTTCGGGGGTTGAGACTCATCTGGTGGTGAGTAAGTGGGCGGCGCGCACGCTCGCACATGAAACACCGTACTCACTGAAGGACGTTCAGGATCTGGCAACGCAGAGCTATGGCATCGGTGCACAGGGAGCTGCGATCTCGAGTGGCTCTTTTGTGACGATGGGGATGGTGATCGCGCCGTGCAGCATGCGCACGCTCGCTGCCATCGCGCACGGTCTCGGCGACAACCTCATACACCGTGCTGCCGATGTGATTTTGAAAGAGCGACGTAAGCTGGTGCTGGTCGTACGCGAGTCGCCGTTCAGCGAGATCCATCTCGAGAACATGTTGAAACTGGCGCGCATGGGCGTCGTGATTCTTCCGCCGGTGCCCGCGTTCTACAACAACCCTCAAAATCTCGACGACATGATCAATCACATCACAATGCGCGTGATCGATCAGTTTGATATCCACCTTGACGTGATGAATCGTTGGGATGGCGTGTTACTGGATCAAAAACGATCCGCGGAAACAGAGTAGGAGAAGAACAATGGGTGAAATGGTTGAATTCCCGTTTGATGGCGGAAACACTGGCGGCTATCTCGCGACCCCAAAGCAGGGCAGTGGTCCCGGAGTGGTTGTGATTCAGGAGTGGTGGGGACTTGTGGATCATATCAAAGACGTGTGCGACAGGTTTGCAGACGAAGGCTTCGTCGCTCTTGCGCCCGATCTGTATCATGGCAAGAGTACGAAGTCGCCTGACGAGGCAGGAAAGCTGATGATGGCGATGCGTATCGACGAGGCTGAGAAAGATCTCGGCGCGGCGGTTCAGTATCTACTGACCTCAGACTCGACCACGAGCAAAAAGATCGGCGTCGTGGGATTCTGCATGGGAGGCGCTCTCGCTCTGTATACCGCGACGAAGAATTCGAACATCGGCGCGAGTGTCGTGTTTTATGGCGGACACCCAAAAGTTAAACCCGATTTTCCGAACCTGCACGCACCGGTGCTGGGTCTCTACGGTGAGAAAGATGGATCCATACCGCCCGCTGTGGTGCACGATTTGGAACGTCAGGTAAAAGATCTTGGTAAGCAGATCGAAGTAAAGATTTATCCCGGCGCGAAGCACGCTTTCTTCAACGACACGCGTCCGGAAGTCTATGACGCGGATGCTTCGGCTGACGCCTGGCAGCGCACAATCAAGTTCTTTCGTGAGCACTTACACTGACAGTTAGTTTTATTCTTGGAAAAACTAAGTAGTGGTTCAGTTTGAAATACGCCGAAGGCGTTCGCTAACCCCAGCCCGGGGTTCGAGCGAAGCGAGAACCCTGGGGTATCAATTCAAATACGCTAAACCCTGAAAGGGTTAGGCGATTGGCGAACCCTTTCAGGGTTGAACCTTCTTTTTTTAATCATTCCCAGGGTTGTCGCTGCGCTCCAACCCTGGGCTTGGGTTAGCGAACGCCTTCGGCGTATTCAAACTGAACCACTACCAAAACTGACTTCTGTGCCAGGTAGCTAAGACTCGTGTTAATCTAAAGGTCCGTTCTCTACAAGCTCCATCTCTATTACAGTCAAGAGGAATAGTCTATGACCATGTCTTCGTGCGCACTGACCGTGATCTCGTTGTTTGTGCTACTGCCGTTTCGCGTAGTTGCTCAGGAACCACCACGACCTCCAGCATCGCCCTCGCCAACACCTGCCGCGACTGCGAGTCCAAGTCCTACGCCGACGCCTGACGCGTCCCCGACGCCGCGTGATCCGATGTCGACGCCGACATTCAACGGGCTTCGAATGCGCTCGATTGGTCCAGCGTTTACTTCCGGACGCGTCGTGGGCTTTGCGGTCGATCCGGCGAATCCGGCGCGTTACTACGCCGCGGTCGCCTCCGGTGGTGTGTGGAAGACGATCAATGCGGGTATCACGTGGTCGCCGGTCTTTGATAACGAGGGTTCCTACTCCATCGGCGCCATCACGCTCGATCCGAAGAATCCCCTTACGGTTTGGGTCGGCACCGGCGAGAACAACAGCCAACGCAGCGTCTCGTACGGGAACGGAGTCTACAAGTCAGAAGACGGCGGCAGGAGCTGGAGAAACGTCGGCCTCAGAACCTCCGAGCATATCGGACGAATCGCGATCGATCCGAAAGACTCGAACATCGTCTACGTCGCATCACAGGGACCACTGTGGGGACCAGGCGGCGAACGTGGCTTGTTCAAAACAACTGACGGCGGCAAGACCTGGAAAAGCATTCTCAACATCAGCGAGAACACAGGCGTGAGCGACGTCGTCATCGATCCAAACGATCCGAACACGATCTACTGTGCTTCATATCAACGCCGTCGCCATTTCTACACGTTGATCAACGGTGGTCCGGAGAGTGCGATCTACAAATCGACAGATGCAGGCGCTACGTGGAACAAGCTGCGCGCCGGTTTACCGACCGTAGAACTCGGGCGAATCGGGCTGGCGATTTCTCCGGTCGACTCGAATGTGATCTATGCGACGGTGGAAGCCGCCGACCGCCGCGGCGGAATCTTTCGCTCCGCAGACCGTGGTGGCAGTTGGGAACGGCGCAATGAATTCGATAGCGGTGCGATGTACTACGCTCGCATCGTCGCCGATCCCAAAGACGTCGATCGCATTTACGTGATGAACGTCTTTCTCATGGTTTCGGACGACGGTGGTCGCACAGTACGGCGGCTCGGCGAGAAGAACAAGCACGTCGACAATCACGACATCTGGATCGATCCGGCAAACACGGACCACTATCTCGTCGGCTGTGACGGC
>DATNFX010000354.1:0-17555 GCA_035606195.1 Pyrinomonadaceae bacterium
CTCAGCCGCGACTCGAACATCGAGCCTCAGGAGTCGTTAATTGTTTTGAGTGACATCGAGTCCGTCATTTCGTTCAGCGAGAAACTCACGACAGATCTCTTCGTGATCGGCGGCGCACAGATCTACAGCGCGTTTCTGCCACACATCGAGAAGTGGATCATCACTGAAGTCCCGTTGACTGTGAGCGGCGCGGACGCGTTCATGCCGGAAGGATACCTGGAAGGATTCAAAAAGGCAGAGTCAAGAGATATCGGTGACGACCTTGTCGTGGAATATTTTAGCCGCAGATGAACGGGGATAAACGCGGATCAGAATAATTCATCGAGGGCTTCGTCTACAGATTTCACACCAACAACTCGCACACCTAACAATCGCTCAAGTCCGCTTACATTCGAAGCAGGCAGCACGATCTTTTTGAACCCGAGTGCCTGCGCTTCACGCGCGCGCACTGCGGCCTGCATCGCTCCACGGACTTCACCTGTCAGACCAATCTCGCCGAACACTGCTGTGTGCGGATCGATGGTCATGTTTTTGAAACTTGAAACGATCGCCGTCACGACACCGAGATCAGCGGCCGGCTCGTCGACTTCAAGACCGCCGGCAATGTTCACGAAAACATCGTCGCTGGTGAGTTGTAATCCTGAGCGCTTCTCGAGCATCGCGATTAGAAGTGCCACACGGTTCTGGTCCAGGCCCTGTGTCATGCGTCGACCGGTTCCGTATTTAGTCCCTGAAACCAGTGCCTGAATCTCAACCAGCAGAGGCCGCGTGCCTTCCATACACGCAGTGACGATCGATCCGGAGACGTTCTGCGGGCGTTCCTGCAGAAACATTTGCGAAGGATTCGCCACCGGCATCAATCCGGCGCCGGTCATTTCAAAAACACCGACCTCATTCGCCGCCCCAAAACGATTCTTAACTGCCCGAACAATGCGATGATTGTGATGTCGCTCCCCTTCGAAGTAGAGAACCGTGTCAACAATGTGCTCGAGAATCTTTGGACCAGCGATCGAGCCTTCCTTCGTTATATGCCCGATCAGAAAAATCGGGATGCCGCGATTCTTCGCCAGGAGAAGAAACTGGTGCGCGACTTCCCTCACCTGCGAAACAGATCCCGGCGCCGATTCGATCGCGCTCGAAAAAACCGTCTGGATCGAATCGACGATGATCGCGCCTGGCTTCAGACGCTCAATTTCGTTGATGACGTTTTCGAGATTAGTCTCGGGCAGGAGATAAACATTTTTGGCGTCGACCGCGAGCCGCTCGCCTCGCAACTTGATCTGGCGTTCGGACTCCTCACCGGAAACGTAGAGCACGAGCGCGCCGGCCGCACTGAGTTTATCGGCCACCTGAAGCAACAACGTGCTCTTGCCAATACCCGGATCACCACCGATCAGAACGAGTGTGCCGGGCACGATGCCGCCGCCGAGCACACGATCAAACTCCGTGACGCCCGACGGAATCCGAACATCGTCCTGCGATTCGATCTCCGTGTAAGGAACCGCGGATACGTCACGAAGTTTAAAGCCGTTACGACCGCCAGACCGCCGTGAGGTTTGCTCTTTCTCCTCGACGAGAGAATTCCATTCGCCACACTCAGGACACTTACCAAGCCACTTGCCAGCCTTGTGACCGCAGTGCTGGCAAACGAAAACTGTTTCTTTTTTCAGAGTAACTCCTTCACATTCTCCGTCGGTCGCCCAAGCACCGCGCGATCGCCGCGTTCCACAATCGGCCGCTGGATCAAATCCGGATGCTCAACCATGATCGCAATCAGCTCGCTGTCACTGAACTTGTCCTCCGACAGTCCGAGCTCCTTGTATGGCGCTTCACCCTTCCGCAAAAGCTCGCGCGGCTTCATGTTCATTTTGCGTAGCAGCTCAGTGAGCTTCTTCTTACTCAATGGCTGAATGTAGTAATTGACTTTGTCAAACGGAATGCCGCTCTCACGGAGCAGCTTGTCCATCTCGCGACACTTGGTTCAAGTTGGTTTTTCGTAAACTGTGATCGTATCTGCCATGACTACGGGAAAATCCCCCTTACACTTGTTGCTTCAACTACTCTGCCGACCGCCAGTATATAAGCACCGGTACGCATGTCGGTGTTGTAACGCTCGGCCGTCTCGTGCACTGAATTAAACGCCGTCTGGATCGTCGACTCGAGTGTGTCGTTGATCTGTCGTTCCGACCAGAAGAACGAATACTGATCCTGCACCCATTCATAATAACTCACCGTCACGCCGCCCGCGTTCGCGAGGATGTCAGGTATGAGGAAAACGCCCTCGTCCTCCAACACACGATCCGCGCCCGGTGTGGTTGGTCCATTCGCCAGCTCTGCGATGATCTTTGCCTTCACATTGCCGACATTTTTCATCGTGATCGCGTTTTCGAGTGCCGACGGCAAGAGAATGTCGCAATCGATTCCAAAGATATCGTCAGGATCAATTTCTTTCGCACCCGGCACTCCCGCAAGCGACTTCGTCTCAGCTTTGTGCTTCAACGCTCCGGCCACGTCGATACCGCTCTCAGCATAAATAGCGGCTTTCGAGTCGCATGCAGCCACGACTTTCGCCCCATCCTCCGCCACGAGCCGGGCGATATTCGCGCCGGCATTCCCGAAACCATGAACCGCGACCCGCGCGTCTTTCAAATTCATTCCTTTGACGCGACATGCTTCACGTAATGCGTAAAGACAACCACGCGCGGTTGCTTCTGCGCGTCCCTGCGATCCGCCAAGAGAGATTGGCTTACCAGTGACGACGCCGAGCTCCGTATGCCCGCGCACCATCGAAATCGTATCCATGATCCACGCCATCGTTTGTTCGTCAGTGTAGACGTCGGGCGCGGGGATATCTCGATCCGGACCAATGATCGGGGCGATCTCGAAAGCATAGCGACGTGTTAGCCGCTCCAGTTCGGCTCGCGAGAGGCTCTTCGGATCGCAGACCACTCCGCCTTTGCCGCCGCCGTAGGGGATACCGACGGTCGCGCACTTCCACGTCATCCACGAAGCGAGTGCTTTAACTTCGTCGAGAGTGACGTTCGGGTGATAACGAATTCCTCCTTTTGCTGGTCCACGCGCGATGTTGTGTTGCACTCGATAGCCTTCAAACACCTGCACGTCGCCGCCGTCCATTTTCACCGGGATCGAAACAATGAGTTGCCGCTTGGCATTCTCCAAAACGTGTCGCATCGAGAGGTCGAGGTCGAGGTAGTCAGCCGCTCGGTTGAACTGCTGCTTAGCAATTTCATAGGGATTTAGTTCTTCCTGAAACGCCCGTTGGGTCGCCATGCAATCTCCTCCTGGTAAGTGTGTAGGGCTCGGAGAGCGGCAGCAATCCTATGCCGGGCGCGAATATGTTTCAAGTGAGCGGGAACCCTCGGGGAGAGGCGGTGTCTAATTTGGCGAGTAAGCTCCTGCGACCCGATGGCACCGGCAACAGAGCGGAGGAACTCGATGTTTAATAACCTGATTGAATCTACCTCGCATGTCAAAGAATTCAAGCGCCGCGGGTCGTTTGTACTGTTAACCACTGTCACTTATGGAGTGCTCCTTGTGATTGGCGGTATCGCCAGCGTCTATGCTTACGATGCACATCTCGATACCCAGAGCACTGAACTCGAAATCACGTTTATACCGCCCGTGCTGGAAGCAGCCCAGCCGGCGCCACCGAAGAATACAATTCCCCGGCCGGCCTCGAATAACGATCGAGCACCGACGCAATCCATGCGCACGGAGTATGTCGCCAGCACGTCTGATCCGAATAGAGTTCCGGACAATGTCGGGGTAAAAGCCGGTGACGTACCACCAGCACGAGTTGACTCGGTAATCGGCGATCGCAATTACGATCCACCCGCACCCGCATTCAGCGAACGCGGGATTCCAGGCGGCACCGGCAATCGACCGGCAGTCGACATTGAAACTCCACCACCACCGCCGGCTGCGACACCGAAGCCTGAGATTCCAAAGGTGCTCAAGGTTTCACAGGGAGTTCTCACGAGTAAAGTTCTGAACTTGCCAAGGCCGAACTATCCGCCACTGGCAAAACAGATCAGGCTGCAAGGTTCGGTAAGTATTCAGGTGCTCATTGATGAGAATGGCAAGGTGGTTTCAGCGAAGGCGCTCTCGGGCCATCAAGTTCTAGTCAATGCGGCAGAGGCGGCGGCGCTACAGGCCCGGTTCTCGCCCACGCTTCTTAGTGGCCAGCCAGTGAAGGTTTCAGGCGTGATCATTTACAACTTTGTGTTGCCGTAATCCTGCCAAGCAAAAAGAGGTACGGAAGATGATCCTTCCGTACCTCTCCCGCCTCAAAAAAGAAGTTAGCCACAAAAAGGCACAAGAAGCACATAAAAGGAATTTTCTGGATCCTTAAGGAAAGTAACCATTCCTATTTTCATGTTATGTGCTTTTTGTGCCTTTTTGTGGCTATAAAGATCGGATCCATCTGTCGATCTCGTCCATCGCGGCTTCGAAGATCTGATCGGGTGGCTTGCCGAGTTTTTTAGGCGCCTTGAAGGAGTGGTCGCCGCCGTCAATCGAATAGATCTTTGCGGCCGGACGAAGATTCTTGATGAATGGTTTGATTTCGTCCGGCGTGCCAAGAGCATCGCGAGTGCCCTGCACGAAGAGCATCGGCTTCTTGATGTGTTCGAGATGTTCGACCCGAAGCTTGCTGGATTGCCCGGGCGGATGAAGTGGATAACCAAGAAACACGAGGCCAGCAACGTCTTCGGCAACCGATTCCCTCTCTTCTCCTGCCATCACCTGCGACGCAATCCGTCCACCCATCGACTTCCCACCGAGGACTAGACGATTGCTCTTCAGCTTTTTGTGTTTCAGTGCCGCTGCGATTACGGCGAGGAAGCACCCTTCGAGCTTGTGCTTTTGATCGGGAATTGATCGGCCCTGCTCCATGTAGACAAAGTTGAACGTCATCACGTCGAAACCACGTGCAGCCAGACCCTTCGCAAAAAAGCGCATGAAGCCACTTTCCTGGTTAGCGCCCGCACCGTGGCCCAGAATGAAAGTCAGGCCCGCACGGTCCTTTTTCTCGGCAGGATAAAGAAGCGCAGTCACTGCCTCTTTATCGTTAACGTTGACGGTAAGTTTCTCAGCTTCGTCTGGCATCCGCAGTTAAACTTCCTTCGCTAGCATTGCCAGAGCGTCCTGCAACTCATTCTTGAACCTGTTTGCGACACCCTTCTGAACACTCGCAGAGCTCTTTGAGAAATAAGCCAGATTACCGTCGGCTTTCTTTTTGCCGCGCTCAGCATAGATCGCGCAAATCACCTGCTCATCGTATTTCGGATCTGTGTTTGCACATGAAACATTCGCTAACGCTCGGCCAACGATCGGTGTAGCACCTCCATGCTGAACGGCAGTGGACCAGATGACGTCCTGAAGCGCGCGTGATCTCGTGTTGACGTCGAGACCGGTATCTTTCAATACCTTGGCGGCAAGCAGATCGTAATGCGATTTCTTGATAAATGCGTGCTGTGCTCTTTGAAACGCGTCAGTTTCGGCGGCGGCAATCCGTTTCCAGCATGCCGTAAACGGTGCTGTACCGGCTGTCAAACCCTGAAAATCCGACAGCCACGGAAACCCAGACTGCGTGACGAAACGAGTTGGAACACCCATCTTGCTCGCCATCTGATAAGAGCCATATGAAACACCCCCCGGATCTCCGGCGCCTGTCGACACCGTGCCGGGTCCGCGACCACCTGTTTCATACTTCGCCGAAAGCTCGCCCAACATACTAGCCAGAGCCTCACCCAACGCCCCGGCGGCCGCAGCAACGGCCGTAGTCGTTTTTGTAGTTTTAGTAGGAGGAGCTGGAGGGACAAAGTCCTTGGGGAGGGGTTTAGTGTTTTCAGTCGAAGTGTCCGGAAGATTGATTTTGTCACCAACCTTGATCTTGTTGGGGTTTGTTATCGTGGGATTCAGCTTCAGTAACTGTGCCAGTGTAATCCCATTACGCGTGGCAATCTTCGAGAGGGTATCACCAGCCTTCACCACATACGTCATTCGACGGGACTCCTTTTCCTTTTCGCAATCTGTGGTCGAGCAAAAGAACTGCTGCGGGGACTCGAATAGTAATCCACAGATAACACAGAT
Source organism: Pyrinomonadaceae bacterium (assembly GCA_035606195.1). Lineage (GTDB taxonomy): Bacteria > Acidobacteriota > Blastocatellia > Pyrinomonadales > Pyrinomonadaceae > PSRF01. The sequence continues at coordinate 6,115 of DATNFX010000354.1, forward strand.
TCAAATAAAATTAATGTGGGTAATCTGTGAACTAAACAAACAGTCTCGGCACGCGTTCACCGATACCGCATGTGACCTCGTACGATAGCGTTCCCACGATACGAGCCAGATCTTCCGCCGGTATTTTTGCACCGAGTAGCGTGACCTGATCGTCAAGCTCCACGCCCGGCACGTCGGTCACGTCGATTAACGTCAAATCCATCGACACTCGTCCCACCACAGGCGCAAACCTGCCACGCACGATCACGTGAGCACGATTCGAAAGCCCACGCATGTATCCGTCGTGATAACCAATCGGCAGTGTAGCAATCAAACTCCTTCGAGAAGCTTCGAAGGTGCAGCCATAACCGATCGTCTCGCCGGGAGGCACCCACTTCAACAGACTTATTCTCGTGTGCAGCGACATCACCGGATGCAGTTCGGGATCCGAAGTCGAAGTTGGAAGAACATCGCGCCACAAGCCGTACAACACCCCGCCGGGCCGGACCAGATTTCCCCATGAGTCACGATGTCCAAAAACACCTGCGGAGTTTGCAAGATGGAGATGCGTCGGGTGATACCCATGATCGCGAAAAACGGTCACGGCATTCTCGAAGCGCTGAATCTGATCGGTGGTCAGTGGCTGGCAGGCGGAATCGTCGGCAGCAGCCAGATGAGTCATAACTCCGTCGATGCGCACGTTGCGGAATTGGGCCAATCCGGGGATGAACTCGTTCAACTGATCGAAACGAATCCCTAACCGGCCCATGCCTGTGTCGATTTTGACGTGAACATCGACCACGACTCCCGCGTTCGCGGCGGCCTGATTCAGCGCCTCAATCATGTCCAGACGATAAACGACTGACGTCAATTGATGTTGAATGCAGGCAGCAGCCTGGCCCGGCCAGTAACCTGCAAGTAAAAGAATCGGCTCTTTGATTCCTGCCGCGCGTAGTTGCATTCCTTCTTCAGGCAGCGCCACGCCAAACCAGTCGGCGCCTTCACGCGAAAGCCGTTGTGCACATTCCACCGCGCCATGACCGTATGCATTTGCCTTGAGTACGGCCATGATCCGGGCGACTGGTGTGACGCGTCGCCGCACGCGGTGAAAGTTTGCAGCCAGGTTGTTGAGATCGATTTCGGCCCAGGTCGGACGCCGGGCGGCAATTTTTGCTTGGTTCTCAGCTCGAGACATGGTTTAGTTTACTGTAAGAAGAATCATTGACTGAACTGTCTCGCACACATAAACTCCGCCTCGCTCAATGCTCAACTCTCTTCCCTCAGAAAGGAGGGCAACAAAATGAAAAGAATGGTAGTCGCATTATTAATTGTTTGCCTTTTATCAGTGAATGGGTTTGCGTATGGACCACGGGGCCATCAGCTTGTCGGAGCAATCGCAGACAGGCGACTGGCACATAACCCGACAGTCGCAAAGAAAGTTCGAAAACTTCTGGATGGTATGACGCTCCAGCGAGCCTCTACTCTTCCGGACGAAATCAAGAGCTGGGAATGCGGGAAACAGCCTTCGGGTCCAAACCGAATCAATCGCGAGCTCCAGGCGTTCGTCAACGCTAATTGCAGTAACAGTCCCAAGCATGCTGAATTTCACTATACGGACGTTCCGGTGGCTGGAAATGAGAAATATGCCCCCGGGACGGTCGGACGCACCGATTTTGACGTCGTAAAAATGATTCCCTTCTGCATTAGTGTTTTGAAAGGTGAGACACCGGAGACAAACGACCGCGCAATCACGAAGTCGATCGCAGTGATTCTGATAACGCATTACATGGGCGACATACACCAACCGCTGCACGTCGGCGCAGAGTATTTCGATGGCAATGGACAACCGTTTGAGCCAACGCCCCAGAATCTCGGTTTTGCAGATCAGGGTGGCAACAAGCTCACGCTCTTCACTTTCGTTAATGGCCAAAGAAAAGCAGCGGGAAAGTTTCACGGGTATTGGGATGGACAGACAGTCGAGAATGCTTTCGGCACACAACAAGACGCCACAGTGGCGACTCGTTTAGGAAAGAAAGAACCGCCGGATTGGGAGTTAACCGGTGACGTCGCGACGTGGGCCGAGCAGTTGGCCAACGAGATCCTTCCGACTGCACGCGAGGCGCACGACCGTTTGCAATACAAGAGCATTCAATTCCAGAGTGGCCATCCGGACATAAATAGTGGACGTGCGGAAGAGAAAAACCACCCAGCCGGCGGAACGTTTTATGCACTGTGGGCCGCCGATGTAGTGAAGACCGAAATCCATAAAGGTGGCTGGCGACTTGCGGCTCTCCTCGAACAAGTCCTTCAGTAGAGGTTGAATGATGAAAGTCGTGTTTGGGTTGAAGGCCCACTCCGGCTGGGCGGCTCTTGTTGTACTCGGCACACAAAAAGACGATCTCGTAGTCGTTGACCGGCGCCGCATTGAGTTAGTCGAAGACCAGTGGGCCAGGCAACCGTATCATGCGGCGGAAGGCTTGAAGTCTGAGGTTGCGCGCGATCTGGTAAAGCGTGGCATCGATGCCGCGCATAAGATCGCGGTTCGCGAGATACGTGCAGCGTTGAAGCGTGAGACGGATCGAAAGAATGAAGTTAAAGCGTGCGCCGTGTTGGTTGGCAGTCCGATGCCGGATTGGAGTATTGACGAAATTCTTGCGGTCCACTTTCGCATGCACAAGGCTGAGGGTGTGCTCTTTCGCGACGCTCTCGTTCACGCCGCGAAAGAGTGCAAAATTAAGACCATTGAGATTCCTGAAAAGGACCTCTTGAGCCACGCCGAACATGAACTCAAAACTCCAGCGAACCAACTCTCCGCTCAGATCAGTGCGTTAGGAAAAGCCGCCGGCCCGCCCTGGGGTAAAGATCAAAAAGAAGCCGCACTCGCAGCCTTGATTGCGCTGCGCACTCGTTGACCCGTCGACCCAGGTTCTGTGCTACACTGGCCTCAACCTCGATTAAAGGAGAATCGATCCTCATAATGACAAACGAAGAATGGGATAGAAAAGCAGAGTTTCTCTTAAACCAGCAGGCAAAGTTTGCTGCTGGTATGCAGGAACTGAATGAAGCCCAGAAAATCAGTGACGAAAAGATAGCAAAAGCTGCTGAAGCGGCAGAAGATGCGCTTGAAGGTGTGTCACAATTGGCGGACATTACCGCCAGCCTGATTACAACCATGACCGACGGTTTTCGCAAGGTTTTCAACAGTCTGGCCGAACTTTCCGAGAGTCAGAAGCACACCGATGAAAGAATGGATGCGCTTATTAACTCACAAATACGTGCTGACGAAAGATTCGAACGCCATCGTCGTGAAGACCACGGACGCCCCAATGGTGCTGAGAACTAGACCCACCGTCTAAACAACCCTTTACTGCTCTCCCCCGACAGAAAAGGACATTATGAAGATCTTCATTGCGCTGATTCTCGCCGCACTGTGTACTCTTCAAAGCGGCGCAGCACAGGCGCAGCCTCGTCTTATCGCAGGCCCCCAAACCAGAGACACGTGGCGCAGCGTCCGTACCAACAACATGTTCGTGATCGGCAATGCCGATCCGGAAAAGCTTCGGCAGGTAGCTGTCTGGCTCGAATTCTTTCATCGCTCTTTCGCACGTCTGATCTCGCGCAACGTTATCGATTCGTCGGTGCCCACAACTGTCATCGTCTTTCGCGACGAGGCTTCGTTTCGTCCATTCAAACCAATCTACCAGGGACGCGCGGCAAACGTTTCCGGCTTCTTCCAACCCGGAGACGACATCAACTACATCGCGATCTCACTTGATGAGCGCGATCGCGATCCCTTCGGCACTGCGTTTCACGAATACGTCCACCTGCATCTCAAGGACAACATTCCCGGAGCACCGTTGTGGCTGAACGAAGGTCTCGCCGAACTCTACGGCTCGTTACAGTTTTCGGGTAACGATGCTCTCCTCGGCGCGCCAATCCCGTATTACATTCAACATCTGCGCGGCGAAGGTCTGCTACCTTTGAAGACGCTCTTCTCGGTCGGCTTTGACTCGCCTTACTACAATGAGGACGACAAAACCGGAATCTTTTATGGAGAGTCGTGGGCGCTGGTCCATTACCTCATGCTTCGTGACTCCGGACGGCAGGAGCAGTTCAAACGATTTCTGCAGCAGATAAGCAGCGGCACGGAAGTCACCAAAGCCATCGAGAGTTCCTTTGGTGTCACTATCGCAACGCTTGAAGAAGAACTGCGCTCTTATGTACGTAACGGAAACCTGACACCACTACGCCTGGCCGCCAGCGACAACCCACAAACCTCTAGTTCCTACACCGCTATGCAACGCTCAACGCTTTCTGAGGGCGAAGTCAATTACTACCTCGGCGATCTCCTGCTGCACGGTGGGCGCGATAGTGATGCCGAACGCTATCTCAAGCAGGCGATCACGCTCGACCCCGGGTTCACTCCGTCGTACGCCTCGTTAGGTCTGCTTTATGTGAACCAGCGCCGCTATGCAGAGGCGAAGCAGTACCTGCAGAAAGCAACTGCTTCCCCGCAGACTGCCTACATTCATTATCTCCACGCATACGTGCTGAGTCGCGAAAACATCTCCGCGGACGGCCGCGTGTCGGGTTACTCAGCCGAGAATGCGGCGATGATGCGCGAGCAACTGCTACGCGCAATCAAGCTGGATCCGCATTACGCGCCGGCGCCATACCTGCTCGCGATCGTCGATCTGGTAAGAAACGAACGGCTCGACGAAGCAATTGAGATGGCCCAAAAGGCGCGGCAACTCGAGCCTTCGAAAACGGGTTATGCGCTGCTGCTGGCACAGATCTACCTGCGACGCTCCGATCCCGCTGCGGCGCGACAGATTCTGGAGCCACTCACCCGCGATTCGGATCAGTCCGTAAGGGAGGAAGCAAAAGAGCTGCTGCAGTCTATGAGTGAGAATCGCGCGGGCGCGAATCCATCTCGAAGCGCATCGTCTACAGTCAACACGTCGATGGTTGCCGAGCCAGTTTCATCCGGAAAGTCACGGATGCTTGGTGGCGAGAGTGGCAGTGTGACAATCAATGATGGGCGGACAGTCTCAGCGTCAGGCTCGCTGCCGTCTGTTGATGATGTTCTCGCGAAGTATTTAGAGGCGATTGGCGGCGCCGCCAAAATCGATGCGATAACAAGTCGGGTCGTCAAAGGAACTGTCGACGTCGTTGGCGTAAGTCGAGGTGGAAAATTCGAAACGTATGCGCAGGCTCCTAACAAGATTTCAAGTCTCCTTGAAGCACGTCCAGTCGGACCGCTGAGACAGGGTTTCAATGGTCAGACTGGCTGGTCACGGACGCCCCTGGGCCTGGAGATATTAAAAAAGAATGAGGTGATGGCACTACAGCGCACCGGTGATTTTTATGGCCATCTGAAGCTCAAAGACGTTTACCCGAAAATTACTCTGGCAGGTACGAGCAAGATAGGTTATCGCGAAGTCTACGTGCTCGACTTGCAAGCCGCAGGAGCGGTCGAACGACTTTACCTGGATACACAAACCTATTTGCCCGTGCGGAGTGACATACTCACGACGGTTGGAAAGGTTTCAGCAAAGGCCGAGATTTACTACGATGATTGGCAGGAGGTTGAGGGGATCAAATACCCGTTCAGTGTCAGTGCCAGCGTTTCCAAAGCGACGATGGTATTCACCGTGAAAGAGGTGAAGCATAACGTGCAGATCGATCCGAAGGTGTTCGAGCCTTAATAGAGGTCCTATTTGTCCTATAGGACCTATTCTCGATACAGATTATCAAAGCGCATGCTCGACGGGGTGAACCTAAGATCAACCGTCCCCGTTGGGCCATTACGTTGCTTCGCTATGATCAGCTCGGCGATGTTCTTTTGATCTTCCGGCATCGCTTCGCGTTCGTCGGGCGTTTTGTATACTTCCTCACGATAGATGAACGCCACCACATCAGCATCCTGTTCCAAGGCACCTGACTCACGCAAATCTGACAGTTGTGGGCGGTGCTGAGTACTCGCGCGCGACTCAGGCGCACGAGAAAGCTGCGACAAAGCCACGAGCGGCACATTCATCTCTTTCGCCAACCCCTTAAGCTCACGCGAAATCTGCGACACTTCCTGTTGCCGCGACTCCACACGTTTTGACGAACCAGACATCAACTGCAAGTAGTCGACAATGATCAGGTCAAGCTTTTTCTGTTCCGCCGCGAGACGTCTGATCTTCGCGCGCATCTCCAACACGCTCAATCCCGGCGTGTCGTCGAGAAAGATCTTCGTGTCAGCCAGAACGCCGAGCGACTTCGCAATTTGTGCCCACTCGAGACGCGAAAGAAAACCATTGCGGAAACGCTGCGCATCGATGTTGCCCTGTGAACAGAGCATGCGCATCACGAGGGACTCTTTCGACATTTCGAGCGAAAACACGCCAACGACAGCGCCGGAAAGTATCGCCGCATTTTCCGCCAGCATAAGTGCGAAGCTGGTCTTTCCCATCGAAGGACGCGCCGCAAGAATGATGAGATCGGAATTCTGCAAACCCGAAGTCATCTTATCGAGATCGGCAAAGCCGGTGGTGAGACCGGTCAGGACTGCGGCCCGGCCTTCCATCTCCTGAATCTTCTCGAGCAGTTGTTCAGCAATCGGTTTGACGTGCATGAAGCCCTGCCGGATCCGCTCGTCGGCAAGCTGAAAGATTGCCTGCTCGGCGTGGTCGAGAATGATCTCGGGCTCATCCTCTTCGGCGAGTGCTTCCTGCGTAATCTTGTTCGACGTTTTGACGAGTTGTCGCAGCATCGACTTGCCCCGCACGACCTTCGCGTAGTGAGCGATGTTGGTCGAGTGTGGCAAGCCGTAAGTCAGGTTGGTGATGAAACTGATTCCTCCGACTGCTTCCAGCGCGTTCTCTTTCTTTAGCTCTTCACCGATTAGAATCGGATTGATTTCCGCGCCGCGTTCGAAGAGCGCAATCATCGCGACAAAGATGCGGCGGTGCGAAGGAACGTAGAAGTCTTCCGGACGTAATTGCTCGATCGCCTGGCTGATCAGTCCGTTGTCGAGCAGGATAGCGCCAAGAATGGCGCGTTCCGCTTCCGCACTATTCGGAAGCGCACGTTCGAAAGGTTGGTCACGAATTGGGTCTGGAGCTGCCATTTAATTCACCTAAAAAAGACGCCGCATGCTCTTAACATGCAGCGTCTTATTGTGGCAATAAAATTTTCGGTTTTTCAGTTTTAAATCCGTGGCCGTTGCATCCGTGTTAATCCGTGGCTTCAGGTTCTTCCGACTTCGCGAGCTCGGCTTCCTGTTCCGGACTCAGATGACCGACGATAACCTCGCCTTCCGCAGCCACTCTGACCTTCAGATCAATCGTAACTTCGCGGTGAAGTCTGACGGGTACCGTGTACTCACCAAGGCGCTTCAACGGCTCACGCAGATGAATGCGATGACGTTCGATCTCGTAGCCGCGCTCTCTCAAGGCCTCAGCGATATCCATTGAGGTCACCGACCCATACAGCGCACCCTGCTCACCGGCTTTGCGCTTGAACTCCAGATTGAGCGAACCCATTGTTTCGCTTTGAGATTCAGCACTGGCGCGTTCCTTCGCTTCCTTCTTCAACAATGCCGCGCGTTCCGACTCGATGCCCTTGACGTTTCCGGCAGTCGCTTCAACTGCGAGATTGCGAGGCAGTAGATAGTTACGCGCGTAACCAGCTCTCACTCTGACGATTTCGCCACGCGCACCGAGATCATCAACATCTTCACGCAAAAGTACTTTCGTGTGTGCCATTTCCTTCTCCTATCCCCTTAGTCGGTTGTGTACGGAAGCAGCGCGATGTTGCGGGCACGCTTGATCGCCTCCGCCAGCATGCGCTGATGCGTCGCACAACTACCGGAGATGCGTCGCGGCAGAATCTTGCCACGCTCGGGAAGGTAGTTCTGCAACAACCTGACATCTTTGAAATCGATGAGGTCTACCTTGTCGATGCAAAAACGACAGACACGTCGCCGGTGCATGCGACGACCGCCGCCACGACCGCCCATTGGGCGTCTGTCGCCATCGTCATCACTGTCATAACCACCGCCGCGCTGGCGGTCTTCATAATTGCTTGACATAAATTATCCTCTTACTCGGTCGGTCCAAATCTACTCGGCATCTACTCGCCGGATGTGTCCGAGAACTCCATGGCTGGTCCACGACGCGAAGGAGAGCTGCCGCCTCGTTCCGGACGCTTTGCCGCTTTGCGCGCGCGACGCGCTTTCAACTTTTCTGCGCGACGGCGATCCTCATCGACGCGCACCGTGATGTATCGCAACACACGATCGTTGACGCGCATGCGACGTTCGAGCTCGGCAATCTCACGGCCCGATCCCTCGATCTCGAGCAACACAAACGTGCCGTCTTTGTGGTGCAGGATCTCGTAGGCTAGCTGCCGTTTGCCCATGGTCTCGGCCTTGGTCACGGTGCCGCCCTGATCGGTTACGATCTGCGAGAAGCTTTCAGTGAGTTTCGGCACTTCTTCGTCGGCCGTGGGGTCTACTATGAAGACCACTTCGTACTGTCTCTTTTCCAAAATCAAACCTCCCAGTTTATTGCCAATTGCCGATTTCCGATTGCCAATTGAAAAACCGGAAATACGAAGGTCTTCAAATTGGCAATCGGCAATTGGAAATCGGCAATCAATTAAACTCGCTCATGGCTTTCAAAGCGCCATCCCGAATTATCGTTCGTATCGCCTTTGCGCTCTGCTCGAGCACTTCTGCTACCACTGTTCGCTCGCTACGCGGAAACTCATCGAGCACAAACCGCTTCGAGTCTGAGATTGGGTGCTCCGGCTGAATCCCGATGCGCAATCTCACAAACTCATTGGTACCGATCGAGGCGATGATCGACTTCAGCCCGTTGTGCCCACCTGCTGAGCCACGTTCGCGAATGCGAATCGCGCCGAGCGGCAATGCCAGGTCGTCCGAAATGACCACGAGCTGCTTAATCGGCGACTCGGTTTGCAGTTTCGCCAGCAAGCACGAAACCGCTTGTCCACTCAGATTCATGAAGGTCTGCGGTTTCGCGAGCCTTGTCACCGCACCTTCAATCTCACCACGACCTACAAGGGAACTGCATTCCTTACGTCCGACTGCGATTCCTTCGTCGTGGGCCAACTTGTCAATCAGCATGAACCCGAGGTTGTGGCGCGTCCACTCGTATTCTTTCCCCGGATTTCCTAAGCCAACAATCAACATGGGACAGGATTTACAGGATTTGATCAGGATTTACGTGTAAATCGTGAAACAATCCTGTAAATCCTGTCCACAAACTTATTCGGACTCCTCGCCCTCGTCTTCCTTCTTGCCCTTGCCAATCACTTCGGGCTCGGCGGGCTCTTCACCTTCAGCCGGTACTGCAGGAGCGACCTCTTCCTTCACGATACCGACAGTCGCAATTACCTGTTCAGCATCAGTCAGAATCTCAATGCCCTCGGCGACCGTGATGTCGGAAACGTGTAAGAGGTCATGCACGTCGAGGTTGGAAACGTCCACATCCAATGTGTCGGGAATTTCGCGTGGCTCGCACCGGATTTCGATTTCACGAATGATTTGCTCCAATACGCCCTGTTTCTCTTTCACGCCAATGGGTTCACCAACCAGATGCAGCGGCACAGTCACGTCAATCTTCTGTCCTTTAACAAGCCTCGCCAGATCGGCATGAATCAGACGGCCCTTCACCGGATCGATCTGTCGATCGTGAAACATCACTTCGCTGGCGCCCACGCCGTCGACGTCGATGGTGAAAATCGTATTTCGTCCAGATTCAGAACGAAGGATCGCAGCGAGGTCACGGGCCGGAGCGACGGCAGCAACTGTCTCTGATCCCCCGCCGTAAACTGTAATGGGCACCATGCCATCGCGCCGCGCGCGTCGCGCATCGTTTTTGCCGCGACCCTCACGCAGCTTTGCCTGCACCTTGAAATCTTTTTTCTCCGCCATGAGTTCTCCTTACAAACTTTCAGCGACAGGACCATTGCCAGTTGTCGATTGCCAATTGCCAATTTGTTAGCTCGTTAAGAGCCCTCAAATTGGCAATCGGCAATTGGCAATCGGCAATTGCCTTGTCGCTGATGGTCTTCGTTTAAGCCATCAGTGTTTGCCCTTCGCTAAACGAAGAGCGAGGAGACAGAAGTTTCCTCGTGGATCGACTTGATCGCTTTCGCCAGAAGCGGCGCGATACTTAGTACTTTTATCTTATCAAGCTCGCACGCGTGATCGCGTAGCGGAATCGTGTTTGTAACGATTACTTTTTCAATGTCCGACTCGCGCAGTAGTTCCACTGCCTTGCCGGAAAACACCGGATGCGTGAAGCACGCATGTATTCGTTCAGCACCCGCCTCTTTCAAAGCGCGCGCTACCTTAGTCAACGAACCGCCGGTGTCGCACATATCGTCGACGATCAAACAACTACGGCCACGAACGTCACCAACCACGTTCATAACCTCGGCCACATTGGCCTTTTCGCGACGTTTGTCGCAAAGAGCAAGATCGGCTCCGAGCCGTTTTGCGTATGCCCGGGCGCGTTCAGCGCCGCCGGTATCTGGAGCTACCACCGTCAAATTCGGCAGCGGGTGTTCCTGATAGTAGCCGATAAAAACCGGTGCAGCATACAGGTGGTCCACCGGAATATCAAAGAAGCCCTGAATCTGAGCGGCGTGCAAGTCGATCGTCAGCAACCGATCGGCGCCCGCCACTGCAATCAAATTAGCGACGAGTTTCGCTGAAATCGGAACTCGCGGCCGATCCTTTTTATCCGACCTCCCGTAGCCGTAATAAGGAAGCACGGCTGTAATGCGTTCCGCTGATGAGCGACGAAAAGCGTCGAGCATCACCAGCAACTCCATCAGGTGCGCATCGGTTGGAGGGCAAGTCGGTTGCACGATGAAGACGTCGCCGCCGCGTACGTTTTCGTCGATCTGAAAGTTGAACTCGCCGTCAGAAAAACGTTCCGGGAACGCCTTACCCATGTCGCAGGTCAAATGGCGGCAAATCTCTTCCGCCAGTTTGGGATTCGCATTTCCAGAAAAGATCTTGATGCCGCCGGTTGTGCTCATAGCTTCAGTTCATTTCCGATTGCCAATTGCCGATTGCCAATTTTTTGACTCCGGGAGTTTTCAAATCGGCAATTGGCAATCGGCAATCGGCAATAACTTGGCTGGGGCGGGTGGATTCGAACCAACGAATGCCGGTTCCAAAGACCGGTGCCTTACCACTTGGCTACGCCCCAGTATCTGTTTGTCTGTTTGCAGTTTTAAGAGAGCGTAAAAAGCGGGAACCCCGATGAATTCATTGCCTCGAAATACTCAACGCGTGAAACGGTCTCACAGGAAAATACTCGCCATCCTGCTTCACACTTTAGATTGTCAAGGGCGCGATCTCTCGCCGCCTCGTCATCAAAGACACCAAACACGCTCGAACCGCTTCCAGCCAACAAAGCGCCCCGCGCACCTGC
>DATNFX010000355.1:0-3517 GCA_035606195.1 Pyrinomonadaceae bacterium
TCCTCCTGTCCGTTTTGGCTGATGCGACGCGCAGTCTTCGGAGCTAGTCCGAGCAGTTCCCGTATCGCCGTACCAGTCTGACTGCGCGCACGCAGCTCGAGAACCTGGCCCAACAGTACAAGTGTGACGATCACCGCAGCCGCTTCAAAGTAAACGGGTACATTACCGTCAGCATGCCGAAACGAGTGCGGAAACACACCAGGCAGAACAACGGCAATCACACTGAACAGGTAGCCGACCGCAACCCCGAGCCCAATCAGCGTGAACATATTCAAACTGCGATGCACGATGGATTCCCACGCACGCACAAAGAACGGCCAGCCACACCACAACACCACCGGCGTCGCGAGTATTAGTTGCACCCATTGCAGCGTGCGCATTGATACCAATTGCTGCAACGGCTGACCTGGGATCAAGTCACTCATACCCAACGCGAACACCGGGATCGTCAGGACCGCCGCAATTAAAAATCGCCTCGTCATGTCCACGAGTTCAGGGTTTTCTTCCTGATCGAGAGAAACCGTGAGGGGCTCGAGAGCCATGCCACAGATCGGACAACTACCCGGACCATCACGCACGATTTCCGGGTGCATCGGGCAGGTATATTTCTGATCTCGTGCGACTGGCTTCGGTTGTCGGGTGATTCCGATCGGTGCCTGCGGAACCGGGTTGAGGAAGCTTTCGGGATGCTCGCGGAAACGATGCAGGCAATGCGTGCTGCAAAAGTAGTAAGTCTTACCTTGATACTCGAACGAGCCCGCCGCGTTATCGGGATCTACCTTCATTCCGCAGACCGGATCGACGGCAGCCGAAGCTGACGACGCCGGATGCATTGCGTGAGTTGGAGCGTGATTCATTTCCTTGCGTTCTTTCGTTTTGCCGAACTGCGTAGCTGATGTTGCATCGGATTCGTGTGCTCGACTTCAGCTCCTTCGATCAGCCCGCAAACATGTCCGTCGAGTTCGCCTGTTTCTTCCCAACGAGCGAGGGCCGCTCCCAACTCTCTGCGATAGCGACGCATCTCTCTCATTTTTTCGTCGAGCTCGTCGAGACGCTGGCGCACAATCTCGCGCACTTCGCGACACGGACTGCGACCGGCCTGCTTGTCGGCAATGATTTGTTTGATTTCCTGAAGTGAGAAACCGAGCACCTGTGCGCGCTTGATGAAATCGAGGCGTGTGAGTATGTCGGCGTCGTAAAGCCTGTATCCGCTTTGGGTGCGTGCCGGGCGGCCTAACAAGCCACTGCGCTCATAAAACCTCAGCGTCTCAATCCCGACCCCGCTCGCCTTCGTGACTTCGCCAATCTTCAATAACTTCATAGACGCTATTCTAAACCCTGTAGCCGGGTACAGAGTCAAGTCTGAACTTAACGCTGAAGGCGTTCGCTAATTTGAGCCCAGGATTCGAGCGCAGCGAGAACCCTGGGTGAGCGATATAAAATGCATTGAACCCTGGAAGGGTTTGCCTTGAGAGGAACCCTTTTCAGGGTTAACTCGCTATTTGAAATTTATACCCAGGGTTGTCGCTTCGCTCCAACTCTGGGCTAAGGTTAGCGAACGCTTTCAGCGTTATAGCGACGTATCCCATAATGCGATGTCGGAAACTGAGCCTTCGACCAGCAGCGCAGAGGCGTAGGCTGGGCCGACGTCTATATCACTGAACGACCACGTCGCCGTGTCTTCAGCACCCGGACGCAACAACGCCGCTGGATCGGCAGGCGCGAGCGTCACATCAAAACCGTCGAGCGGTTGCGACAATCCTTTTCCAATCGCTTTGATATAGGCTTCCTTCCGCGTCCAGCATCGAAAGAAGGCTGCCACCTGCTCTTCCTTTGCCAACGAATTAAACGTCTCCACTTCCACGCGCGAAAAGAAGCGCCTTGCAATCTCGTCACTCGCGAAGTCTGCGCGAATGTGCTCGACATCGACGCCCACCGCCGCGTCACGAGTCACGGCCACGAGCGCGATCTCATGCGAATGCGACATGTTGAACTGCAAACTCTCCTCACCTGCCAACGCCGGTTTGCCGTAGGCGTTGTAAGTGAACCTCAGCTCTTCCGGTTTTGCCGATAGATATCGCGCGAGCACATTCCGCAGAAACCCGCGGCTCGCAACGAAATGCTTCTGAAGTCGTTCAAAGCGAAATCGCCTGGCCCGATCGAGTTCTTCCGGCGCCAGTGTTCGTCGAAATCGATCCAATAACTGCTCTTCCTGATCGAGGCTAATTCGCCAGACGTGTACCTGTCCCGCTTCGAGCGAGAGCGAGTCCGGCGGCTCAAGCCACTTTGAACTTTGTTCCATAAACACGTCGATTCTTCTGAAGTGTCAACACGCCGTCAAATCACCGCGACAAAAAGAACACTTTCGTGAAAAGGTTTGCATAGCTAAAATACCTCCGCCGTTGTATTTTCGGATGGTCCAGGTTCGGCATTATCGGTCTCCCCCGACGTACATTCCCCAATTCTTTGCGAAAGCTTGGCACGGAAACTTTGGCCCGGGAGGGGGCCTTGCAATGTCGCGAACTACCTACAGTCTAGCCCGTACGTTGCTGTGCGGTATTTTCATTTTATGCGTAGTGATTACGGCTCACGCCCAGTTTCGGGCCGGTGTCCAGGGGACGATCTCCGACTCTGCCGGCGCCCTCGTGCCCGACGCGAAGGTTGTGCTTAAAGATACGGAAACTGGAAAGACTCAGGAAGTCACATCCAATGCCGAGGGCTTCTATCGCATCACGGGCCTCGCTCCCGGCAAATACGAGTTAACGGTCGAGAAGGCCGGTTACAAGAAGAGCATCGCGGAAAACCTTGCTGTGAGCGCCGAGGTGATTCAGGGCGTCGATGTGATCCTCGAGATTGGTGAGGTCACTGCCACGGTAGTCATCAGCGACGAGGCTGCCGCGGAACTGCAGACTGAAAACGCAAACGTCGCAAAAGGAATCACCACCACCGAGGTGAAAAGACTGCCGCAGGCCGGTCGTGATCCGTACGAACTGATCCGGCTGACGCCCGGCGTCTTTGGCGATGCATCTCGCTCAGCCAACGGAAACTCTTCCGCACTTCCGAATTCCCCTGGTCCCGGCGGCTCGAGTAACTCGATCTTTCAGGCGGAGAACCAGCCGCAGATTAGCGCCAACGGCCAACGCGTCTCCGCGAACAATTTTCAGATCGATGGCGTGAGCGTCAACAGTCTCAGTCACGGTGGCGCCGCTGTCGTCACACCAAACCAGGAATCCGTAAAGGAGATTCAGGTTTCGTCAACGACTTATTCAGCGGAAGACGGTCGCAACTCCGGCGCGCAGATCAAAGTCGTCTCACAGAATGGAACCAATGATTTCCATGGCAGCGCGTTTTTAAAGTACGACAGTCCGAAGCTCAACGCGTTCAATAAGTATCCAAACGATTTTGGTCGAGGACGCACGGAACGAGTCGAGCGGTTCTTCCGCCAGTTTGGCGGCAGCCTTGGCGGCCCAGTCGTCCTGCCGCGGTTTGGCGAAGGTAATGGTCCAGCGACTTACAA
>DATNFX010000356.1:0-17788 GCA_035606195.1 Pyrinomonadaceae bacterium
AGGTCCTTACTATCTTGCTTGATGAATAGGTCGGACTTGAACGATCCGCCCACTGCCGTGGGCGGGATTCAAACCACAAACCGACCTATCGCATAGAAAGGACTTGAACGATCCGCCCACTGCCGTGGGCGGGATTCAAACCCGCAAACCGACCTATCGCATAGAAAGGACCTGAACGATCCGCCCACTGCCGTGGGCGGGATTTCAGACCGTTTGTGTAAACCACGACTACTTTATTCTGAGGATCTCATAACCGTTCTTGTCAGAATAAACCGGTTCGAGAAATTTCTGTTTATAAAGTGTGAATGTGGACCAGTTGCGTAAAAGCGGATACTCGGGGCTCTTCTTGACTCCTTCGCCCTGGGCAATCAAACTCATTCCGCCCGTTCCTTCAACACCCATCTCAGCAGCAAAAAGGAATAACGTCGGACTGTAGAAGATGTGAGTGAAGCCTTGCGCCTTTAGCTGCTCGTTAACCGCCTCGAGCGAATCATTCTGCACGAGCAGGCGTCGCCACTTAGTGGCAAACCAGCTCTCGTCGGACAAGTATGGACGCTGCAGACCATAGTTCATCTGTGCCCCAATGATCAGAACGCGAGCCGTGGGAGGTAAATTCTTGTTGACGAACTGAATGGGCCGATTGAAGGAGAGCCGCCCAACAAAGTCATCACGAGAAATAGAACCAATGAGATAAGCCGGGCTGCGAAAGTATTGCATCGAAGCGACGCAGGCCGTGAGAACGGGCACTAACGCGATGGCAGGCGTATACGTTGGGATTCTTCTCGCGAGTGCGGGCAGCGATTTCAACCGCGTCGACAGTGCCGCGATTATGTATGCGCAGACAATGGTCAAACATGGGTACGCTGGCACCAGGTAGCGTGCTATCCACGAAGTGAAACTCACGCTGAACACAAACGCCAGACTCAAACCCAGCAACCACCAGATCCACCGAGTCGGTCTAAAAAAGAGTATCAGCGGCGTGAGTAGAAACAGGTAATTTGGGAACTGATGCGGTTCAGCCATCAGGTATGTATTCGGTTGAAGGAAGTATTCCCATAAACGCATCGGGTGTCGTTCAAGGCGCCGGCCAGCCTGCTTTTCCAATTCCTGTTGCTGTCCTGCCACGATCGCAGGTATCTCTCTCTGAGCTACCGAGAAGTGTGCGTCGAGCTTTCGTTCATCGTCGGCATTGAAGTAGCGAATGCCGTTCTCGCCGTACGACGCGACTTCACCAGTAACGAATGGATAAAGTGGATTGTGAAACCAAACCGCGTTCTTGATGTACCAGGGTGAGGCCACTGCGATCGCAATCAGTGTGTAGACGATGCCACGCCAGAGGATCTTGCCAAGCGACTCACGACTCCTGAAAGTTTCCACCAGGTAAAGAATGCCGACAAAGAAAATCCAAAGTGCAGCGGTATGTTTGATTCCCAGGCTAAAACCGGCAAAGAGCGCGGAAAGCCACAACCAGCCACGCACGCCGGTTGTGAGATAGTTGATCATCGCGTAAGTGCAGGCGAAAAGCAGACCGGCAAGCGCAACGTCGATACGAGTCGTAACCGCCACCTCGACAATCATTCCCGCAGCGAAAAAAGCAAACAACGAGATCACGCCGATCTTGCGTGAAATGTACCGGTTGCAAAAAGCGTAAAGGGAGATCGCTGTTGAAATGGCAAGAAACAGGCTGAAAATTTTTGCTGCGATGTCTGATCCCATTTCGAGACAGACGAGGTAAATCATGTGAATGAGGAAAGGCACGTTTCCTAACGAGTTGTCGTAGGAAGGAAAAATACGACCGGCTTCAACGAACTGATGTGGTACGGGCAGATGATAAATAAGTTCGTCGGCGGTGTGTGGTGGCGTTAGAGCTCGTAGCATGAAGAGTACGAGTATCGCGATAAAGCCGGCAGAGAGGGGAATTGTTTCAGGCGTGGCGAAAGCAGTTCGAAAGGCCTGCGCGATGCGTTGCAGCAACTCGGGAATATCACGTGCTGAAATGGCCAAAGCAGCGAGCAGCAGCGCAACCATGGACCAACCGCGCAACAGTCCGAGTAAGCCAACAAAAAGAACCAACAGCCCGATAACACCCGTTCCTAGAAAAAACGAGAAGGCAAGGTTCTCTGCCTGAGTTGTGAACTGAAGCTTGAACCGTTTGATGAGTGTATGTCCGGCGCAAAGTATTACGAACGAAATCAGCAGAGCAACAACCAGATCGAAAAGATGATTAAGGACTGATATAGGACCAGTCGCGTCGTCGGCCGAAGCCCTGAGGTATATATGAGCGGCGGTAGCAGCGAGGCACAAGACAACGGCGAGCAAAATGAATGCTCTCCGGAGACTTTTACTAAAACGTGAGTTCGGGCTCGGAATCGCGGGAGACTGATACATTCAGACGTTGATATTTAACCCGTCAGAATTAGACGTTCGTGAGAAACGTGTATGGCTTTGTTCTCAAGAGTCGGACCCCACGCTTGGATCGGGTCAGTACAGGAAGCGGTAGCGACCTGGTTAAACCATAGGAGTCACGAATCATTAGGAACTGTCGCATGCTGATCACTGACCAGGTCGCTACCGCTCCCTGTACTGACCCGATCCAAGAACGATTTCGGACTTTTGAGGTAAAGCAAACCTGTATCACGCCTTGGGCTGGCATACCAGAATAAATTGATAGCCAAACAGCGTCTTTCTGAGTCTGGTCAAACCCCAATTCAGAATGTGTAGAAAGCTTAAGACTCGACCCTTGCTCGTCGCCGGAAGGATCAAGGGCAGCGGTATCGGCGTCACACTCGTGCTCAGCACTTCGTAGCCGGAGTCGTTTGCGATTCGCTTTGAACTGGCCAAAGTGAAGAATCGCAGATGAGTTTCGTCGAGAATGCCCACGCGACTGTAATTGAACCGGCCGAACAGCAGGTTCAGACGAACCCAAATGTTCGCAACGTTAGGTAACGACATTAACACCTTGCCGCCCGGCTTGAGCCGTTGGGCCATGCTCTTCAAAAACTGCTGCGGATTGCGCAGGTGTTCGACGACGTCGCCGAGAACGATCGCATCGTATTTTCCAAGCTTTGAAAAATCCAACTGCTCGGCGTCACCAACGATCATGCGGCTGCAGTGTTGCTCGGCAATCTTTGCCATTTCCGGATCGCTCTCGACACCAGTCACGGCGCAACCACGTCTTGTCATCTCGGCGCTCAGGTATCCGGTGGCTGTACCTACCTCCAGCACTTCCTCCGGTCTCTCCTGATCGATCCATTCGAGAATCTGCGAGTGGCTGCTGTAAGGATCGTCTCGCTTGTACGTGTAATGCTCGCCGTCGATGTCGTATTTCGACTCGTACATCAGTTTTGCCTTATGTAGCCTGTACGTCAGAGCTGCCTTAACGCAATTGAATGCATATGAGATTCCATTGACGTAGCAGATCTCGTCACCATAGTAAGTCGGGATCGGCCGTTCGCAAATGCGCAAGCCCGCCTCATGAAACTGGATCAGGATGTCGGTATCGAAATGCCACTCATTCGAGTTCTGACGGAAGGGAACTTTTTTCAGCGCGGCGCAACTATACAAACGATACCCGGAGTGAAATTCCGAAAGACGCATTCCCGTAATCCGGTTTTCCATCCACGTCAGAATCTTGTTGCCGAGGAATTTGTACTTCGGCATTCCGCCGGCAAGTGGATCGCCACCTTCAGACATGCGAGATCCGAACACCATGTCGGCTTCGCCAGATTCGAGCGGTGCGAGCAACTGCGGCAACACTTCGGGCGCATACTGCCCATCAGCGTGAAGCATCACGACAATGTCGAGCCCGCGCGCGATCGCGTACTCGTAACCGGCTTTCTGATTTCCGCCGTAGCGAAGGTTCTTTGCGTTGCGATGAATCGTCAGTTTTTCGACTGTCTTGGCGTGCTTGTATCCAATCGCGGCGTAGTAGGTGTTGTCAGTAGAGCAGTCGTCAAAAAGAAAAACTTCCTCGACCTTTTCCCACACCTCTTGAGGGATGCGGTCGAGCGTCCAGTCGAGTTTATTGACGGCGTTATACGCAATAACAAAGATGCCGATGCGCTTCTTACTCACGAGCTCGCTCCCAAATACAAACAGTTCACCCCAACCTGACCTGGGCCAGGTTTGTCTGCAACATTTTGTCGGAGATCAACTAAGCCTTACTGCGGCGCTTAATTATCAGATAGCCAACGGCAACAACGATCACCAGAATGGCTACGATGGTCATCCAATCGAATCGCATTTGTCGGGAATGCTCCTCTTAAAATGGTCTTGATCTTACTTAGTTAAAAACGCTTATCCGTGCCGGTTTTCCTGACTCGCGAACTAGTTGCGAACAGGAAGACGCGGAAAGGCCGTTGGCGTCGAACTGCTGTTCTCCTTTGCCTTCAACGTCTCCGCGTAGTGATAAATAACTCGATCTTTATCCGGAACCAGTCCGAGTACCTGAATATCACCCTTGATGACTGCTGCAAACTCTTTACTGCCGCGGATCACCGCGTCGTCGCCCTTCTTGAATCCCCAAATCAGTGCGGCCGGCGCTGTGTACGGGAAGATCAGCGCCGAGGTCGCCGCGGCTCCCACTGCGAGTGCGCTCATTTGATTGCTGCCTTCGGTGGCCTCACTGAGTTGCACTGGAATCTTTGTGCCGTCAATGGCTACGATTTGTTCCACCTCGAAAGTGAGTGCACCGCCGCGGCCCATGTTGCGAGCCTTCTGTGCTTTGACAATTTTTGCGCGCACAGTCGTTCCACGAGGAATAATTAATGCCCCATCCACGATCACGGGACGCGTGACGGCCAACGCGATCGTGTTATTAACTTTGAAAGTCGCTGACGAGACCGGATAGAGCGTTTCAACTATCACAGCCGCGCCTTTTGGCAGCTTTACAGTTTTGACCAGCGAACTTGCGCCGCCTTGTCCCGCCTCAGGAAGATTCGGTGGGCCGTTCGGCACTACTGACATCACTTGCAGAACCGGTTCGGGAACACCGCGTCGTTTCAGATCATCGAGTACGGGTGGAAAGATGTCGAAGCTACATGACGACGTGAGAATGTTCGCGATGATGAGCTCCGATTTCATTCCTTTGCTAACCATTAGCAGAACATCGCGATTGCGCAGGATCCGCGTCGAATGGGTTTGGGGCTTTGGGGCCTGCCCAAAAGCTTCCGTGGTGACGGTCAAAAACAGGACGGCAGCGACAATCAACCAGTATTTCGACTTCATAACCAACTCCTGGCTCGCGGGGCAAAGCTTATGGTTTGGACTTCCAATCGCAACCCATGTGCCGGGCAAAATCCTAGAAAAATCGGGGCATTAGACATTTAGGGGTGGGCGCTCGGGACACAACTGCTCGCCAGCGAGCACATGCAGCTAACGGTTTCGTGAGTCTGTATGTCTTTACATAAATCCAAAAATAGCTTGCCAAAAACATAGGATCTTGTATTCTCGCGGTGGCTATTTCTCTTGCGACTGGTTGATACTTCTGGAAACGGCAAACTGGAGGCGTTTCCACGGGTGGGACTATGAATGGTCTAGGTATCAAACAGTTTGTCGGACACCCCTTAAAAAACACTCCGACCGCATTGAGGTACACATGCCGGCAAGAGCCGGGATCTTTGACAACTGAATACACAGTGCGCGACTCAAAGCGGCGTTCAGGAGTAACGATGATCAGCGTCTGAATATCCGCCGGTTGCAATCTGAAGGGTGGCGTGAAACGACTTGAGTGTACCCTGGTATATACGACTGAACGAACAGCGTATTCTGCATAACCAGTCAAGTCGACATCAAAAGACGAAGTTCAGTGCTGGCATCTGAGCACAGTGGTGAACTTCGCCAGGACCGCTTTTGCTTCGAAAGCGGAACTGAACTTACCACCACGAAGCTTAACGTGCCGACCGTTGCGCTTACCCAACGGCAGATTAACTATCAACGCACACCCTTCCCTAATTCCACAAATTTACCGCCTCAGACGGAAAATATGTGGAATGTAACTGAGACGAGTGTATCCGCCCGCCGGAAGACTCTTCGCGCACAAGTGTAAACAGTAAAGAATAACGACAAAAGTAAAGGCTAATCACTTGTGCTCTCAGTGCAATGATTAGCCTTTTTGTTTTGAGCGCACAACAAAGATGCGAGCGCTGGAAAAATTTTGGCGGCGCCCGGTGTTACCCGCAACGCCGCCGTGCTCGAGCTTGATACCGCGACTGTACCGCGGGATCGAGAGTGCCGCGTTTGAACGGCACTGAAGGCTCGGTGTGACAGTCCTTCTCCCCTTATACGAGAGTGGCTGTCACGCCGCAGCATATACCCGAAGGGCCGATAGTACCAGAGAAATCGGCAGGGCGGGAGTGTCCGCGACCGTAAGGAGTCGAATATGCTGGGAGAAGATCGAGCAACGCAGATGGCGACTTCGTTGCTGCATATTGGTGGGCTCTCCGGTGCGGGAACGCATTTAGCGATGAACGATAGTTATGGCGCAATTGTCATCTCGATCGTCGCCGCTCTTTGCGTTGTTCTACTCACAGCGACAGTGATTCTCTGTGAGATGGCGCGTGTATACCTGTGTCGTTTCCTACGCAAGCAGGTTGTGACAACAGTCCCCACAGCGCCCCCCGACCAGGGCCACCTGGACGCCTAGCCAGCGAAGCAACGGGCCATCTTGATCTTGAGGTGGCCCATTGTTTTTCACGCCACGTTTGAGACCGCACCTTTCGTGCAAACCTCTTTTCAACAGCGGAAGGCCGTAGACCATGCTTCGTATCGCACTCGCGAATGTTCGCTTTCCCAAAACTCCTGAAGAATCGATCACATTAACTGAGCGGGCGATTGCTGAGGCGGGGGAGGGTGGGGCCGAGGTTGTCTGCTTCCCTGAGTGTTTCGTGCCTGGGTATCGAGCGGCGGGGAAGAGTGTGCCGCCGCCTGACTCGAAGTTTCTCGAAAGCGCGTGGGTCAGGATCGCTGAAGCTGCCGGAAGAGCGAGTGTCGCCGTGATCCTCGGAACGGAACGCGTTGTTGACGATGCGGTGTTGATCACAGCCCTTGTGATCAATCGCGATGGAACCATCGCGGGCTTTCAGGACAAGGTTCAACTCGATCCTTCGGAAGACACGATCTACTCACCGGGTTCAGGAAGGCAGATGTTTGAAAGCGGTGCGCTGAAGTTTGGTGTGGTCATCTGTCATGAGGGTTGGCGGTATCCGGAGACCGTGCGATGGGCTGCGAGACGTGGAGCGCACGTCGTATTTCATCCGCAGTTTCATGAAGCCGCGCCCGGCAGTTATGTTCCTTCCGATTACGCAGAGTCTCAGAATTCATTTCACGAGAAAGCTGCTTTGTGTCGCGCTGCGGAGAACACCTGCTATTTCGCCACCGTCAACTATGCGAGCGCCGGCTCTCCGACCACCTCTGCTGTCGCACGACCTGACGGCACACTCCTCAATTACCAGCCTTACGGAAAAGAAGGCATCCTCTTCGCTGACCTGGATCTAAACGCCGCCACAGGTCTGCTTGCCTCACGTTATCGACCTACAGAGTAAATGTTTGGGAACGGTCGGTAATACTCAGACGTTGAATAGCGAGAGCAGTGCCTACCTGAAACGTGGAGGTCCGTATGGAACCAAAGCAATTTCTAAAAAGAGGATTATTGACCGCAGTGGCTCTTTCTCTTATCGCGATCTCACTCGCAGTAGTAAAGACGTCGGGACAAGAACCGGACTCCCGCGACCGTGCAGATCAATGGGAATACCTCGTGGTTGCTGGTCCGACTACGACCAACTTCTCAGGCACGGGCTCCGGCCGTGTGCGAAAGGAATCAGACTCCGGCTTCGCTCGCGAGGCTTACGTCCTCGAACAGCATATGGACCGGTTTGGAAAAAACGGGTGGGAACTCGTGACTGTCGCCGGACCCCCAACCGATCCGGCTTTCTATTTCAAACGCCGCAAGAACACAAATTAATCAGTCACAAATCCGTATTATCCGTGGCGCTAAACACTGACTTGCCTTGTCGCGACAGGTTCCAATTCCGTCATCACACCTTTCTCGAGATGCATCTGCTCTGACGCGAAGCTGGCGGCGTGCGGGTCGTGGGTTACGAGCATGATGGTCTTTTCCATCTCTGAATTGAGAGTCGCGAGTATATTCAGAATCTCTTCACCAGAGCGCGCGTCGAGATTTCCCGTCGGTTCGTCTGCGAGGATCAAATCAGGATCAGTGACGATAGCGCGCGCGATCGCAACGCGCTGCTCCTGACCACCCGATAGTTGCTTCGGTTGGTGATGCATCCGATCACTCAAGCCGACGAGATCGAGCGCCGTTTCAACGTTCTTGCGCCGTTCTGCTTTCGACAGTTTCGTTAATAGCAGCGGCAGTTCGACGTTCTCGAAAGCCGTCAGTACCGGCACGAGGTTGAATGTCTGAAAGATGTAACCGATGTGAGCGTTGCGCCAAACGGCAAGTTGACTCTCAGTCATGCGCGTGAGTTGTGTGCCCATGACTTCGACCTCGCCTTGAGTCGGACGATCAATGCCGGCAAGCAGGTTCAACAGCGTCGACTTACCTGAGCCGCTCGGTCCCATCAACGCCAGGAAATCGCCCTGGTGCAATTCGAGATCGACATTGTCCAACGCAACGACTTCGAATCCATCGCGATTGAAACGCTTGCTCACGTTGCGAACTCTCACAATCGGATCAGACATGATTAGTTTTCATCCTCAGTCCACAGATTACACAGATTACGCGGAACATTTACTGAACTTTGATTCGATCGCCATCGCGTAAC
This sequence comes from Pyrinomonadaceae bacterium, assembly GCA_035606195.1. Taxonomy (GTDB): domain Bacteria; phylum Acidobacteriota; class Blastocatellia; order Pyrinomonadales; family Pyrinomonadaceae; genus PSRF01. Next base: position 8,784 of record DATNFX010000356.1, read on the forward strand.
TTATCAGCTCCGGCAATCGCCACGGTTTCATTGCCACTCAATCCATCTAGAACTACATACGCATCGCCTTGCTCTTCTCCGGTGCGGATCGTTCGCTGCTCGACCTTGTTACCCTTCACGACAAAAACGTACGAAGTGTTGTCGGCTTTGATGACCGCGGTCTTGGGGACGAGCACGCGCGCTACCGGCTTGTTGTCAGTTGCCGCCGGTGCGTCAGAAAGAAAGTTGACGCGAGCATTCATCTCGGGTCGCAGTTGCTCGTTTGGATTCTCAACTTTTACCTTTATTTGAACCGTCGACTTCGCGCGGTTTGCTTCAGGCGCGATCTCTTCGATGAATCCGGTGAATTTCAGATTCGGATAAGCCTCGGGAATGATCTCGGCGCGCTGTGATGGTTTCAGACGCGCGAATTCAGTTTGGCTGATATCCAGTTCGACTTGTAAATCTGTCAGATCGGCGAGGTCGACAACTGAAGTCCGTGCGCCGGAACCGCCGAATGCGGACGGACTAACCATTTCGCCCGGCTCGACGCTGCGCGCGAGCACTGTTCCTGTCACGGGCGCTTTGATCTCGGTGGCAGCGAGTTGCGTGTTGGCGTAATCGAGTGCTGCCCTCATCTGGTTCACGCTGGCTGCGGCGGCAGTGATCTCTTCTTTGCGAGGTCCGATGTCGGTCATGGTGCTTGACTGGCGCGCTGCCTGGACCGTCGCCATTGCGCTATCGCGTTGAGCGAGTGCGCGGTCATAGTCGGCTTTCGAAGCGACACCCGAGCGGAATAGTGATTCGGTGCGCTGGTACTCTGCTTCTGCATTCTTCAGATTTGCCTCGGCTTGCATGACAGCGGCTTTGTCTTTCAACTTTTCTTCGGGTCGGGAACCTGTGCGGAGACGGTCCAACTGCGCCTGAGCAGCGGCGAGGTTAGCCTTTGCCTGGTTCACCTGCGCGACGAACTCGCTAGCTTCGAGGCGGACGAGAACTTGTCCCGACTGAACGGTGTCGCCTTTCTCAACGCCGATCCAGGCGACGCGTCCCATCACTTTCGCACCGACGGCGATCTTGTGATGAGCTACGACGTAACCCGAGGCAGATAGAACGCTTTCGCCTGCAGATGCTGCGCCCGTTTCGACTCGAACCGGAGCTGCGGAGATCGTTTTGGCACTCGAGAAGAAAAACACGTAGCCGAATCCCGCCAGTGCCAGCACAACCGCGACGCCGAGCAACAAGAGTTTTGGCGAGCGATTGTTCGCCGCTGGCGACGGCGCCGGTCCGCGATCGATTTTCAGACTGCGGAGGCGTTTATTGAGATCGTCCTGAGATTCTTTTGATTTTGGGTTCGTGACCATTTTATTTAGACAGGATTCGCAAAATGACTCAAGATTTACATGTAAATCCTGAGCAAATCCTGTACAGCCTGTGAAGCTAAGCGCGCAGCGCATCGACGATCTTGAAGCGTGATGCGCGGATCGACGGCAGCAGCGAGCCGACAAACCCGATGATGGCGCCAAACAGCAATCCTAGACCCATCAAATCAGGTGTGACTCTAAAGTTGAATGCAATCTCACTAAACGTCACCCAATTGGATGTTCCAGTCGAAACGAAATTTAGCGGCAACGCGAGGACGATTCCGATGGCAGCTCCGAGCAACGCGATCGCGATCGACTCCAGAAGAAACGCGATGAGAATGCTCAGGCGTCCGAATCCCAGCACACGTAACGTCCCGATCTCCTTCGTACGTCGCGCCACTGCCGCGTACATTGTGTTCATCCCGGCGAAGCCGGCTCCGACGGCCATGATGAAAGTGATGAACCCAGCCAAATACTTCAGCGCTCCCGACGCAGTGCCTTGCTGGTCCTCATAGAACGTGCGCTCTGAAATAGCTTTCAAATGAAGCTTGGGATCGTCTGTGATTCTCTTGCTGAGCGCGGTCAAAACGTTTGGATCTTTGACGCGCATCAGTACTGACGAGTAGTTCTCGCGCTTGGTCGTGCTCGCAAGCGAATTGATATCAACCCAGATCTCAGATTCGAAAGCCTTCCCGGCGGAATCAAACAAACCCACTACCGTGTAGTCAGTCGTCTGAATGCGGAACCTGTCGCCGACGTCGAGCCCCTGAAATCTTTCCGCAATGCGCTTCGAAACAACTGCCTCAGTGAGACCGGGCTGAAACAATCGTCCCGAAACGGTTTGAAATCCCGAGCGCAACTTGAACGACATCGGCCCAACACCGCGCACCGTTACATTCGAACCCTGACTCATGCCTTTGCGAGCCTTGTAGATCAGCGTGACTAATTCGCCGGCAGCGAGCGGCTTGTCAGCTTCACGCTCAACTCCGTCGAGATATATCAGGTCGTTGAAGTTCTCGCGTGTCACAGAGCTGTTCAGCTCGGCCGTGCTGCCCTCACGCAACACGATCATGTTCAATGGTTCGCCACTGCTCGAGAGCGTCATGTCGATACCGCGCGCGAGTGCCATCACCATTAAAAAGACGGCGACAGTCAAACCAATCGTGAAAGCGGTGGCGAGGGTGCTGCCCTTTCTGACGATGATGTTTCTGATGTTGTACTTTATCGGTAGCGCCATCTTATTCAGTGCTCCGCAGGGCCTCGGCGATCGTCAAACCTGAAACACGATAAGCCGAATAGACCACGCTGATGAATCCCACTAGAATCGCAAGGCCGAAGGCAATCCCGAGTGTCTCACCGGTTGGAACGAAGGAGATGAGATTCGGAACGTAAAGACTCAGATCCACTGACCGGAAAAGCAATGCTGCGGCCCCGATTCCGATCGCAGCGCCGATACAAGCGACCACCAGCGACTCGCCCAGAAACAGCGCGATGATAGTTCCACGCTGAAATCCGATCGCTTTTAGTGTGCCCACCTCCTTCGTCCGTTCGCGCACAGTCATCGCCATTGTGTTACCCAGCACGAGCAACAGCGAGAACGTGATTGCTGCCATGATGGCGTAGAGAAACGTTTTCACACCGCCCATCATGGTCTGGAAACTGAGAGCGAATTCGCGCTCGCTTTCGGTCTTCGTGGGCGCATCGGTGTTTGCGAAGAGAGAATCGATTGCCTGGCTCACGCGCGGCACGTCTTCCGCTGTGTTAGTGACAATGCTGAAGGTGCTGACGTTATCTTTGGCCCAGGCGGGCACCAGTTCATTGAGATAGTCGTACTGGAAGTACAACGTCTTCTCGTCGCTGCCGGTGTATATGCCGCGAATGATGAACTCGACGCTCGCGTTGTAAATCGGGCTCTTCAGAGTGATGCGTTGTCCGGGAGTAAACCCGTAGAGTTTGACGAGTTTGGCTCCGACGATGGCCCCTTGGCGATCGTTGATAAATGCCTGCCAGTCCGCGTCTGACATTTTTATCTCGGGAACTACGTCGCGCATCTTGCGTGCATCGACGGCAAAGTTCGCGAAGAAGTTGCGCTCGTCTTTGTAGATCCCGCCAAACCAACTGAACGGCATCACTTCCTTTACACCCGGCACCGTCTTCATCTTCGGGAGATGGGCCATGGGAATCACGAAGCCGAGCGAAACCGCGTGGCGCGACACGAGTCGCAGCGGGCTCGCTTCTTCGGTGCCACGGTCAAACTCGGTAAGGATGGTGGCCAGACTTATGATCAGAAAGAGCGAGACGACCAGACTCGAAATTGTCAGCAGGGTTCGTCTTTTGTTTCGCAGGATGTTCTTAAAGATCAGCTTTGCATATTTCATAAGCAGTTCACCTTAGTTTAAGAGCGCCGAGCTGTGGACGGTAAAGTGAGTACGCACCGACCACCGAAAGGTTCATCCTAATGCCCAATTTTTTGAATCTTGTCAATTCCTATCTATAAGTCGAACGCGGAAACCGAAAATCGACAAATTTTTTATTAATCTCGGGACGTACTGTAGGGGCGGCCTCCGTGGCCGCCCGGCGTCGAATCGATCTCTTTGTGAATTGACTGATCGATTGTGTTGCAAAAGATCGAGTTCCACGCCGGGCGGCCACGGAGGGCCGCCCCTACAGTACGGTCCGAGATTAAAGAATCGTGCAGGCGTCGTCGAAGTCGAGGCGCGGGAGGCGCGCGGAGAAACTCGACGGATCGCCGTAACCGATGTTGCACAGGAAATTCGACTTCACCACGCCACCCGGAAAAAACTCCGCATCCAACTTCGCATTATCAAACCCGGACATCGGCCCACAATCCAACCCGAGTGCGCGCGCCGCGATAATTAAATACGCACCCTGTAGCGATGAATTGCGCCTCGCCGTCTCCTCCCCGAGCGGCGCGTTCGACGCAAACAGGTCGCGCATCGCCGGCTTGTGCGGAAAGAGTTGCAGCAACTTCTCGTGAAACTGCAGATCGTACGCGACGATAACCGTCACAGGAGCCACCATCGTCTTATCAACATTTCCCGCTGACAGCGCCGGTCGTAGCCGCTCTTTCCCCGCTTGCGATCGAATGAAGACGAAACGCGCCGGGTTGCTGTTGGCGCTGGTTGGACCCCACTTCATCAGGTTGTAAACCTGTCGCAGCTGTTCATCGGTGACGGGTTTATCGAGCCAGCCGTTGTATGTTCGCGCTTCGAGAAAGATCTGGGCCAGAGCCTCTTCTGATATCGGATTCTTCATGTAAGTGATTCCTCAGGAATAGTAAGCCACAAAAAACCACAAAACGCACAAGCCGCGCTTCTCCAATGTTGCGTACTTTGAGACAAATTCAGACCATCCTCCGGTGCTCGTCGTCTAACTTTGGGAAGTCAAAAAGACTTGCCGAGGTCCGAAGCCGAAATGGTATATTTGCCTTCAACCTGGTTACGGACCACGGTCGCCCTCGAACGAGCGCCAGACCCTCACTGAGACAGAGTCAAACTTTCGGAAATCGTGTCGGAGTCGTCCCCTATGAGAACCAGCTTTTTCCGCTGCGCTGCCAAGGGTTTCATCCTTTCTTTCCTGCTGTTTGTCTGCCTCGTCCCCGGCAGAGCAGCCACCAACAAAAAACCGGTTTTGATCAGCCAGACGGCGAGCACCAGGGCTGTGGCTTTCGAAACGGTTTCGTTTAAGGCTGAACCCTTTCCATTAACGGCGTCTCTTCCATTAACCAGCACGGATACACGAACACGAATCTCCATCTTCGCAATGGACCTCGAGCTGCTTCCCGGCGAGGGCGCAAACGCGTTTACGTCAGATGTGCAAGACTCGACGGGAAAGATTTACCCGCTGAAGGTTGAGTTTGTGGGCCCGGTTCCGAACTTTCCCGGCATCACGATGATCGTCGTCAGACTTGCCGATGACCTCGGCGACGTGGGCGACGTTTTAATACGTCTCAACTTGCACGGCATGTCGAGTAATCGCGTGCGGGTTGCAATCGGACATAGCGGCGGTGGACCGTCTGATGACGCAGGTGCTGTAGCAACGCCCGCTCCGGCAACTCCGCCGGGCGCCGATCCGCCACTCGTTCCCGATCCGTTTACCGGCCCGGCAAGTGACGCCGACACTGTGCGTTTTCTAGAACAGGCGAGTTGGGGACCCACTTCCGCTGAAGTCGCACGCGTGAAGGCGATCGGCTTCAGAGCTTACCTGAACGAACAGTTCAGCCTGCCGCCAACGAACCTTGCGAAGGGTTCAAACTATCCGGATCTCATTTTCCCGGTGGACCAACAGGACTCGGAGTGCCCGATAAGCCCGGTGATCTTCGATCCCAGCTACAACCAGGCGGTTTGCATCCGCGATAAATTCACGATGTACCCGCTGCAGCGGACCTTCTTCAGCGGCGCGCTCTACGGAAACGATCAGTTGCGGCAGCGCGTGGCTTTTGCACTGCACCAGATCCTCGTGGTGTCCGGAAGCAGCGAGGTAAACCGTCCGAGTTGGATGACTCCGTATCTCCAGGCTCTCGATCGAAACGCTTTCGGCAACTACCAAACGTTGCTAAGCGAGATCACACTCACTCCGGCAATGGGCGAGTACCTCGACATGCGTCTCAGTACGCGCACCAGCCCAAACGAGAATTTTGCGCGCGAGGTGTTGCAACTCTTCTCGGTTGGGACGGACCTACTCAACCCGGATGGCACGCCTCAACGTGACGCACAAGGCAACACGATCCCGACCTACACGCAAGCGGATGTGAATGAGTTTACGCGTGTATTTACCGGTTGGAATTTCGCGCTTCCTTTCGTAGGAGCCACCACGAACTTCCGCGACCCGATGGTTCCACGTGGTGGCACGAATCACGACGTCGGTGCGAAGACGCTTTTGAATGGATTCACTATCGCGGCGTGCTCCAGTTCAAACACCACTTGCGCTCAGTCAGACATGATCGCAGTCATGAATCATCTGGCTAACCATCCGAATGTTGGACCGTTCATCGGCAAACAACTAATCCAACACCTGGTCACGAGTAATCCGAGCCCCGCTTACGTCGAACGCGTTGCGAAAGTGTTCAATAACGACTGTAGCGGGCTCTATCCGCAGGGTTGCTTGAATGTTCGCGGTCACCTGAAGCTCGTCGTGCAGGCAATCCTCTTGGATCCGGAAGCACGCGGTGACTTGAAGACTGATCCAAACTACGGCAAGTTGCGCGAGCCCGCTCAATACATCAATGGGTTCCTGCGTGCCTTCAACGTTAAATCATTTGATAAGACGACAACCAGTGATGGCATTTTGGGCACCAGAGGCGGAGACTTCACCGGCGCGATCGATCAGCCGATCTTCCAACCGCCGACTGTATTCAGCTATTACCAACCCCATTACGAAGTGCCGGGAACAAAAATTCTCGGACCTGCATTCGGCATTCTTTCGACTACCACGACGCTCCGGCGCGCAAACAACATCAATACGTTGATCTATACCGGCGTGACTGCAAACACCACGCCGACCGCCGCGAGCCCGGATCGACCGCGTGGGACCTCGATCGATATCGCGAATCTCGAAGCACTCGCGGGAAACCCGGCCGACGTGGTTAACGCACTCGATGCATTGCTGCTGCACGGAACGATGAACTCGCAAATGCGCAGCTCGATCATCACGGCGATGAATGCCATCAACGACGCCAACGTCACCACGCGTAACCAGAAGCGCGCGCGAATGGCCGTCTACCTGGTCGCAACTTCTTCTCAGTACGACGTTCAGAGATAAACACCATGGCGATAACACGAAGAGATTTCTTACGTTCAAGCGCATGTACGCTGGGCAGTGTGGCGCTGGCTTCAAGTATCGATACTTTCAGCGTGGTCCACGCGCTCACGCCGCAAGCCGCCACTGGTTACAAAGCGCTTGTCTGCGTTTTCATGAATGGCGGGAACGACGGCAACAACATGTTCGTCTCGTTGGACCAGTACTCGGCGTATTCGAGTGCCCGTGGTCCGGCGGGTCTGGCGATCCCTCAGGCGAATCTGCTGCAAGTGTCGCCTGTAAGTGGTGGCTCCTACGGTTTCCATCCGAACATGCCGGAGATGCAGACTCTCTTCAATCAGGGAAAACTCGCAGTGCTCTGCAACAACGGTCCACTCGTCGAACCATTGACGAGGACCACTTATCAGAATGGTACCGGTCAGAAACCGCTCCAACTCTTTTCGCATTCCGATCAGGTCGGCTTGTTCCAAACCGCGATCGCAAACAACGTCAGTCAAACAGGCTGGGGTGGCAGGTTGGCTGACAAGACGAGTGGGTTGAATGGGTCTGCGACTTTCCCCAGCAACGTCTCGATCGCGGGTATCAACCTGTTGCTCAGCGGTGTCGATACAAGGCAACTGGCCGTGGCCGATTCAGGCACCTCACTTGCGAACGTGCTGCAACTTAACGAGGCTCCCAGCGCCGCTGAACAGACACCTCGACTCGCTTCGTTCACTGAACTGCGCACGCTCGATAACAACTTCAAACTCGTGAAAGCCGCGAGTGACACGCGCTCGAGCTCGCTGCAAACAGACGATGCACTGAGTAGTGTGAATCCAACGCTCGCCACCGTGTTCCCAAATACTTCGATTGGCCGCCAACTCAAGCAGGTCGCGCTACTGATCAAAGCCTGCACCGATGTGAGTGCAGGAATAAACATGAAGCGCCAAATCTTCTTTACGCAAATCGGAGGCTTTGATACACATTCAGCGGAGCTTACGGGACACCAAACCTTGCTGGCTCAAGTGAGTCAGGCGATCAGTGCTTTTTACGCGGCGACTGTCGAGCTTGGTATTCAGGACAAAGTGACGACGTTTACGATGTCGGACTTCGGACGCACCTTCCAGCCGGCGGGTTCTGGTCCCAGCGTTGGCAGCGATCATGCGTGGGGAAATAATCAGTTGATCGTGGGCGGCTCGGTTCAAGGACACACGTTGTATGGAACCTACCCGACCCTCGCGCTCGGCGGCCCGGATGATACTGATGGTGGATCAAATCCGCGTGGTCGCTGGATACCGACGACGTCCGTCGAGCAGTATGCGGCAACTCTCGCGACCTGGTACGGTTTGTCGTCCGCCGATCTCTCGGCGGTGTTCCCATTAATTGGGCGTTTTGCTACTCCGAATCTCGGGTTCCTGGCTTAAGAGTAAATGGCCACAAAAAGGCACAAAAAGCACAGACAGGGAAATGTTTGTGTTTCGGGTAATTCTCTGTGGCTCGGAAGGCTTATTGTCTTTGCGTCTTTACTCGCCGCTTTAACTGGCTTTCTCCTGACGCACAATGCCGGCGCTCCTCCGGTGCATGCATTCTCCGCTGGTCCACCGGCGGGTTACACCGGTGCTCCAGGGGAAGAACCGGAGGCTTGCGCCGAATGTCACGTGCCTCCTGATGCCGGCAGTGGCAAAATCTCGGTTACCGCACCGTCAACCTACGTTCCCGGACAGACCTACCCGATTACCGTTACTCACATAAACCTGGATCCGACGCGGCGGCGCTGGGGTTTTGAACTGACAGTTCTCGATACCGCTTCGGATGAAAAAGCAGGCGAGCTGCAAAACACGGATGGTTTGACGCAGGTTTTGAATAACGCTGGTCCGGGTTCCGCGCGTCAATACATCGAGCACA
>DATNFX010000357.1:0-2779 GCA_035606195.1 Pyrinomonadaceae bacterium
CCCGACCGGAAATGTTTTACAATTAGCCCTCTTTCTCAGTGAGAGTTGTTTCAATCATGGAAGAATATTCAGACAGAACCCCCTCCGACGTAGCCTGGTATCCGATGGTGCCAATCCGCGACGTCGTGATATTCCCCTTTACTAAAGTCGCTTTCAAAATAGGCCGTTCCGGTTCGGTCAGGGCGCTCGAACAGGCGCTCGCGACGGATCGCACGATCTTCCTGGCCACGCAGCACGATGCCACTGTTGATGAGCCGACTCCCGAACAGATTTACGGGGTTGGCACGCTCGGCCGCATTCTCCAGTCGCAGAAACAGGAGAATGGCCAGATCAAAGTGGTGGTTGAAGGCCGCGAACGTGCCACAACTGTGCGCGTAGAAAATACCGACAGCGCCTTCATGGCTCTCGTGCGTCGCGCGCCGGTGGTCAACGAAGAAGGCACACGTCTAGACGCGCTGATCCAGAAAGTCGGCCAGCTCGTCGAGCAACACCTGCGACTCGCACCTGACACGCAGACCGACGCACTACAAACTGCGCTGCGCAATCAGGAGCCATCGCATCTCGCCGATGCACTCGCATCGCAACTGCGGATCTCCGTCGAAGACAAGCAGGGCCTGCTGGAAATTTTTTCTACTCAGGCGCGTCTGCAACGTTTGATCGAGTTACTGGAAACTGAGATCGAGAAACGTCAACTCGATCGCACCATCCAAACTCGCGTCAAGCGACAGATGGAGAAAGCGCAGAAGGAGTACTACCTCAACGAGCAGATCAAAGCGATTCACAAAGAGCTTGGTCGCAAGGATGAGAAAGCAGAGCTCGAAGAGCTGAAGAAAAAGATTGAAGAAGCCGGCATGACCGACGAGGCCAAAGAGAAAGCCATGCAGGAACTGCATCGCCTCGAAGCCATGCCGCCGATGTCAGCCGAGGGCACCGTCTCGCGAACTTACATCGACTGGCTGATCAGCGTGCCCTGGAAACAGAAGTCGAAAGAGATCAAGGATCTCGTCAAAGCTGAAGAAGTTTTGAACGAAGATCATTTTGGTCTCGAGAAGATCAAAGAACGCATCCTCGAATATCTCGCCGTTCGACAACTGGTGAAGAATCCGAAAGGATCCATTCTCTGCTTTGTTGGACCTCCGGGAGTTGGCAAGACGAGTCTTGGAAAATCGATCGCGCGAGCTACGGGACGCAAGTTTGTAAGACTCTCGTTAGGCGGTGTGCGTGATGAAGCTGAGATTCGCGGTCACCGGCGCACATACATCGGCGCATTGCCCGGTCAGATCATTCAGATGATGAAAAAGGCCGGGACGGTGAATCCGGTTCTGCTGCTCGATGAAGTCGACAAGCTCGGTGCGGATTTCCGTGGCGATCCGAGTGCGGCGCTGCTCGAGGTGCTCGATCCGGAACAGAACCACACGTTCCAGGATCACTATCTCGACGTTGAGTACGATCTATCGAAGGTCTTCTTTATCGCCACTGCGAACGTGCTGCACACGATTCCGCCGGCGCTACAGGATCGTCTCGAGATTCTCAGGCTTTCGGGTTACACGGAACGCGAGAAACTCGAGATCGCAAAACGTCACCTCGTGCCAAAACAGTCCGAAGGGAATGGTCTCAAGCTCGAACAGTTTGACTTCACTGACGAGGGAATTCTCGAAGTCATTCGTCACTACACTCGTGAAGCAGGTGTTCGTAATCTGGAACGTGAGATCGGCTCTTGCTGTCGCAAGCTTGCGCGCAAGTTTGTTTCTGAACAGGCCGATGAAAACGCGAATGCCGTAGTAGTCGACGCCGAACGCGTACGCGAGATGCTTGGTCCGATCAAGTTCCGGCAGCAAGGCATCGCCGCGGAGAGCGAAGTCGGACTCGCAACGGGATTGGCCTGGACCGAAATCGGTGGCGAAGTGCTACAGATTGAAGCAACGCTGGTGAAGGGTCGCGGCGGCGTAACGCTGACAGGCAAACTCGGCGACGTGATGCAGGAGTCAGCGCAAGCAGCGTTGACTTGCATTAAGGCACGCGCCGAACGCCTCGGCATGAGTCTCGACTTCATTCGCAAACGAGATCTGCATATTCATATTCCCGAAGGCGCCATTCCGAAAGATGGACCTTCAGCCGGCATCACGATGGCGACCGCAATGGCGTCTGCGCTGACACGCGTAGCCATCAAGAAGAATGTCGCCATGACCGGAGAGATTACGCTGCGCGGGAAAGTGCTTCCCATCGGCGGAGTTAAGGAGAAACTTCTCGCTGCTCATCGGTTTGGCATCGATACGATTATCGTGCCGAAAGACAATGAGAAGGATTTGACCGAACTGCCTGAGGAAGTTCGCGAAATGCTTTCCATTCATCTCGTCGAGACCATTGATGAGGTCTTGTCTCTCGCGCTCGAAGATTCGTGCCCGACGCAAGCCGCTACTGATGAAGGTCCGCCGATCTGGAACACCGAGCAGCCTACGCAAGGAATTCAGACTAGTTAATACCAACGCAAAGCCATCCACAGATAACACAGATTCTTTAAAGGGATCTGTGTAATCTGCGTAATCTGTGGACCAACAGGAGAATCTGCAATGAGCAAATATAAAGATGCCGATCTGATCTTGAAGCTGTATGACCTTCGCCGCGAGAAGACGATGCGCGACGCGCGTCAGTGGTTTTTTACTTTCAACCCCAAGGGCAAAGAAGATTTTATAGATGTATTAACCGGCGATAAGAGCGGTCTCTATCGCATGGTAACTTCTTACTGGGACATGGCATGTTCATTCGTTAACAACGGCGC
>DATNFX010000358.1:0-4987 GCA_035606195.1 Pyrinomonadaceae bacterium
AATGGAATCTGCGTAATCTGTGGATAAGCTCTTTTGACAGTCACACGACTCTTCGGTACCCTTGCGCGTTTTGCCCGAACTATCCCTACAAGCTGAACCCATTATCACCGCCGGTTTGAGACCTGATCTCTTCGCCGCACAAGGTGTCTTAACCAACAGCCGTACCCTGATCCTGGTTGCACTGATCGTTCTGGTCGTCGCGGGGTTTGCTTTTCGCGTCAACGGCTTGAGTGCAGAGGGGTTAAGTGAAGACGAGCTCAACAAGCTCAGCGCCGTTGCGGACTATCGCGCCCACGGTCTGACTGGCGCGAATGGCGAGCATCCGATGTTCATGAAAGCGTGCCAGGCCACGTCGATTATCCTCGCCGAGAAATGGAACAATGCGCATCCAGGAAATCAGATCTCTCCTGAAACAGCTCTGAGACTCCCCGGGACCATCGTCGGAGCATTGAGCGCGGTTTTGATCTTCCTGATCGTAGCTGAGCTATTCGGCGTCGAAGTCGCTTTGATTGCAGCAGCGTTGTGGACGTTCGATCCGAACGCGATCGGATTCAATCGCATTGCCAAGGAAGATTCGTTCCTGCTGTTCTTCTTCCTACTCGCGAATGTGTTCTGGCTGCGGGGCCAGCGTATCGCCGAAAGCACCCATCAGAATCCCAACAAGTATTACTGGGCCACCGCTGCTTCTTACGGCGCGATGGTCGCTTCGAAGTACGTACCACACCTCTTTGGAATCAGCATTTGTTACTACTGGATGTTTCAGAGTATTCCGGAGACTCGCTGGCGTTTAGGCAAGAAGCGACTGCTCACATTCTTTATCATCATGGGTCTCGTGTTCCTCGTGCTCAGTCCGACGATCCTGCTCCCCGAGACGTGGAAACAGATGGGACTGTTTGCGGGTGGAAAGCGCATCAGTCACGACGGCTACGAGTTCATGAACAAACTGTATCCTCAGCGACTCGAGGACTGGCTGCGCGGTATTCCGGTTTACTTCTACTTTGTTTTCACCGCCGTCAAGCTGCCGCTTTTGACGTTGATCGGGTTCGTCACTGGGCTGCCGTTGTTGTTTAGAAAAAAGTTGGGCGACGGTCGTTACTTTATTTTGTTCTGGTTCATGTTATGGGTCGTGGCGTTCGCGTTTCCCGGCGGAAAGTTCACACGCTACTACACGACAGTGTTGCCTGCGGTGCTGATAACGAGCGCGCTGGGAATTCAGTTTGTGGGTCGCTGGCTGGCGAATAATGTAGCGAGCTTTGATTGGATCGAGAGATCCAACAGTCTAAGAGACTACGTGCCGGCAAGTCTCGCCGTGATTGTTATTGTCGCGTCAGTAATCAACTCAGTTCAGGCGGCGCCGCCCTTTCGCCTGTTTCCAAACTCTATCGGTGGTGGCACGGAGTGGGCGGGTTACTACTTCCCGCACGATGAATTCTACGATGCGAGCATGCGCGACGTAGTCAGCGAAATCGCGCGTCGTGCTCGCCCCGGCGCGCGCGTTGCGAGTGAGAGCCCGTCGCTAGCAACCTATTACGCGGAACGTGAGAAACGCCCCGATCTCATCTGTCTCTCCCTTTCCGATCCCGAAGCCCTCAAACAACTCACCCCCGGAGACTTCATAATCATTGCCCGCGGCCGTCGTTACTTCAGCAACGACAAGCTCACCACCACCATCTCGAACTACACCACCCCCACCGCACAATTCAAACTCGGCCCCACCTCATCCGCCAGCCTTTACGAAGTCAACGAAAGCACGCTTTCAATCGTGCAACTCTTCAGCGCCCCTAACCCCTGAAACTAACTCGTGTGGTACTATTTCTGCCGTAATGAAGCCGGACGATCTCAAAGGTATTGTGCACTCTGATCCCGAGATCATGGGAGGCACACCTGTCTTTGTGGGTACTCGCGTTCCCTTACAAATCTCATCGACTGTTTGGAGGGGGATCAATCCGTTGAGGATTTCCTTGAAGCGTATCCGACAGTAACACGCGAGCAAGCCATCGCAATGAACCATTCCTGAAATCAGCTGTTTTTAATATTTTGCAGTGAAGATTGATCTTGAACGCCGAAGGCGTTGGCTAACCCCAGCCCAGGGTTGGAGCGAACGCGACAACCCTGGGATCAAATTACCAAATGCGTTCCAACCCTGAAAGGGTTTCTCGCAAGGCAAACCCTTTCAGGGTTTATTATGCTTTTTGTTTTGTAACCCAGGGTTCTCGCTTCGCTCGAACCCTGGGCTGTGGTTAGCGAACGCCTTCGGCGTAGGTTTCCCGAAGTCAATCAGTAGTAACACCTACGTATGGACCAATCTACTCAGTAGTAACACCTACATATGGACCAATCTACTTTTGTGCTTTTTGTGCCTTTTGTGGCTAATGTCTTAGTTCAACCTCGATTGGTTTCGCGTCTTTTGAGTCGTAGCCTTCGGGCCAGTTTGAGATGTTGACGCCGTAGAGCCAGTCTGATTCGGGGGTGACGGCGAAACGGAGCTTCAGTGGCTGGCCACGCATTGCTCGCAGGCGCAGAAACATTCTCGTCAAGCGCCACTCCTGGATGAGCGGTTGTCCCTGTGGCTCGACCGGAATCAATCGCGATCCGCCATCCCAACCTTCCACAAAAAGCGTCACGCGAGTTTTTACAAAACCAGGCGGCGCATCGATCGGCAACACGGGTTGTATGTGCGCGCGCACGACGATCTCGCTGACTCGCCGTCGATCCAGGCGCTCAGGAATCGTGTATTCGAGAAAGCCGGATCCAAATCCCCAGACGTATCCCACTCCCTCACCAATCTTTTCAAATCGTTCGGCACTCGCCGTCTGGGGCTTGAATTGATAGAGGACCGTCTTGTCGTCTTTGACTATCATCTGTGGCAACGTCGCCGCATCACCTTCAGAACGTGCCCACGCAAACTGTCTTGGGATCAAATGCCTCTCACTCTGTAACAACGGCGTGGGCAGCTCGGCAGTCTGCAACGACGAAAACATCTGCGAGGCACGCCCGATCTCACCCAACAGCTCTTTGTCTCGCGGTGTCGAATAAGTAACACCATAACCTCTGCGTGTATCGGGAGTGAGAATCCAGAACATCGCGCCACCGGCTCCCGCGCTCAGATTGCCTTCAAAGAAAGCTCTGAACCAATCAAGCTGTGAAGCCCCATTGTGGCCCTCGACGCCCATACCAAATTCACCAAACACGAGTGGCTTCCCGACTGCAAACGCAGCCGCAGCGCGATTCTCGATGAACTCCTTCAACGCCTTGGGCGAATCTACAAAGCTGTTGTGATCGGGCCGCGGATAAATATGCACATCGCAATAGTCGATCGTCGGAATCGCGTGATCGGCGAGCCACTCGCGGCGTTCAGACGCCGAACGATAACCCCAGTCGCCCGGCGAAATCAGGTGGTTCGGATCGAGTGACTTCAAATAGGCACTCATCTCCACAAACCAGGCACGTCTCTCCGCCCAACGTCCCGTGATCACCTGCGCTTCATTCATCAGCTCCCAACCGAAGATCGCCGGATCGTCACGATAAAGGACGCCCGTAATCGTGTTTCTTCGGGTCGCAAGTTTTTCGACGTGTTCTTTATAGAGCCGGCGCGTTTCCGGATTCGTGTAAAAGAGGATCGCCTTTTCGTTATTGATGCCAAATTCGTAACTATCGTCGGCAGCGTCGTTGATTCCGGCCCAGCGTAAGTACTGCGTTACACCACCGGTGTCGCGCCACCAGTTTGTGAGACACAGTTGCACGTAGATATTGTTCTTCGCAGCTTCCGCAATCACTTTGTCGAGATGCACGAAGGCATCTTCATTCCACTCACCGGGTTTGAGGCGGAAATAGTGATTGCGTGGCCAGTCTTCAAAATCCGCCATCGGTTTGACATCGTTTGGTCCACCCTCGCCGAACGCCCAGATACGCACGACTTTGATTCCCGCTTGCGCAGCGATGCGCAGAGTCTCCGGCATCCGTTCACGGTCCTCGTCGCGATACATGAGGGCGACATTTGCGCCGACAAAGCGAAACGGCTTCTGGCCGATTACAAAGCGTCCGCCACGCTGGCGGACAAACTGATCCGTTGAACTGCGATTCGCAGTATTCGGGGAGGCGACTAAAAATAGAGCCGCCGCGCTTCCAACGACGAGAAGCGCGGCGACTGCAATCAGTTTCTTGTTCATCAACGGAGTAACTATCTCGGGTTCGTCATTCTAATAAAGCCAATAATCGCACAAACCGCCCCGAGAACCACAAACAGGTTAAAGAACGCGCCGACACCGAGTGCCATCGAGAGATCGACGGAATTCTGCGAGATACCCAGCACCGCAAATATGCCAAACAATAGGAAGTGAAGGTGATAAATGACCATGCAAACGCCAGCGTAAGTAAACCAACGCGCAGAAGATCCAAAAGCCGCGGACCTTTGAAAACCGAGTACGGCAGCTATCAACCAGGCAACGCCTCCCGCAATCAATAACAACACGACGACGGGAAAGAAATAGTTTGGCTGCGTGGCGCGTAGTTGCGGCTGCAGGAACTCTATCAGCAGTGGAAACATTTTCAGTGCGACTCTCCTTCGTTATCTAATCCTTGTTAACAGAAACGCCGTCTGCGCACGTAAGCCGCTTTGGTATGTGCACAAACGGCGTCCAAGATGGTGTCGGGCAGCGGGCGCAAATTTACACAGCGGGAGCAAGCAGGCCCGCTGTCGAAAAGTCCTCCAGCGCCGCTATTGCGTAATGTGAATCTCTTCCTCTTTGTTTACGTGTCCGAGGAAGTAGATCAAGCCGCAAACAAACGCTACTGCTGCCAACCCGAGTGCGATCCATCCTTGAGAATGACCGCCGGCGGGGTTCGCATCGGTCACAAACTTGTAAAAGTAAAAGATCGCGCCGATTGCGGCAGCAATGCCAACCACTATCGCGAGAATATCTTTCAGGCTTTTCATTTTGAACCTCCGGCCAGGAAAATTGAAATATGAAGGTTAAGGAAAAAGCCG
>DATNFX010000359.1:0-5004 GCA_035606195.1 Pyrinomonadaceae bacterium
TCGACGCTGAACAGAACGTAACTGTCCGGCACCGGCACGTTGATCATTACAGGCGCCGTTTGTCCGGCGCGAAACGTGTCTTTATCGACGACGATCTCGACGCCGCCGCGGCGGTAACCGAGTTCGGTTGTCGCGTTAGTCGCGACAAACACATAAGTCTCAGCTTTGATCGGCGGTAGAAAACGATCGCGTTTCTCGTCGACGCCCTGACTGCTCTGCCACGCCACGCGATAGTAGCCTTCCTTCTCGGGCGTGAAGTTAACCTGCACTTCGCCCTCGGCGTCAGTCTTCAACGTTTGCGTAAGGACGTCTTCGTGTTGATAACCGCGAAACTTCAAGCGCCACGGCCGCTGCCCACGTTGCTGAGCGGGTGGAAACACTTCGCTGCGCTCCAGTAACTGCCGCAATTCTTCACCCTGCACTTCGCGCCCGCGCGGATCGACCCAGATTTCCCACCAGTAATCGCGTGTGACCTTAACCGTGCCTTCGGTTTGAACCGGTTGCTCGTTGGCGTCCAGAGCCTTGATGTCGATCGTGACTTTGTCTTTCGGCCGATAGAGATTCTGTTCCGAACGCGGATAGACGTAATAACGCTGGCGAGTCACGCGCACGCTGTCGCTGGCGACGATTTCGCGTCGTGATGAATCGACCACACGGGCTTCAATGCGAAACTCGAAATCCTGGTTATAGTTTTGGCCAGGCGTGTCGAATACCAGCGTCGCCTTACCCGTCGCGTCTGTTTTGATTGTTTCACGTTTGATGACCGTACCCTGACCGCTGTAGTAGTTGCGACGAAAGTCGAAATCGTCGTAGTACCAGGCGTACGCATGATGTGGAAACCAGTAGTGATAGAACGGATTTTGATAAACGATGACTTCGACCGATGCGCTCGCGACTGGGCCACCAAAGTAGTAGTCGGCCTGGATTTCTACTTCGACTTTCTCGCCCGTGCGAAACGCTTTTTTCTTGCCGTCCTGTTCCGGAGTTTTTACCTCAACTTTGAACTCCGGCAGCTTGTACTCTTCCAGTCGAAACAGTTTGGCAGAGCCGATGCTCTGTTTGCGGCCCTGGTCCCAGAACTGAATGAAGTACTCGCCGAGCGGAAGTTGCTCACCTAGCTCCAACGATCCCCACGCACTGCCGAAAGCATTTAGCGTCGCCTTGCCTTCGCTGACTTTCGTTCCTTTTGGATCGTTGATCTCATACTCGACAATTTCATTGGCCGGAGTTGAATAGACTCCGCTCTTTGATCGTCTGGCGATGAACTTCCATTGCATTGTTTCTTTGGGACGATAGGCTGGGCGATCGGTGAATGCGTAGATCCGCCAATTCTGGTCCACACTGCTGCTACTGGACGAATAACCGGATGCAAATGCCTGGCGATCGTTGCCGGCCCCAGTAGCAAAGATGTTTCCCGAATCGGAACTGTCTCGTAATGAAAAGCGCGCTAACCCATCGGCGTCGGTCATTTGCCGTAGACGGCGCCAACGATACTTATTGTTCAGATAGTAACTTTCCCACACTGTGATGTTCGCGTTCGGGATTGGCGCGCCAGTCAACGCATCTGCAAAGAACACGAGGGCTTGTTTGCTTGACGACTTGAGAACGAGAGTCGCATTCGAGACCAGCACGAGATCACGCGCCGATAGTGAGCCGCCTTTTGCTTCGAGCAGATATGCGCCAAGGGGTAGTTTGCCTTCGATGCGAATCTGTTCGTCAAAACTCTTGTGAGTGTGGCTGTCGTTGATGTTTTTGGACCACGCCTTGAATGGCGCACGACCCGCGGTCGGAACTCTTTGAATCCACGGCGCCGGATCTCCTTCACCATCCTCTTCATCCTCTGTGGCGGTGAAGCGGACGTCGCGTGTCATGTCGATCTTGTAGAGTGCGAAGTCGATGCGACGGACGTTGCGGGTGTTCAGTGCAAACTGGATTTCGGAGTCCGGCAGAAAGATATTGGCGACACCGATTCCGAGTGACGGCTCGACGATGCTTTTGATCTGCTCCTGTGCCTGGTCGTAGTAGCGAGTCTGGCCCTTCTGAAACTCTCTCAGCAAACGGCGGTACAGCTCAAGTGCTTTTTCATAATCAGGTTCCTGTTGCAACTCCCCGTCATCGAGCCGCCGGATCGTGCCGTAGCTGTTCATCCATTCGGCATAGTAGAAGAGCGCATCGTCGTACCAGTCGCTTTGCCGACCGGCTTTGAGCGCGTCTTCGAATTGATCGGGAACGCGGTAGCGTGCGGTGTAATCGCCACCGCCGGAACGCATGGTCATTGCGAGCAGGAAATTGATGTGCGACGTGTCGTTTGCAGAGTTGCTGATCTTTAAGGCGTTCTCGAGAATGTCGAGTGGAATGTAGTTGCCGTAAGACGTGTAGATGTAATTCTCATCGGCACGGGGTGGATGCGCGGCTCTAAAGACGATCTTCAGATAACGATCGCGCGCACGATCGAGATCGCGCTGACCGGCCCAATAGTCGAGTGCTTGCAGGTAATGAGGCCATGCGTTGCCCCAGTTCATCTGGCCCCGTCGCGTCCAGAAGAAATCGGCGAGTGACTCGTGAGCTTCGACCCATGCGAGGTCGCGATCAGTCTCCTTTTCGACGACGCGAATCAGCTCTTCCAATTGTTTCTGCGCCTGATCGAAACGAGTGGTATCGGGCGTTTGCGTGGCCGCCTGTGCGCGCCACATCGTGTCGGCCAGTCGAAACTCAACCCAACGCAAATCGGTCCGATTGAGCTTGCTCTTATCGACTTTGGAATAGAGCTCGTTTGCGCGTGAATACGAGCCCTGCGCGTACGCGGCCTCAGCGTCGCTCCGCAGTTGGGAGTAGTCGTTTTGCTGAGCGACGGCGTTGAACAACAGGAAGGTAAAGGCGGAGATTGAAAAGATGATTGTCTTCATAGCGGTAAAGGAACGGCGGAGGCTGAGGAGACTTGCGCCACAAAAAGGCCATCCACAGATTACACAGATTTACTTTATGTTATCTGCGTAATCTGGGGATGGTTTTAGTTTGACAGCAGGAAGACGGCGAAGGAGGCGAGCCA
Source organism: Pyrinomonadaceae bacterium (assembly GCA_035606195.1). Taxonomy (GTDB): domain Bacteria; phylum Acidobacteriota; class Blastocatellia; order Pyrinomonadales; family Pyrinomonadaceae; genus PSRF01. Next base: position 3,050 of record DATNFX010000359.1, read on the forward strand.
GTGTTCGCCTGCGTAGTCGCCGCTGGCGACGTGGGCGAGGGCGGCTGAGGCGTGTCGTTCAGCGGCAGAAGAGAGGATCTGGCGCGCTGAATCATTGGCCGGAAGCGCCGCCGCAATGTTGCGCATGCACCACGCACGGCTGAGATTCAAACCGTCGAGATGGACCAGCTTGGGATCGCTGCGATCGGTAACGATTGCCGGTTGTAACAACGACGCCGGACCACCTTTCGCAACGCCCGGCAGAAACCGGTGAAACCACTGGCTAAACTCCTGCGGCTTCATGACCCGCCGCATCAAGTCGGCTTCCATGAGGGCGGCTGAAAAGAAATCTTCACCACCCGGCTCCCATGTACCCGGATAGTCAATATCGTTTGCGAAGTATGTCCGGCTGCGTTCGTTGAGGAGTGCTTCCAATTCACGATTGCCGACTGCTTTCGCATAGTCGAGCGCAAACGCCAACCCGAACGCGGTGTTTGGATGCACACCGGTTCTGATGGGATATGTCTGCTTGGGAAGAAAATTCCGGTACGAGTTTGCCAGCACATCAGCGAGCGGCTGAAGATTCTCGGACCATCTCTCTCCATCGGCGTCGTCCCAGGAGTGAAGCTCCTCTGCCAGTTTCAACGCCCACGCCCATCCGTATGTACGCTCAAACGACTGTCGGTTCGGCTGCTTCATGTAGGCGACTTCAGCCTGAATGTTTTGGGCCGTGAGGTTTGCATTCAGCGCCTCGCGTATCTGTGCCGATTCAGGAAGATTCGGAAAAGACTTCAACAACCGCACGAGCATCCAGTGACCATGCACCGAAGAATGCCAGTCGTAACAGCCATAGAAAGCAGGATGCAGAATCTTCGGACTCGTAACCTCGCCGGCGTTATTGATCACGTGCTCGGGCTTGTTTGGAAACTCCCGGCTCACGCACTTCAACGCGAGGGCGGCAAAGTGTGATGCCTGTTTTTCTGTGAACGACTTGTTGGTATTCATTTGGGAACTGGCAGCCACAGTTGGAAACAGCAGCATGATTAAGTAAACAACGAGAGTTCTCATAAGTTCCGATTCAGTAACGGTGAGATGGTCTACCGATGTGTATGTGTGGACCAGTGGCAGTGCCGGGAATTGCCGAACGAAAAGCTGAATACGGAATTCCGTTCTTCTGTAAAAAGTTTAAGAGGGCTTGCCCTTCGACGCCATCGGGATGCAGTTGGATATCCATCGCGTTGTGGTGGTCCAAACGCCAGCGATCGTGAATGGCGCCCTGGCCAAACACGGCGATTGGAAGTTGCTTGTTGAAAGTGTCGGAAAAGAATCGCTGAATCTTCCACGCGTCACCAAGATTCCAGCCACCAGCACCTGTGAAACGCGTAAACGACGCCGTGCGAATCAGACCTTGTTTCGCAAGCTTCAAGTTTTTTGCAATCTCGGCGTCCGCTTCCTCCTCGACCAGCACACCTGCAATTTGAGCTTCGGCATTCGTCATCTGCCGGTTAGTGTCGTTGATCTTTTCCTTCGCAAGCGCCAGGGCACGTTCGTTCTCTTCGACTTGACTCCTCGCGATCAATCCTTCCGCGAGTAGTTTTTTTGCCTGCTCGAGTTTCTCCTCAGCACGCTTTACCTCGCTTTCGTAGAACGGCAGCAGCTTTTCGAGACTGGCTTTGTATTCGTTTGTGAGTCTGACGTATTCGTCGCGAAGCTTTGAGAGTTCAGTCGGAGCAGGAGGCGATGGCGCAGATTTCTTCTTCGTCTTACGTTGCGCGGAAACGTCACCACAGAGGAGCACAAAGAATGCACAAAAAGCACAGATGATCGTCTGCGTTACTCTTTGTGCATTTCGGGAACTCACTTCACCAACGTACCAGTTCGACTCCAACGCGTGTTCATGAAGAAATCAATCACGGGGTTATTACTCACCGGCGCGCTCTCGTCGTAAGACCAGTAAACAAACATCGCGCGGCCAA
>DATNFX010000360.1:0-8442 GCA_035606195.1 Pyrinomonadaceae bacterium
AGACTATCAACGTCCCGCAGTACGTTTGCCCGGCAGTGGCGGTGCATGTGAGATTGCGATTCTGGCGAATCGTGTATTCGTTATCGCGCCGCAAAGCAAACGCTCTTTCCCCGAACGCGTGGACTTCATCACCTCTCCCGGATTCATTGACGGGCCCGAAGGCCGTCGCAAGCTGGGCCTACCGGGCGGTGGACCAGTCATGGTTATCACGAATCTCGGATGTTATGAATTTTCTGACGGCGAGATGGTGCTTACCTCGCTGCATCCAGGCTGCACAGTGGAACAAGTAAAAGAAAACACCGGCTGGGACGTACGCATCTCCCCGCAACTGACCACAACCGAGATCCCCACCAGCGAAGAGTTGCGCATCATCCGCGAAGACTTAGACCCTTCGCATTTATTCATCTAGCTTTGTCTTAAGAGTCAGAAATCCTAAAATATCACTGCGCCACCCTGCACTAACTTCTTCACGTCGAAGGTGAATTTTTTCAAAGCCTCTTCCGACTTCTTTGTGAGAAACTTGTCGAAGTCGACATAGAATTTCTTATCGCCTGCGTTGATTAACGGCTTCCCCTGATCGTCGAAACGACGAAAGAGAAATACCACCTCGTTCTTCTTGGTAAACAGGACGCGCTCGGCGTTCCGGCGGACCCCTTTATCGTTCAGTAGCGAGACGTGCTGGAGGAGTTCAGCCTCAGGTAAACGCTTCATGATTGCCACCGCGTCGATAGTTACCGCATCACCCCGAGTTGCCATGGTTAAGTTGTCTTCTCGAGCTGAGGTTAAACTTATAATGTAATACTCCGCGCAATACGGACACTTCAAAAGACCGTCAACTTCCTCGTCATAACTAGCGCGCTGGGCCGGAGCGAGTTGCGCATAGGGAATGGTGAGCTGCATCCGGCGCACAATTGCTTGCCGGATCGGGAGGGCTGAATAGAGCCGCATATGGACGAAAGAATTTGTTCCAGGTGGATAGTTACGGGTTTCCGGTCGAGACTGTGTGTTGGGAGTGAATTTATCGTGGTACTGTGCCCACGGTGAGTTGAAGAGAAAGCGTGTTACTTCGTCCAGAGTCATCTGGTCGTATGGCTTCTGTGTCGAGGTGTTTTGCGGAGCTGCAGTTGCCGTCAACGCAAACACCAAAAGAAAAGTAGTGATCGACGTTCTCATAGGACTGCATTTTAGCTGTCCACGTTTTTGCTTCCAATTCACTGCACACGAAACTTCGCCTCGAGCTCAAAAGAAACCTGCAAGTTCAAATCAGAGACTTTGGCTTTCACGACGTATTCGCCCGCAGGATCTTTCTCTTCGATCCGAATGCCGAGAATTGCTCTGCTCAATTGAATGTTTGTTCCGGGCGGTGGTGCTTCCTTCCATAAAGGTTGCGCTTTACGCTCGGCGTACAAACTGCCGTCAGGTTTGTAAACCGCATAATCCACTTCCGAATTACAGTTGCCCTGAGCGTCTGGCTTGCAGCGGGCGAAAAGCACAAAAGCGCCGAGCAGATCGCCGCGCTTAGCTGTTGAGACAGGATTGATGTTCGGAGTTTCCGGTTTTTGCCACTCTTCGATAAAGGCTCTGGGATTTTCGACGATTAAGAGTTGGCCTCCAAATCCTTTGACGGACTTTCTATCCGGAGTGTCAGGAAGACGCTCGCCTTCCTTCTGCCATTGAGCGCTCGCAATTCCGCTACAGAACAAAAGCAACACAATTAATGCAGCACAAATCTTCATTCGATTACACCGGTCTAGGGACACAGATGAACACGGATTTAAATTCGGATTTTATCCGGGTTCATCTGTGGTTAAAAAGCGTTAGGGAGTTACTTTGACGTTGCCGGATTCGATTGGAATCTGCGGGAAATCGTCAGCACCAATAAACTGGCAAGCACTGGGCTCGACCACGTTATCGAAGAAGACTTCGCTGATCGTGTCGTTGCCGGCGCCCGGTTCACCGTTGTCGAAAACGGTAAAGAAGGCGGCGTCAAACTCATCGTTGAACACCGGATCACTGGTCTTCCTGATTGAGCCACCGAAGCTGGCTCGGTTTCCGACAACTTGAAGACAAGTGATGTCGAACTGGGCAGCATACTTCGGATCAAAAGAGGGATTATGGAGGATCCCGCTTCCCTTAACAGTACCATCCGGCATCACCCTGGCACTGAAAGAAAACTGTCTTCTGACCGTTTTACCATCCGTATCCTGGAGCAAAATAGTTCCATGGCCAGAGGCCGATGGTCTGGACGCGGCTGCTGACGTCGACCGCAGCAAAGCGGTGCCCGCCAGAACCGAAATTAGCAACGCGGCAAAACCAAATATCTTGATGTGTTTCATGATTTATCCCCCTTATCTGGTGTGAGAGAGAGGAAGGATAGGAAGTCCTTGCCCTCCCAGATGACCGTCGCGGTGTGTGCACCGCTTCGGTCGTGTGATTCGAGTGTTAGTTAAGGCGGCGCCAACTCTAATGGAATTCGAAATCGCCTGTCAATAAATTTAGGAAGTTTAATGGTGGTCTCACTCTTGCAAGTGAGTCTTGCATTACAAATAACGAACGTTCGAAGGGTGGAATGCAACTATGACAGAGGCGAATCGTCAACAATCGGCGAAGACTGCTCGAACCGGAAGCAATGAAGAAGTAACAAGTGACAACAGATCGTCCATGTCTCCAATCGAAAACGGAACAACTCGCGTAACGCGAGATGAGACAGAGCCGCTGGATGACCAGGGAACTTCTCAAGAAGAAGCTGCAGAATTCTTACAAATACTTCGCGATGAAGCTTTCGAAGCGAGTGATGAAAAGCTGGCACTCGCGCTCGGACGCCCGACTGATGAAGTAAAAAGGTGGTTTAGTGGCGATGAACCCATCGATGCCGATGTTTTATTGAAGGCTCGAGGAGTGGCAATGGAGCGCGGCGTAGAACCTATGCTTCACGATGAGCAGAAGTCATAAATACAAACGTGGCATTTTCTTTGCTCATAGTTAAAGCAGGTTGCAAGCATGTCTTGAATGCGTGCAGCCTGCTTACAAGCACAATAGATTCAGATCGAACAAGGGGGAAATATGGCAGACGATCGTAAAAGCAATCAGGGTGGTGGTGGTAAACAAGGCGGTGGTCAACAAGGAGGCGGCGGCCAGGGTAACAAAGGCGGCGGCCAAGGTGGTGGCGGTGGCCAAAAGGGCGGCAAGCAAGGCAGTAACCGCTAAACTTACCATTCAATAAGAAGCGTGTGATCAGCTCAACTGAGCTGATCACACGCTTCATCTTTTATTCAGTCAACTCAGAATCAGGGGGTAGAGCCACGTGATGGAGAACCAAGGGATTGCGGGTTTCACGCCCGGAACTTTCAACGCCGTGTACAACGGTACTAAAGCATTCATCGATTCATTTTCCTTTGCATTGCACAACGAGTTGAAAGATACGGGCGTCAGTGTCACTTGTCTCATGCCGGGCGCGACGGAGACTGAGTTCTTTGAACGCGCGCATATGGAAGATACAAAAATCGGTCCGTCAAAGAAGGACGATCCGTTCGATGTAGCGAAGGTCGGATACGAGGCAATGATGAACGGTGACGGGGACGTCGTGGCTGGATGGAAGAACAAAATCATGTCAGCCGCATCCCTAATCACTCCGGCTGAGATGCTGGCAGAAAAACATCGGAAGGAAGCAGCGCCTGGTTCCGGGAACAAATAGAGCTTAGGCGTGCTTGCACAGAATTGCTAAATCCCGCCCACGGCAGTGGGCGGATTCGTTCAAGTCCTTTCTATAAACAACGCATCTCCTAAACCGATTTAATCCCGCCCCACGGCAGTGGGCGGATACTTTCAGGTCCTTACTATTTATCCTGTTCCATGAATAGTGTGGACTTGAACGATCCGCCAACTTCCGTTGGCGGGATTCAAAACGTATCAGAAGATTTTTTTATAGATAGGACTTGAATGAATCCGCCCACTGCCGTGGGCGGGATTTAGCACTTTAAACCTGCTTAGGCGTGTTTCTCGCGGTAGGCAGCGAAGTCAATTTCAGTTGAAGGTCTCGTGTCGGCCTTCAGTACGTTGCTCATTTGCTGCAATGCATATTCATTGTCTTCGGGCGTATTTGAAGCGATGCAGTCAGCGGGGATAATCAACTGATAATCCCGCATGTAGGCATCGTTTGCCGTGAAGAGAACGCAGTTGTTGCCGGCGAACCCGGCAACTACCAGCGTTCGCACACCAAGATACCGGAGTAACAGATCGAGGGTAGTACTGAAGAAGCCGGAATGTTTTGGCTTGAGCACAAAGTAGTCATTCTCGTCGGGAACCAACAACTCCACAATCGGATGCCCACGCACGTCATCATGAAGACATCGATCGACGATCTTTTTGAAGTCTGAACGCCAGCGACCGAAGTTGTCGTTGACATAGATTACCGGCACCTTTGCCTCGCGCGCTCGTTGTGTGAGACGTGCGATGTTCCTCGCTGCCGGTAGTGCAGCTTCGAGGAGTTGGTCGCCCTCGGGGAATTCCAGATCGTTGATTACGTCAATCAGGACCATCGCAATTTCAGACTTGTCCGCTTCATTCATCATAGCGCTATCCAGATTACACAGATTGTTTGAAATGAATCTGTGTAATCTGTGGATAAAGGTTGACAAGACAGAGCGGAGTGTTCAGCATTACGGGCCGACTATCCCGGTTAAGGAGCCCGATAATGAACCGAATCCTGATTCTCCTGAGCGCTTTCCTCATCTTGTGGGCTGGTTCCCACGCGTCTGCTCAAGACAAGAAGCCCGCCGAAACTGAGCGTCCGAAGACGGAAGTGGATGGACTGATTGAAAAGGCGAAAGAAAAGGGTGAGATCGTTCTTGCCAGATGTCTTGAGAACTGCGGCGATAATAAGGTCGAAGGAGATGTTGAAACAGGCCAGGCGCTCGAGTTGCCTAAGCCACGCTATCCTCAAATGGCCAGAATGGCACACGTCTCCGGACAGGTGGTTGTCCAATTGATAATTGATGTCGATGGAACGGTGATGGCCGCTGCAGCCGTCAGTGGACATCCACTGCTCTATGGTGTGTCGGTGGAAGCTGCAAAGAACTCGAAATTCTCACCTACGAAGCTCGATGGCAAACCAGTAAAGGTCACTGGCGTAATCACCTATAACTTCGTCCCCCAGTAGTTTGTGGCGAAAGCGGGTGATGAAATCCAAATACTGACCACTACCAATCGAACAGTATTTGGACGGAGAACACCCGATGATCCGAAGATTTTTGTTTGCCGACGACATTTTCATCTCTTACTCACGAAAAGACGGCGCCAAATATGCCGCGGCCCTCGCAAATGAGCTCTCGAAACCGGGCAACGATTATTCGTGCTTCCTCGATCAATGGGGTGCCTCGGCCGATCACGAACTCTCAGCCCCAGTGCTGCGCGCGCTCAAACACAGCTACATGCTTGTCCTGATCGGAACCGCCGGAGCGGCCGCATCTCCCCTCGTACGACAGGAAGTGCAGTTGTTTTCAAATAGACGCTGGTTTCAACCGCGGCGGCCCGTGCTCCCAATCAACATTGATGAAGCGTTGACCAATCTCGACTGGCCGGAACTAGCCGGCTTGTACCGCGTTCCCGAAACCAACGATGCGCGCAGGGAAGGCGTCCCAACCGAAACTGTCGTCAGACTCATCGTCAATTCCAACTCTTACACAAAACGATCTCAGCGAATGCGACTTCTCTCGCTCGTGGCAATGTTTCTGCTGACGGCTTCCGTCGTCGTTAGCGTGTTCGCTGCATACATGGGGAAGCAGGCCAGATCAGCATCGCAGCGCGTAGCTCTCGAATCGGACCGCGCGAATAAAGAGTCGCTCAACGCAAAGATCCAGACAGCCGCGGCACTCAAGAACAAACTCGACGCCGAGCGTGAAGCTGAAAGAGCAAAAGAGAACGCAAGCCTGGCCAAACAACAGCAGCAGATTGCGAATGAGAAATCTCGAGAGGCTAAGCAGCAGACGGCGATAGCACAGGACAACATGCGTTCGTCGCGGTCTCAGGAACTCTCGGCCCACGCAAAAGCGATCTCCTCAGTCGATCCACGAGCCGGAGTGTTGGCCGCAATTGAAGCAGTGCGAATCAAACCCACCGAAGAAGCACAGGATGCGCTTAGATCAACTTTACTTCGTTTCCCGGAACAGGAAATCCTGACTGGAGCAAAGCAGGAAATCCGATCTGCCGAGTTCAGCGCCGACGATCGCTACGTAATCACTAGCAGCTTTGATGGAAGAGCGCGCCTGTACGAGGTAAGCACGGGTGCGTTAATGACGACTTTCGAAGATCCGCGAGCGCCCATTATCAGTGCAGCAATTAGTCCAAACGGAAAGTACCTCGTGCTATCAGGGATTCACATTGGGGACCCCAATGCGGAAGGGAACGCTAGCGCCTTTACTGAAGTCGTCTCACTCGACAGCCGCAAGACCATTCACGACCTGAGCGACGTCGCCGGTGCAGCAATAACATTTAGCGCGGATAGCCGGTTTGCAATTGTTTCGGACGCGGCGGTCAAGAAGGGGCTGATGGCCGTATGGTTGTCAATACCGACAGCGGTTGTGGAACTGGAAACAGGCAAATTGGTCCATCTCCCCAACGATGTGGTGGCCGGTCCGGCAATCTTTACCGCTGATAACCGAATTCTGTTCATCGGAGGAGTGGATGAAACCGCGGAAATTCAAATCGTCGATCCAACTCTTAATAAATCAATAGTAAGCACAACCGCCGGGATCAAATCGGGTGGGCCAGTGCAGCTGGTTACGTCGCCAACAAATCACATGGTCGTGGCGATGTTTGACTACGACTTGTTGCTGATTGATTCAGTTTCGGGAAAAGTAGTCGCGCGCATTCCGAAAGCGGCTACCGACGTGAAGTTCAGCCCTGACGGCCGTCTGATCGCAGCCGGAGATAACTCCGGACTAGTTAGCGTATACAAGTCAGAAACCGGTGAATTGCAAGGCTCGTTCAACGGAAATCCCACGCAGGTTAACGGCTTGTGTTTTTCGCGCGATGCACAGTACCTGCTGGTTGCCGGCAATGACAATATGCTCCGTATCTGGCGAATGCGAGCGGGAAAATTAGATTCGACATCCGCGGGCGAAACACAGCGTCTGATGTTTGAACAGTCAGGAAGATTGACCGGTCACGTTGGGGAAATTGCCGGTGTAAAGCTGAGCCACAAAGGTGACTTGATTCTCACGGCAGGGGTCGACGGTACTTCGCGAATTTGGAGCACATCTGTCTTTGACCTAAAACAAAGTCAACTCGACTACACTGCCCGCTCTTTTCTGGAGGTGACGTTCAACCCGTTCGGTGATCGATTGGCGGCGACGGCGGGTCGCGCGGCGTTTCTGTGGAAACCTGAATCGGGTACTCAAGTCGAGCTTACCAATCGTAAACGCAGGGCTCGCGACTTGGTCGGAAGCCCCATCTTTAGTCCCGATGGCCGACTGTTACTGCTTCAGGTGGAGGATCGCGACGATAAGAAAACGGCTGAACTATACGATTCTGACGGCACGTTCCTGAGAAGCCTGCCGGGCGATCTGAACTCCGCGCCGCACGCGGCTTTTAGTCCTGACAGTAAGCTGGTGGCGCTCGCCGATGACTCGGGATTTGTCTGGAGCATCGCGGAAAATAAGATTGTCAGGAAGTTTGGAGAGCCGTCGGCAAAGATTGTGAGTATCGCGTTTAGTCCGGATGGAAAATCGATTGCGACGGGCAGCAAAGAAGGCGTGGCCCAACTGTGGTCCTTTCCCGAGGGGCGCCAGCTCGCGAAGGTGCATGTCGATTCGCCGGATCTTTATCAAGTAGCATTCAGTCCGAATGGAAAATATATTTTAGTCAGGGACGGGGTGGCACAGTGGGTGTGGCAACCTCACGCGCACCAGGTAACTCCGCTCGCCATACACGATCAAGGTGTCATGAAATGGAGTTTCAGCGAAGACAGCAGTCTCATTTTCACTTACGACCTGACGGATAAGACATCCATCGAACAGACAAAAGACGGCAAATTAGTATCGTCGATTTCCGGCGACGTCCTTGCGACGGGCGTTGACAACAAATACCTCATCGATTCCAATCTTTCGTTTTGGGAAACGTATCGAGGTAGGCTGTTCTCGAAGACAATCATTCCTCCTGACTTCCGAGCGATCGGTGTGAGATTATCAGGTGGTCAACTGACAGCTTTCAGCAGTGATGGGCGAATAATAACGCGTCCGCTCGATGAATTCCGCACGCTCGATGAAGTCATGGCCGTGGCCGCAAGACGCACCAAAGCGAACCAATAGACTGGTTGATAGACTCGTTCTTGGATCGGGTCAGTACAGGGAGCGGTAGCGACCTGGTCAGTGATTAGCATTCGTAACTCCTATGGTGTGACCAGGTCGCTACCGCTCCCTGTACTGACCCGATCCAAGTATGGGA
>DATNFX010000361.1:0-9810 GCA_035606195.1 Pyrinomonadaceae bacterium
TGCGTCACGATCGACTACAAAAAGGGCTTCATAAACCAGAGTGGCGAGATCGTCGTCAAGCCGCAGTTTGAATATGCCTGGGACTATTCCGAAGGGCTCGCTTTGGTGACCTCTCCCGATAGAGTCGTTAGCTACCTCGACAAATCCGGTAAGGCTGTACTCAGGGCAAAGTGGAGTTCTGTGACGGTCTTTTCAGAAGGTCTTGCGGGCGTTGGTCGTGGTCCGATACAAAAAGACCACTTTGACTACATCGACCAAACCGGCAAGCCTATTATTAGAACGAAGTTCACTGCTGCCAGGGAATTTTCTGAAGGACTGGCCAAAGTCTTGATTAATTTCGAGCCCAAATCCACGCGCGGGTATGGATTCATCGATCGGCGTGGTCAGGTTGTTATTGAGCCAGACTATGAAGACGTCGGAGAAAAGTTTTCAGATGGCCTCGTCAAAGTTCTAGTGCATGGGAAATGGGGATACATCGATAAGACTGGCACGATCGTTATCGAGCCTCAGTTTGATGAAGCTGATGACTTTTCGGAAGGATTGGCGTTAGTCAAAGTCGCTGGTGACTACGGCTTCGTCGCCAAGAATGGTCAGCTTGTAGTGAAACCACGTTTCATGATGGCAAGCCGATTCTCTGACGGTCTTGCATCGGTCAACGTTCGCGGCAAGTTTGGCTACATCGATAGAAATGGAAACTTCGTTATTGAACCGCAATTCGCCGCGGCTGACTCTTTCTCCGAAGGTTTCGCGCTTGTTCTAATCGACAAGAAACCGGTCTATATCAGGTTAATCAAACCCCGTAACACAGATTAAACGGATCGATCCGCAAAATCCGTGTTCCCGAAAGAAGGATTTGCGATGTCAAATCGAGGTATGCAATTTAGAAGTTTGCTCTGGGTCAGCGTCGGAGTACTACTTGTCCTGGCGGCGACAAGAACTACAACAGTCGCACAAGCAGACTTTCAGGAGAAGAATCGTCGTGCCATTCAGGAAGGTTTCGACAACTGGCGGCGTGGCGCCGCGAAGGGCGTCTTCGATCTACTCGCGTCAGACGTAAAATGGACCATTGTTGGAAGATCGGTGGTGGCGGGAACGTATCATAGCCGGCGCGACTTCATGGATCAGGTCACCATTCCGTTCAACAACAGACTCTCCACGCCGCTCGTACCGACAGTGCGCGGAATCTACACTGATGGTGATATGGTAATCGTCTTGTGGGAGGGAGCCGCAATGGCTCGCGACGGCAGGTCCTACGACAACACATATTCCTGGTATCTGAAGATGCGTGATGGGAAGATCGTCAGCGCCACCTCCTTTGAAGACTCAATCGCCTTCGACGAGTTATGGAAACGAATCAGGCCAGTTTACTAATGACGCGTTCACGTATTTTTATCCAGGAGAAAACCAGTTGAAAAGAATGCTGTCTCGGTTCGGTTTCGTTTCGCTTCTCTTGATAACGATTTGCTCCTGCAACGCCGCCACTCAGAACCAAACTCAGCAAACAAAGTCGACCCGCAAGCAGAACGACGAGTTGCGAAAGCAGATCGAACAGATAGCTGCTGCGGCTAAGGGACACGTCGGAGTCGCGGCCGAGGTTCTAGAGACCGGAGAATCAGTCTCGCTCAATCCTCACGAACATTTTCCGATGCAGAGCGTTTATAAACTGCCGATTGGTATGGCGGTGCTGGCCCAGGTTGACAAGGGAAAGCTAACTCTCGATCAGCTCGTGCGCGTTGAGAAAAGTGATTTTGTACACAGCGGACAGCGCAGTCCGATTCGCGATCAGAATCCAAAAGGCGTCGAGCTAAGCCTCAAAGAGCTGTTGCGCTATGCGGTATCGGAAAGCGATGGTACGGCTTCAGATGTTTTGCTCAAACTCGTCGCTGCTGATGCAGTTATGAAGTATCTAAACGAGCTTGGCATAAACGAGATGATAGTGGCGAATAGTGAAAAGGAAATCGGACAGGAGTGGGAAACGCAGTATCGCAACTGGGCGTCGCCGGCGGCGTCAGTTCAATTGCTGCGCAGTCTGCACGAACGGCGCGGGATCTCCGAAGCGAGTCAGCAACTGCTCTACAAGTTCATGATCGAAACGCCGACGTTCCCAACCAGGTTAAAGGGACTGTTGCCAAAGACGGCAGTGGTCGCACATAAGACCGGGTCATCCGGCAGTAATAACGGCATCACTGCCGCAACGAACGACATCGGCATCGTGACTTTACCGAACGGTCAGCACCTTGCGATCGCAGTTTACGTGTCAGACTCTCCAACCGACCTCGTTACCCGCGAGAAAGTGATCGCACAGATTGCCAAAGCGGTTTGGGATAGCGTGACTCGTTAGGGGGCAGTAATCAAGATGAGATCTTGGTTCAGTTTGAAAATAACGCCGAAGGCGTTCGCTAACCTCAGCCTGGGGTTGGAGCGTAGCGACAACCTTGGGATCGCAACCTCCAATACCAAACAACCCTGTAAAGGGTTCGCCAACCGCCTAACCCTTTCAGGGTTTAGCGTGAATTTTGAATTCGATACCCAGGGTTGTCGCTTGCGCTCCAACCCTGGGCTGAAATTAGCGAACGCCTTCGGCGTATTTTCAAACTGCACTACTACTGTATTTCAAACTAAACTACTATTGTATTTTCAAACTGCACTCCTATTTAAAGATGAAAAGTCTTGCTCTCCTCATGGTTCTGCTACTGCTGATGTTCGCAGGCAGTAGCTGCATTCGTCACCAACGCTATCCACACGAACACCTGCAAGCATCCGCATTGGAACCGCTCGCAAAACTACAGACTGTTAACTACACACTGCGTGAAGGCGAAACGCTTTCCAGCATCGCGAAACTAAGATACGGCCATCAGCATTACTACCACGTCATCAAGCTCTACAACCATATCGACGACGAAACTCAGGTCGCGGCAAACCAAACTCTGAAGATGCCTGACTTGTCCGTCATCCTCGCAGATGAGGGTGTAACGAAAGTAATCCCGCAGGAAGTCAGTCTGATTCTCTGCTCGCGGGCCAGGTACGACCGGGTCCTGGACCAGTTGCAGGCGCATCAAGTCCCGGTTGACGTAAAGCAGCAACTGCTCGAAGCAGCAGATGATCTTCAGCAAGTTACCGAGAGTCTAAGGAAGGTAAGACCGGGAATGAACGCAGTTCCCCAGCGGATGATTGGTCAACTGGAGCAATGCATGGAGCAGATTCGAGTTTTTACCGACACTGGCCAATTCGATTCCTACAGTTACGACATCGATATGGTGCAACAGCGATACGCACTGGCTTTGACATACGCAATCATCTGGGCGAGAGACGGCTTTAAGTAAAGCCACGGATGAGACGGATAAAATCGGGATTTCATCTGTGTCATCCGTGGCTAAATGGCTTACATCGTATCCGGAATCTCAGCCTGGACCAGTTGCGCCAACAACGTTAGCGATTCCTGCCAACCTAGATAACATGCCTCAGCCGGAATCATAGCCGGCACTCCCTCTTGCACGATATTCAATTCGGTTCCGACCATTACTTTTGCCAACGTGATCGTTGTTTTCATTTCGCCGGGCAGATTCGGATCGTCGAATCTGTCGCTGTAGACGATGCGCTCGTTCGGCTGAAGCTCCTGATACTCGCCACCAAACGAGTGGCTTTTTCCAGTACTGAAATTCGTGAACGACATCTTGTAAGAGCCGCCGACTTTTGCGTCAAGGTGATGAACCTGGCCCGTGAATCCATGTGGTGGCATCCATTTGCACAGTGCGCTGGCGTCGATGAAGGCTTTGTAAACTCGCTCCGGTGGCGCCTGAAGCACGCGGTGCAGCCTGATAGTATTGGTGTTGCTCGTTGTCATTAGTCCTCTTCCTCGTATTAATTAACCACCGGCAATTGCGCCGATGATGTAGAACGGTTCTGCTCCTGATGCGATCGCCTCCGGCAACGGTGCGTCTGCGGGCTCGTGCGTGATGTCCTCACCGCAAGCGAAGAATCTCAGCAGCGGCCGGCGTTCACCAGCTACATGATCGCGGATGGTCCCACGAAGCATCGGATAGCGTGCTTCAATGGCATCAAGGATCGAATGTCGGGTCACTGGATCATCAACCTCGAGTTGCACGTCACCCGTAACGCCCGCAAGCGCACGCAAATGTGCCGGTAGAACAACTACAATCATGAGAGCGTCTGTACCTCCACTGAAAGTACCGGCGCAAGATCTCGAACAATTGGCGTCCATGTGTCTCCAGCATCGGGCGATGCGTACACCTGCCCGCCAGTAGTACCAAAATACACGCCACATGAATCAAGCGAGTCAACCGCCATCGCGTCACGCAGTATGTTGACGTAACAATTTTCCTGAGGCAGTCCCTTCGTCAGTGCCTCCCACTCGTCGCCGCCGGTTCGACTACGATAGACGCGTAGCTTGCCGTCGGGCGGAAAGTGCTCGCTGTCGCTCTTAATCGGCACAACGTAAATGGTCTCAGGCTCGTGTGCGTGAACATCGATCACAAAACCGAAATCGGTCGGCAGGTTGCCGCTGATCTCACGCCACGAGTCGCCTGCATCGTCGCTGCGCATCACGTCCCAGTGTTTCTGCATGTACAGCAGGTTTGGATTTGCAGCGTGCTTTGCGATGTGATGAACGCAGTGGCCCACTTCAGCCGTCGGATCGGGAATGTATTGCGAGTGCAATCCCTTATTGATTGGTTTCCAGGTCGCACCACCGTCATCAGTGCGAAAAGCACCTGCGGCGGAAATCGCAACGAAGATCCGCTCTCGATTGTTTTGATCCAGGATGACCGTGTGCAGGCACATGCCACCTGCGCCGGGCTGCCACTGCGATCCGGTGCCGTGACCGCGCAGGCCGGGAAGTTCCTGCCAGGTCTCACCGCCGTTGGTCGATCGAAATAAAGCGGCATCCTCAATGCCGGCATAGACAGTGTCTGGATCGTCGAATGAAGGTTCAATATGCCAGACTCGTTTGAACTCCCATGGATGTGGAGTGCCGTCATAAAACTGGTGCGTCGTGAGCGGTTTGCCGGTTTCGTCCGACGTGTCGTAAACAAATTTATTGCTCTCACCCTTTGGCATTCCGTCGGGCGTCGTCGTTGATTCGCCGGCGGGCGTTCCCGGTTGAAACCAGTTCTGGCCGCCGTCGTCTGAGCGTTGAATGATTTGTCCGAACCAGTCACTGGTCTGCGACGCGTAAATCCGGTTCGGATCAACCGGGGAACCCTTGACGTGATAAATCTCCCATCCGGCGAAGTGTGGTCCGCTCACATCCCACTTTTCGCGCTTTCCATCTGAAGTCAGAATAAATGCCCCCTTCCGGGTGCCTACGAGTAATCGTACATTGCTCATCTTTTCGTTCCTTTTTCAGCGTCTGATAGCAAATTCGACTCCTTTTAACATAAGTCGCACGACGAGTTGTGAATTCGACAATTTACGACAAAAAACTTTTGTAGCCACGGATGACACGGATAGAGGCGGATTTTTTCTGGAACTTTTTGCCCGCTCGTTCGTCTAAGATGACTGGAATTCGAATCTGGTCAACAGTCAAAGCTCGCAAAATGGCCGCAATTGCACCGAAAGAAGCTGTAAAAGACGCGATTTTGGATGCCACGGACCGACTCCTGGCTCTGTTTGGCTACCGAAAAATGACCGTGGAGGATATTGCCGCGGAGGCTGGGATTGGCAAGGGCACCATCTACCTCCACTTCAGCAGCAAAGAAGAGGTCGTGCTCTCGCACATCGACCGGATTGTCGACCGGCTGAAGGAACAGTTGAAGGAGATCGCGCACTCCGATGTGCCCGCCGCGGAACGGCTCCGGCGGATGCTCCTGACGCGCGTGTTGTTTCGCTTCGATAGCATCCAGCATTACACACAGAGTCTCAACGACCTTCTGGCAGCTCTGCGTCCGGGATTACTCCGGCGTCGCGCGCAATATTTTGAATCCGAAGCGCAAATCTTTGCAGAAGTACTGGCGGAAGGAAGCCGAACCGGCGAGTTTAGTTTTGACGACGAGCACGCTACTGCACATGCACTGTTGCAAGCGACGAATGGATTACTGCCCTACAGCTTGAGCACGACCGAACTGGGCGAGCGTGCCGAAGTCGAGCAACGGGCCACCGACGTCGCCAACCTGATGCTGCGCGGCCTGCTCAATCGTAAATAAATATCAACCTTCAAGAAGGAGAACTACAAATGCTTACATCGACGGCCTCCAAGGTCATTTTCCGTCTGGCGATCCTTTGCTCATTCGCACTTTGCGTTGTGACTGCCGGCTTCGCACAGCCGGAACAACCGGACCTCACGATCGACGCCGCAACCCGAACGCAGGTGGTCGACACAATTCTAAAACGGCTTAATGAGTCGTACGTGTTTCCCGACATCGCGAAGAAGATGGAAGCGTCGATTCGCGAACGAGTAGCTAAGAAGGAATACGATCAGATTACGAGCGCGAAGCAATTTGCAACGACCTTGACGAACGATCTACAGGCTGTCAGCCATGACAAGCACCTCCGCGTGCGCTATTCGAATGAAGCAATTCCTGAGCGTGGCCCAAGACAAGAACCCACCGCCGAAGAACGCGAACAAAGAAAACAGGATCTAACCTGGATGAATCACGGCTTCAGCAAAGTTGAACGTCTGCGTGGCAACATCGGTTATCTCGAGTTCCTCAACTTCATGGACGAAGAGCTCGGCGCAGATACCGTCGCCGCCGCAATGAACTTTGTTAACGGCACTGACGCCCTGATCATCGACATGAGAAACAACGGCGGTGGGAATCCGGCGATGGTGGCACTCGTTTGTTCTTACTTGTTTGGTCCCGAGCCGGTTCATCTGAACGATCTCTACTGGCGCGAAGGCAATCGCACTGATGAGTTCTGGACGAAGAAAGAGATCGCCGGCAAACGTTACCTGAACAAGGACGTTTATGTGCTGACCAGCAAACGGACGTTCTCGGGCGCCGAAGAATTTACTTACAACCTGAAGAACCTCAAGCGCGCCACGATCATCGGTGAGACGACGGGCGGCGGCGCACATCCCGGCGGTGGTTTCCGGATCAGCGAGCATTTCGGAATGTTCATTCCAACCGGACGTGCCATCAGTCCCATCACTAAAACGAATTGGGAAGGCACTGGCGTAACACCGGACATTAACGTGCCTGCAGAGCAAGCGCTGCTCGTTGCTCGTATCATGGCGCTCAAGAAATCGACGCCGACGATAGCAAATCCGGATCGCAAGGCAGCGATGACAGAAGAGATTCAGAATCTCGAGAAAGAGCTGGCGGCGATCAAGTCGAAGAGTTAAATATTTAGCCACGGATTGCACGGAAAAAGCATGGGTAAATCCGCTCTCTCAAATCTGTGTAATCCGTGGCTAATATTGCGTTAGACTCAGGGCATGAAACGCACAGTTTTCTTTCTATTAGTTCTTGCTTTCTCATCAATAACAACCAGGGCACAAAACTGGCCGTCGTTCCGCGGGCCAAACGCGTCCGGCGTTGCAGAAGGAACAAACCCACCTACTTCCTGGGACCTGGAAAAAACACAGAACGTACTCTGGAAAACCAACATTCCCGGTCTCTCACACTCGAGCCCGATTGTTTGGGGTAACCAAGTCTTTGTGATCACTGCTGTCAGCAGCGACGCAAACGCGAGTTTCAAAGCGAAGGATCGAGGCATCGACCTTGCGACCGACGACGCCAAACACACGTGGATGATCTTCGCTCTGGACAAACGCAATGGCCGCGTGCTCTGGACAGACAAACCTTACGAAGGCGTGCCCCGCGCGAGGCGACACGTTAAAGCAACACAAGCCAACTCTACTCCGGTCACCGACGGACGTTATGTAGTTGCAGTTTTCGGATCTGAAGGTCTCGCCTGTTACGACACAAACGGCAAGTTGCTGTGGAAACAAGATCTCGGTGTGTTGAATCCGGGCCTGTGGGACGACAAAGAATCCTCATGGGGTCACGCGAGTAGTCCCATCATCTATCGTGATCTCGTCATCGTCCAGGCCGATGGTCACAAGCAGTCGTTCATTGCTGCATTTAATTTGAAAGACGGCAAACAGGCGTGGCGTGTCGAACGCAATGAGATCACGTCATGGGCCACGCCCAGTATTTACCAGGGCAAAGACCGCACGGAGTTGATCGCGAACGGCGGCCGGTACATTCGCGGTTACGATCCGCTGACAGGCAAGGAACTCTGGCGCTTTTCAGACAACGACACGCAAGTGAAGATGCAGGCGCCGCTCATCGCAAACGACCTTATTTACATCACGGGTGGCTATCCTCCGGGACGTGCGATGTACGTGTTTCGACCGGGGGCGGTTGGCGACATCTCACTCAAAGCAGGTCAAGATACAAACGCTTTTCTTGCGTGGCGCACGAGCAAAGGCAGTCCTTACACACCGACGCCGATCGTCTACGGCGATCAGTTTTACGTTCTTGCCGACAACGGCGTGCTCAGCAGCTATGACGCAAAAACGGGCGAGCTCATCTACCAGCAGCGGTTGCCGACGTCGTTTAGCGCGTCGCCCGTTGCGGCGGATGGCAAGTTGTATCTCGCAAGTGAAGACGGCGACGTGTTCGTAGTCAAAGCCGGCCGGCAGTATGAGCTGCTCTCGAAGAACGTGATGGACCAACCACTGATGGCGACCCCCGCCCTCACGCAAGGCATGCTGATCCTGCGGGGAGACAAAGCAATCTACGCTATCGGCGAACGCAAGTCGGCGAAGAAATAGGGTGTGCACAGAAATCCCGCCCAAGGCAGTTGGCGGATTGTTTAAGAAAGGACTTGAACCATCCGCCAACTTCCGTTGGCGGGATTTGGCGACGCCCGAACGGAATTAGACGAAGGGCCAGACGAATCCTGCCAACGGAAGTTGGCAGATTGTTCAAGTCCTTTCTATATGAAACGTTCGGGATCAGAGACTTGAATCCCGCCAACGGCAGTTGGCGGATTGTTCAGGTCCGTACTATTTATCAGCTCGATGAATAGGCGGAATTGAACCATCCGCCAACTTGCGTTGGCGGGATTTGGCAACGCCCGAACCGAGAGCAGGCGCGAAATGACGCGACGCACAGGACAAGTCTTATACACATCAGTAGCAGTCGGTACGCTCGTTCTGGCGGCTACGCTGGTGCTCAGTCATCGCGATGGGCCAGCAAAGACTAAGAGCGCGCCTCGTGTTCAGGAAGTTGTCGCGACTGCTGAGACGGAACCAGTCAGCACGGGCGGTGACTCCGCCGACGATCCAACTCTCTGGGTTAACCCGTCCGACCCGCAGCAAAGTCTCGTGATTGGGACGAACAAGAAACGCGGACTCGCAGTCTACGATCTTTCCGGCAAGGAGATTCAGTTTCTCGCCGACGGTCAGATGAATAATGTCGACCACCGTGACGATTTTTCACTCGACGGAAAGAAAGTCCCTCTCGTTACGGCAAGTAATCGCAGCAACAACTCGATTGCGATCTACAGGATCAACGTTGAAACGAGGCGATTGGAAAATGTCGCCGCCGGCGTTATCAAGATCTTTGAGGCTTACGGCTCGTGTATGTATCACAGCAGTAACAGCGGGAAGTTTTATTACTTCGGCACAAGCAAACAGGGTGTGGTCGAGCAATACGAGTTGTTTGACGCCGGCAACGGCGCCGTCAATGCGAAGAAAGTCAGGCAAATCAACGTTGGCACGCAATTGGAAGGCTGTGTCGCTGATGACGAACTCGGATATCTCTACGTGGGCGAGGAAGAGATCGGCATCTGGAAATACAACGCTGAGCCGGATGCGAATCTTGAACGAATCAAAGTTGACGG
>DATNFX010000362.1:0-19172 GCA_035606195.1 Pyrinomonadaceae bacterium
CAGCCCGGTGCCATTAACCACTCGACCACCCCTGCAACACTTTGTTTTGCCGTGGAGCCGGCGAAGGGACTTGAACCCCCGACCCTCTGATTACAAATCAGATGCTCTACCAACTGAGCTACGCCGGCCCGCTATAGAGTAAAAATAGCGTATTCCGACAAAATGCGGATACTACCAAGCGGGTTTCAAAAACGCAAGCCGCTCCACAGATTACGCAGATTGAGAAGATATTTTTCAGGAAAATCTGCGTAATCTGTGGATGGATTTTTGTTGACCTGTATTGATGCAGCGAAGTAGGATGATTAAACCTCACGCTTGTCACTACGTCCCTTCATGTAACGACACCAAAGGAGACCCGAAATGTCACGGTTTGGATACTTGAAAACGGCACTGCTGTCGCTCGTCTGCCTGCTGATGCTCAATTCCGGCGCCAACGCCCAGGCGCCGGCCCCCACGCCTGTAGTTACTCCACCTGCGGCCGCGCCGCCAGCCACCGTCGCGGGTGACTCGACATTGTTCTGTGCCGGTTACATCCGCTATCAAAAACTGCCGCATATGCCCGAAATCGTAGGCGCGCAGGAAGAGCAGGAACAGAGCACGTATTCCGATGGCGACGTTGTTTATCTTAATGAGGGATCACAACAAGGCATTAAAGAAGGACAAACCTTTCAAATCATCCGTCCGCGGGGCATGGTTAAGGGCGTTCACCGGGAGAAACAGGGATTTCTGGGCATATACGTGCAGGACGTAGGCCAGCTTCAGGTCTTCAAAGTTCGTGAGAACACCTCCGTCGCCAAGATCACCTTCACCTGTGATATTGCGCTGCTTGGAGATTTTGTTGCGCCCGTCCCGGATCGCGAATCTCCGCTGGCGCGCGCCGGTGAGTTAGATCGTTATGCCGATCCCATCAACAAGCAAACCGGCCGTTTGATGATGGCAAAAGATAACCGCGAGATGGTGACGCGTAACGACGTTGTCTATATCGATCTCGGCGGCGAGGATCACATCAAGGCCGGAGATTACCTGACAATCTACCGCCCGCTGGGTACTGGAAACCTGACCCGCGTCGATAACGAAGAGATGGCGCGCAACCGTGCGACTGGTTTTCAAAGTGATCGCTTTCGTGGCGGCGGCTTTTCAAGCATGGCATCGCGCGCGAAAAACTCCACCGGCTTCGTAAACTCGGAAGGCCGCTATCGTCACCGGCCCATCACTTCGAAGGAAGTCAAAGACCATCGACCGCTGATGCCTCGCAAGATTGTGGGTGAATTGGTTGTGATAGACGTTCAGACGAGAACCGCAACGGCCATCATCACGCGTGTGACGGGTGAAGTGCACACCGGCGATTGGGTCGAGATTCAGTAAAGAGATACTTAGAACGCGGATTCACGCGGATAAACGCGATTTTTGTCATCGGCGTTTATCCGCGCAAAGCCGCGGTAAAAGCTGCTGAAGTATCCGTACATCGAAGTGCACGCCGAGATCACCACCAGCCACAGCAGTGCCCTGCCCGCAGTGTAAATCAACACTTGCCAGTCAGTGCCGGTAGTTGGACCATCACCCATTAGGTGTTGCCACGCCGTGCGCAGCTCCGGCACGGACCAGAACTCGATCGCTGGAAATGGTTTGCCGAAATTTGCGACCGGTGGTCTTCCCGCGACACTGGATGCGATGAGTAGCGCGACGGTGATCACCTGAGCCAGCATCTTGAATTTGCCCATCTTCGACGCCGAGATAACGATTCCATCTACCGCCGCAATCGAGCGCAAACCTGTAACAGCAAACTCTCGACCGATAATGATCACGACTGCCCACGCGGGCGCAAGCTGGTTCTCGACGAGTGAGATCAGTGCCGCTGAGATGAGCAGTTTATCGGCAATGGGATCGAGTAGTTGACCGAGTCTCGTGACCTGACCACGGCTCCGCGCGATGTGACCATCGAAATAGTCGGTCAGCGCTGCTCCTAAAAACATCACTACACCCAACACGTGTCTCGGAACGCCCAGCCAGTCTTCGGAAAAAGGCGTCAGGAGCACAACTACGAGCAGCGGTACGATGAAAATCCGCAGCATAGTTAACGCGTTGGGTAGATTCACACGGCTACTCTACTGAGATTTCCAAGCCTGTCAATGCAGTAACAGCGGGGGCAAGCTCCTCTTCCTGACTTGTTCTTTTCTTTACCTCTTGGTGAGAACAAGTAAGGAAGGAGGGCTTGCCCCCGCTCTTTGTGGAACTTTATTCAACTCTCCTGTGAATACTGACATGAGAAAAATCTTATCAGTACTTGCGCTGGTTCTACTTTCTGCTTCGGCTGTTCTCGCGGATGACTCGAAAGCCCAGGAAATTCTCAAACAAGCCCGCCAGGCAATCGGTGGCGAGGAACAGTTACAAAAGATCCAATCACTAGAGATCAGGGGTCAGTATCGTCGGGTATTCGGTGAACGCCAGATGGGCGGCGAGCGCGAGATCAGCATCCTGCTTCCCAACAAGTACCTCGTCGAAGACGCGATGAATGCAGGCGGCATGAGTACCGCACTGATCAATACGCGGGCGCTGAACGGCGATAAAGCATGGAGTGGAAACAGTGGCGGTGGCGGCGGCATGATTTTCCGCATAGCTGGCCCAGGCGGACAGCAAGCTTCGCCGGAACAGATGGAAGCGATGCAACGACGCATCTACAACGCCGAGTTTTCACGTTATCTGCTCGCAATGATCTTAACGCCTCCACCGTCGCTCGCAGTTGAATACAAATATGCGGGCGAATCAGACGTGGAAGACACGAAAGCGGACGTGATCGACGTCAGTGGTCCTGACAACTTTTCCGTTCGTGTTTTCTTCGATCAGAAGAATCACTTGCCTTTGCTGCTCAGCTATCGCGGACCCAAACCGCGCGTGATGACGATGACACGTCAGGCCGGCGGCGCTGCCAAACCCGAGGACCTCAAAAAGGCTCAGGAAGATGCGGAAAAGAAAATGCACGCCGAAGCTCCGCCCGCGCCGGAGGAAGTCGATTTCTACATTCGTTTGACCGACCACAAAAAGGTCGGCGGCATCATGCTGCCGCACAAGCTGACGTTTCTGACTGAGAGCGAGGTTTCAGAAGAGTTCGAGATCTCGAAGTATCAGTTGAATCCGCAGTTCAAGGGCGATCATTTCGATAAGCACTGAAGCTTAGCCACAAAAAGGCACAAAAGGCACATAAACAGATGCGAGTTACTCCCCTACATTCTCGGGCAATAAGTGTGCTTATTGCTCTCCTTTTGGTGGCTGGTCCGTGTTTGGGCCAGAGCGGTGCGAGCCTTGAAGTGGTCGTCAAAGATCCCACGGGCGCTTTGATAAATAAGGCGCAGGTGCAACTGATCAAGAACGGGAAGGCCCAGTCGCTCAGTTCGACAAACCAGCGAGGCGAGGCACGATTCAATAAAGTCCCAGCTGGAAGTTACAAGATTCACATCGAAGCGCCCGGTTTCAAGGCTCAGGATATTGAAGATGTTGAGCTCGGCGCTGGTCCACATCGCAGAGAAGTTACACTCGAGATCGACGTGATCAAGGTTGATGTCGACGTCGACGACGAAGCTCAGGTTAAGAACACAAACCCGAACGGCCCCGCATTTTCAAATGTCCTGACCGAGGAACAGATCGCGCAACTGCCCGACGATCCGGAGGAGTTTGAGAAAGCCGTCAACCAGCTCGCCGGTCCGGGAGCGCAAATTCGCGTGAATGGATTTAAGGGCGGCAAGCGTCCGCCGAAGTCGCAGATTCGCGAAATCCGCTTCCGCATGAATCCTTATGCACCAGAAAATCACGATGCTGGTTTTGGCCTCGTCGACATTACAACCAAACCGGGCGTAAACGCCTGGCATGGTTCATTCAACTTTGGATTTCGCGACGAATCGCTGAATGGTCGACAGGTGTTTGCGCCTTTTCGTGGTCCGGAACAGCAACGGCGGTTCGGTCTTTCACTTGATGGTCCAATCTGGAAAAACCACACGTCACTCTTTCTGAATGCAGAAGGCTCGTTGTTCTTCGATGCGCGCCCAATCTTTGCCACGACACCTGGCGGAACTGTCCAGGATCTCGCATACCGCCCATCAAGACGTCTAAACCTCGACGCGCGTCTCGAACACGCCCTCACAAAAACGCACACGTCGCGTTTCCAGTTTCAACGCAATGCGGGGTTGCAGAACAATCTGGGCGTCGGTGATTTCGATCTTCCGGCTCGCGGCTATTCACAGGAGCAGACTGAGTACATCGCGCGGCTCGGCGATTCGGGCGTCTTCGGGAAGAAGTTCTTCAACGAAGCCCGACTGCAGGCGCGTTGGATACAAACTGAGGCGAGCTCGGTGAGTTTGGGACGGACGATTCTCGTTCCGGGATCGTTTAACGACGGCAGCGCACAGCGAAGCGGCGGTCGCAGGTCGCTCGATTTTGACCTGCAAGACAATGTCGATTATGCGCTCGAGAAGCATGGACTTCGTTTCGGCGCACAACTCGAAGCGGGCGGCTATCGCAGTAACGAAAGAACAAATCCGTTTGGAACTTTTCAGTTCGCCAATCTAGCCGCATACGAAGTGGGTCTCCCAACGCAGTACACACAACGCATCGGCGATCCAACGGTGAAGTACCGGCAATATCAATTTGGCGTGTACGCGCAGGACGATTTCCGTGTGCGTAAAAACCTGACGCTGAGTTACGGCGCACGTTATGAAGCGCAGACTCACGTGCCCGGCAAGTTCAACATCGCTCCACGTTTTGGTTTTGTCTGGTCACCATTGAAGAGCGGCGCCGTCACGATACGCGGTGGTTCGGGCATCTTTTACGACTGGTTCGCAGCGCAGACTTACGAACAGACATTGCGAGTCGACGGTCAGCGGCAAAGAGATCTCGTGGTCGCCAATCCGGGTTTTCCGAATCCCTTCATCGGAGGTTTGCAGACGTTACCGCCTCCGAGTCGAATCCAGTCCGATCCCGAATTACAGATTCCATACATTTTTCAAAACTCAATCGGTGTGGAGACAAACCCGTTCAAGTTGTTTCGTTTGACGACCAACTACCAGTATCAACGCGGCGTTCACCTGCTGCACGGCCGCAATCTGAACGCGCCTGTAGCAGGACTGGGCCGCCCCGATCCGGCGGCCGGTAACATCACAAACATCGAATCGTCTGCGTACCAATCGAGTCACCGGTTGATGGTCGGCATCGGCCCGGCAAAGCTTGTCCAGGGCCTCTTCTGGAACATTAATTATCTGCTGATGAAGAACACGAATGAAGCAGACAGCCCGTTCAGTTTGCCGTCGAACAATTTCAATCTGCACGCTGATCGTGGTCCATCAGCAAACGACTTTCGTCACTTGATCTCGGGATTTATCAGCAAGCGACTACCGAGAGGATTTGGGATTTCGACAATCTTTCAAGCGACCTCGGCCTTGCCTTACAACATCACCACAGGGTTTGACAACAACGGCGACACGGTTATCAACGATCGGCCGTTCGCCGTCGGACGCAATAGCGCGCGTGGGGCTTCACGCTGGGAAATCGGGTCGCGTTTGAATTGGGGCAAAGACTTCGGTCCGGAACAACAACAGACCGGTGGACCGCAAGTAAGAATGATCCGCGTCGGCGGCGGCGACGGTGCCGCGCCACCATCGATCGGCATGGGCGCCACGAAGAAATACCGTCTCGAATTCTACGCCCAGGCCTTTAATCTTCTGAATCACGCGAATCTGGGCGCCTTTTCGGGAGTTCAAACCTCGCCCTTCTTCGGTCAGGCCACCTCGGCACAGTCCCCGCGCCGTATGGAATTAGGAATGCGGTTCAACTTCTAGTCCACAGATTACGCTGGTTTTGCTGATTTATCTGTGTCATCTGTGGATGGCTTGCGACGTGAAAATTCGTCCGCTACAATGACGGGTTTTCGCTATGGCCATTGATCGCATCAGTGTTAGGGGCGCACGCCAACACAACCTTAAGAACATCAATGTCGATATCCCGCGCGATCGCTTCACTGTAATCACTGGTCTGTCCGGTTCCGGCAAATCTTCCCTCGCTTTTGACACAATCTACGCCGAAGGCCAGCGCCGCTACGTCGAATCGCTCTCGGCTTACGCCCGGCAGTTTCTGGATCAACTGGAAAAGCCCGATGTCGATTCAGTTGACGGCCTCTCACCGGCGATCTCCATCGAACAGAAGACCGTGTCGCGTAGTCCCCGTTCAACCGTCGGAACGGTGACTGAGATCTACGACTACATGCGTCTGCTGTTCTCGTCGATTGGTGTGCCACATTGCCATATTTGCGGCGCCGCGATCACACGACAGAGCGTCGATCAGATCGTGCAGAACGTCCTCGCGTTGCCGGAAGGCGAACGCGTGATGGTGCTCGCGCCGATCGTGCGTGGTCGCAAAGGTGAGTTTAAAAAAGAGCTGGAGAAGCTCGCGAAGGAAGGCTTTTTGCGCGCGCGTGTCGACGGCGAGTTGCTGTCACTCGATGAAGAGATTCGACTCGACAAACGAAGGAATCACACCATCGAAGCGGTTGTCGACCGTCTGCTGATCAAGACCGGCATTCGCGAGCGACTGACTGAATCGATTCGAACCGCGCTGAAGCTCACGGGCGGCGCCGTGCTCATCTCGATTGTCGACGGAGAAGAAAAGCTTTACTCGGAGCGCATGGCCTGCGTTAACTGCGGCATAAATGTTCCGCCCCTCGAGCCGCGGTCGTTCTCGTTCAACTCCGCTTACGGCGCGTGCAAACGTTGTCATGGTTTGGGAACCGTAATGGAGATCGACTCGCTGAAGTTGATTCCTGAAGCCTGGCAAACACCGGAGAGACTCGGATTTATGGGCACGGTGGATAAGCAGGGTTCGGCGTATCTCCGCAGCGCTCTGCTCGCCGTTTGCAAACATTTGCACGCTGATCCAAAGACGCCTTTTTCCGATTTGTCGAAGGAAGTGCGCGAAGGTTTTCTCAACGGAGTCAGTGGAAAGATAACTTTCGACCAGGGACTTTATAGTTACCAGAACGAGTGGAAAGGGGCGCTCAACTGGCTGCAGGGTCGTCTCAGCGAAGCGCCTTCCGAAAAGATCAAGATCGCACTCGAGGAATTGGTTTCACCAACAGTCTGCAGCGAGTGCAACGGGCGCCGGCTGCGATCCGATTCGCTATCGGTTCAGGTTGGCGGACGTGGTATTGCTGAATACACGTCGTTGCCGATCGAGGCTGCGGTCGCCGCGTTCGAGCAGATTAAGCTCAATTCCCGTGAAGAACAGATTGCCGGTTCTATTTTAAGAGAGATCAGGAGCCGGCTCAGCTTTTTGAAGACTGTCGGTCTTGGATATCTGACACTCGACCGGTCGTCGTCGACACTTTCCGGCGGTGAAGGACAACGCATTCGGCTCGCAACGCAGATCGGTTCGCAGTTGCGTGGCGTGCTTTATGTGCTGGACGAACCTTCGATTGGTCTTCATCCGCGAGACAATCAGAAGCTGCTCGAGACACTGTCGACACTGCGCGATCTCGGGAACACCGTACTCGTAGTCGAACATGACGAGGAGACGATCAGGCGCGCTGATTATGTCGTTGATCTTGGTCCAGGCGCCGGCGCGCATGGCGGAAAAGTTGTTGCAGTTGGAACGGCGGCTGACGTGGCTGACAATCCGGAGTCGATCACAGGGCTCTACATTCGTGGCGCGAGGAAAATTGAAGTACCAGCAGAGCGAAGGGCGCCGAATGGAAAGTACCTGACGATCACCGGCGCTTTCGCGAATAATCTGAAAGAGATTGACGTCTCGTTTCCCCTCGGCTTGTTGACTGTCGTAACCGGCGTCTCAGGCTCGGGCAAGTCCACACTTGTCGAAGACATTCTTTATTACGCACTCGCACAACATCTGTATGGCTCGCTGAGCGAGCCTGGACCATACAAGGCTATCGAAGGACTCGAGCACGTCGATAAGGTGATCGAGATCGATCAGTCACCGATTGGTCGAACGCCCCGCTCCAATCCCGCAACTTACACGGGCTTATTCACTCCGTTGCGCGAGCTCTACGCGATGTTGCCGGAGTCGCGTGAACGTGGTTACAAACCCGGCCGCTTTTCTTTCAACGTTAAGGGTGGGCGATGCGAGGCGTGTGAAGGCGACGGCATGAAACGCATCGAGATGAACTTTCTTCCTGATGTGTACGTGCTGTGTGATGTGTGCCGCGGGGCGCGCTACAACCGTGAGACGCTCGCCGTGAAGTATAAAGGCAAGTCGATTGCGGACCTGCTCGACACTACGGTTGAGGAAGCATTACCGCTGCTCGAAAACATTCCTCAGATAAATCAAAAGCTGCAGACATTGCTGGATGTCGGCCTCGGCTACATCAAGCTGGGCCAATCAGCGACGACACTTTCGGGCGGCGAAGCGCAGCGCATCAAGCTCGCCAAAGAACTCTCGAAACGTGCGACCGGCAGGACCATCTACATCCTCGACGAGCCAACCACGGGACTGCACTTCGCCGACGTCCACAAACTGCTGGACGTCCTGCAGCGACTGGTTTCACTCGGCAACACAGTGCTCGTCATCGAACACAACCTGGATGTGATCAAGTCCGCTGACTACATCATCGACCTCGGCCCTGAGGGCGGCGAACACGGCGGCCGCGTCGTCGCCGCCGGCACCCCCGAAGAAGTCGCCCGCTCCCGCCGCTCCCACACCGGCCACGTCCTCCGCCCCCTGCTGAACGGCCGCCTGGTCCGCAATGGCAACGGTGTTTCCTGATATACTTTAGGCCACAGATCAAATCCGTTCTTAATCCGTAAAATCTGTGGCTAAAAATTGATGCCATCAATCTACGACGATCTGAAGCCGCTCGAGCTCGATAAAGTCAAAACCTATCCGCTCGCCTCGCGTGCAAGCAAGGTGAATCTGCAGGATTTTGCGAAACCAAGTGGTGGTGATGCGTCGTTGACTGATTTTCTCGCAGCGATGCCGAATGTGCTGGCGGGAAAGGCTATTCGCGAGATTGCGGAACATGTTCGTCGTGCACACGAACTAAAGAAGCCGATCATCTGGGGTATTGGTGGTCACGTGATCAAGACGGGCCTCGCGCCGGTGATCATCGATCTAATGAAGCGTGGCTACGTTTCGGCCATCGCCGCAAATGGATCGGTGCTGGTCCATGATGCGGAGATCGCCATGGTGGGTTCAACTTCCGAAGACGTCGACGCCACGTTATCCGAAGGCGCTTTCGGTGGCGCCGAAGAAACCGCACAGCTACTCAACACTGCCGCTCGCGACGGCGCAAAGGATCAGATCGGACTCGGCGAAGCAGTCGGGCGCGCGCTCGTCACACGCAATCCAAAACATCGCGACTACTCACTACTCTGTGCCGCCTACGACTCGAAGATCCCCTTCACCGTTCACGTTACGATCGGCGGCGACATCGCGCACTTCCACCCGAGCTTCGATGGCGCAGCGCTGGGCGCTACCACTCACACTGACTTTCGTTATCTCGCAGAGCTGGTGCGAAGAATGGATGGCGGCGGCGTTTACCTCAACATCGGTTCGGCCGTCACACTGCCGGAAGTCTTTCTGAAATGCGTAACACTGGTGCGCAATCTGGGCCATAGTCTTTCAGACATCACCACAGCGAACTTCGACTTCATTCAGTCCTATCGACCACTGACGAATGTAGTGCGCCGTCCGACGGAGAATGGCGCCGGCCGAGGCTACTCGATCACGGGTCATCACGAGCTAACGATTCCTCTGCTGGCCGCCTTTATTAATTCCGAAAACCAAAAATAGCAGTCTCTCCTCTTGACCAATTCCTCGCTCTGAATTATTCTGACCACTCTGAAATTGAAAACGGATTTCAATTTCTTCGCTCTACCAAAATTCAAAGTAGGCATTGCCGACAAGGTTGAAAGGGCCGACATGCTCTCCATCTCACATCGTATCTTCCTGATTGTTCTATGTTCCGCCATCTTCATAATCCCCGCTTTTGCGCAACCCGGGATTACCAGGAAGATTCTTTTGCGTGGCAAGGTGGTCGACCCAAATCGGGCCGCTATTCCTGGAGCAGACGTCTGGACCTCCGGTAATGGCCTTCCCTCTGCCTCGGCAACAACGGACCGGAATGGCGAGTTCTCGATCATGGTCCAGCCGGGCGAGTATCAGGTGCGTGTAGCGGCGGAAGGTTTCTCCGAAGGTACACAAACTGTAAGTCCTGCGGCTTCTCAACCGATCGAGATCGTTCTCGAAGTAGCTCCATCGAGTGCGAGCGTCACTATCACAGATTCATACGGTGTTAGTTCAGTTAACTCTGCTACCAAGACGTTGACGCCCCTTCGTGACATTCCGCAATCGATCTCCGTCGTCACTAAAGAACAGATTCGCGATCAGTCGATGTCGAGCGTCACAGATGTTGTGACTTACGTTCCGGGGATCACATCGCACCAGGGCGAGAACAATCGCGACCAGGTTGTCATCCGCGGAAACAGCACCAGTGCCGACTTCTTTCTCAACGGAGTGCGCGACGACGTGCAGTATTACCGCGACCTTTACAACGTCGAGCGCGTCGAAGCATTAAAAGGTCCGAACTCGATGTTGTTTGGTCGTGGTGGTGGTGGTGGTGTGATTAATCGTGTGAGTAAAGAAGCCGGCTTTACAAGCTTGCGCGAGATCACGCTTCAAGGCGGCTCGTTCGGAAACAAGCGCGCCTCTGCTGATTTCGATCAGCCATTAGGCAATAAAGTTGCGCTGCGACTGAACGGCGTTTACGAGAACTCAGGCAGCTTCCGAGACCATGTGGATCTCGAACGTTATGGCGTTAATCCAACCGCGACTTTCATCGTTGGTCCAAAGACTGCCGTCAAACTCTCGTATGAATATTTCAGCGATTACCGCACCGCCGATCGCGGTATTCCATCCTATCAGGGTCGACCGGTAAATGTTCCCATCGAAACGTTCTTTGGCAATCCGAACAATGCATGGGCTGAGGTCGGCGTTAATCTCGTCTCGTCCGTTGTCGAACATCAGGCCGGACGTTTCAACATTCGTAATCGCACGATGTTTGGTGACTATGATCGCTTCTATCAAAACTACGTGCCCGGCGCAGTGACGGCAGACAAGAGCAAAGTTTCGATCTCGGGCTACAACAACGCTACGAAGCGACGTAATATTTTCAATCAGACGGATGTGACGTTCCAGGCGTCGACCGGATCTGTACGCCATACTGTTCTCACGGGACTAGAGGTCGGTAGACAACTGACGGACAACTTCCGAAACACCGCCTTTTTCAACAACACGACGACAGCGATTCTCGCTCCCCTGTCGAATCCGACGATCGACACGCCTGTCACGTTTCGACAGAATGCGACTGACGCCGACAACCACCTCAAAACAAATCTTGGTGGCACTTACATTCAGGACCAGGTCGAGATTAATCGTTATCTACAGGTCGTCACTGGCTTACGTTTCGACTACTTCGATCTGCAGTTTCACAACAATAGAAACAACCAGGAACTGAGACGCATCGATCGTCTGGTTTCGCCGCGCGCAGGTGTCATCGTCAAACCGGTCACGAGTGTTTCGATTTACGGTAACTATGGGGTTGCCTATTTGCCGAGCTCCGGCGATCAGTTTTCTTCGCTGACGTCGATCACGCAGCAGGTCAAGCCGGAAAAATTCACCAACTACGAATTCGGAGCGAAGTGGGATGTGCGACGCAACTTGTCACTGACGACCGCGCTCTACCGGCAGGATCGCACGAATACGCGCGCCACCGACCCGAATGACCCGACAAGAATCCTACAAACAGGAAGTCAACGAACGAATGGTTACGAACTTGGATTGAATGGCTTCGTGACTTCGAAGTGGAGTATCGCGGGTGGCTACGCTTACCAGGATGCGTTTATCAGTAGCACGACCGTCAACGCTGTAAAAGGCGCACACGTAGCTCTGGTTCCACATCACAGTTTCTCGTTGTGGAATAACTATCGAGTGCTTCCCCGCCTCGGCCTTGGGCTCGGAATCATTCATCGTTCGGACGAGTTTGCGGCAGTGGATAACACCGTCGTGCTGCCGGGTTACACACGCGCAGATGCGGCCGGGTTCTTTTCCATAACTGAAAAGTGGCGTCTTCAGGCTAATTTTCAAAACCTGTTCGACAACACGTACTATTTGAACGCTGATGGCAACAACAATATCTCCCCCGGCGCGCCGCGTGGCGCTCGTGTTGCTCTGATCGCCCGGTTCTAATGCTATACTGGCGCGCATCATAAACACGGGAGTCGTGGCTTGGACGCTGAAAAACTGAATCATTTCCGCAATCTTCTTCTTACTCAACTACGCCAAAACACGGAACAGGTCCGCACCGATCAAGCCGCGGCACTCGAACTTTACGATGATGGCGTGAAAGACAGCGTCGATCTGTCAGTGCAGGATCTGAATAAAGAGATTGCACTGCGATTAGGTGAACGCAGTTCGAAGGTCGTCGCCGATATCGATCAGGCGCTGCTGCGTATCAAGGAAGGAAGTTACGGCATCTGCGCTCGTTGCGGTCAACCAATCGACGAACGACGACTGGAAGCCATACCCACCGCACGCTACGATGCTGCCTGCCAGGCCGCGATCGAAAGTGCCAACGGCGACGACGATCTACCCACCCTATAATCTGTGTAATCTGTGGATTAGGCTTTGGGGTGCGCTTTGTCGTAGACCTCGATCAACTTTTCCATCGAAACGTGTGTATAAATCTGTGTGGTCGAAAGCCGCGCATGGCCCAACAGTTCCTGTATGTCACGAAGGTCCGCGCCGCTGTCGAGTAGATGTGTGGCAAACGAATGCCGCAGCGCGTGAGGACTGATGTTGTGCATTCCCGCGCAGATGCGAATGTACTTCTCAACCATACGTCCAACCGAGCGCGTCGTGATCCGCGTCCCCTGATAATTCAAAAAGAGGGCTTCTTCATCGCGTTTAGAGATTGGCGCGTTTAGGAGAAACTTGTCACGCACGTCGAGATAGCTTCGGACGGCAGCGCCGGCAGGATCTCCAAACGGCACGATTCGCTGCTTCCGTCGCTTCCCTGTCACGCGCACGAGCTGATTTCGAAAGTCGACGTCAGGCAGATTCAAGGTCGTCAACTCCGCGACGCGCACGCCCGTCGCATACATCAACTCCAGCATCGCACGATCGCGTTTTCCCAGATCGGTCTCTGGATCTGGAGATTCAATAAACCTGACTGCCTCCTCGATCGAAAGATGTACGGGCAGCTTCTTCTCCAACTTCGGTGTAGCGACGAGTTTCGCGGGATTCAATTCCAACACGCCTTCGCGCACTAGAAACTGAAAGAAGGTGCGCAATGCGGCGAGCTTGCGCGCGATCGAAGCTTTCTTTTTATGCCCCGTATGAAGTGAGGCAAGCCACTCGCGGATTGTCAGATGATCGACGGCCGAGACTTCAGGCGTCCTTCTTTTTCCAGTTGTTCGATCTGCTGGTGCGAGAAAGTCGAGAAACTGTTCGAGGTCGCTGGAGTAATTTCGTAAGGTGTGACTGCTGACGTTGCGCTCGTAACGCAGGTGTTCGAGAAATTGCTCGATGAACTGCTCCATGAAGGATCTTGTTAATTCTGTTAATCCTGAAATCCTGTCTAATAATTCGCTGACGCTACAGGCTTGGGAGCATAATAAACTTTTCGCGAGCGGACGCGAACATCATTTTTCGTTTTGACGCGCAACTCCAATTTGTGTAACTGGCCATCACGCTGATCAGTATTCGGGTAATAACTCAAAACGTACTGCTGCGACAGATCAGCAGCAATCTGATCGAACGCCACGTCAAGCTGATCTGTGGTCTTGGGAAGATAAACAGCGCCGCCGGTTTGTCCCGACAACTGCTCCATGCGACGCTCTGCCGCAAGCGCCCGCAAATTCGCACCTTCATACAACCCGGTCTGGACCACGTAGATCTGGCAATCGTCTGCCAGAACCTGCTGCATCATGAAGTCGAAATCGCTGTGTCTGCTGGTTGTTTCGATACCGTCAGAAACGATGACGATGACTCTCCGGCCGGAATAGGGACGGAGGTAGTTTGCAGCGCTGATGATCGCGTCGAAGAGCGACGTGCCACCCTCGGGTTTGCCAAACATCGCAATGGTCTGCTCGAGACGAAGAACATCGTTGGTGAGAGGCTGCACCAAACGACTATCAGTTTCAATCGAATAGATCGCTGCCTCGTCTTTTGCTCTAAGGACCTTTCTGAAGAAACGAGTCGCCGCTTGTTTTTCAAACTCACGCGCGGGATCAAGACTGCCGCTGTTGTCAAAAAGCATAGCCAGGCGAACGCTGGTTTCCGAACGAGTCAGCTCACTGAGTGGACGCAGCTC
The DNA here is from genome assembly GCA_035606195.1 of Pyrinomonadaceae bacterium. Taxonomy (GTDB): domain Bacteria; phylum Acidobacteriota; class Blastocatellia; order Pyrinomonadales; family Pyrinomonadaceae; genus PSRF01. The sequence goes on from DATNFX010000362.1 coordinate 14,363, forward strand.
ACCGTCGACAAACAATTCAAAATCGTCCAACTTCAAATTGATTATCGCGGTGCCACGCTTGTCGACTACAGATGCCGGAATAGGCACGAGACTCGAGCTGATCTTCACCACATCATTTGGATCGACTTCGTCGTCGGTGCTCTTCGCGGGACGGTTTGGCGAAGAAGGAGTGCCGGTGCCCGGTCTGTTTGGATCTGCGATTGGACCCTGCGGCGGCTTGCCGGTCTTACCGGGTTCCTGACGCCGTCCTGATTGACCAAATACGGGGGCCGCAAGACAGATCAGAACAAGTGTGCAGCTCAACCAGCTTGCGCGAATTCTTGTCTTGTGTGATTTCGTTCGAGCCACTCTGCCCAATCTTTCAAGCCCAATTCGACCTGCAATTGTCTGCGCTCCCGCTTTTTACGTACCTGGCGCTTGGCAGGTTCAGGAAGAGGAGGTAAAAGCGCGAAAGTGATGTTTACCGGTTGGAAGTTTGTTGCCTCCGCATGCGAAACGTAGTGTGCCAGGGCTCCGGTTGCGCTTCGTGCTGGAGCTTCCAACAATTCGTGTCCGAGTGCAAGTCGCGCTGCGTTAATACCTGCGAGCCAACCCATTGCCACTGACTCGACGTAACCTTCAACCCCCGTGATCTGTCCGGCAAAAAACAAATTAGGACGCTCACGCACCTGCATCGTTGCCTGCAGCACGCGCGGTGAACAGATATAGGTGTTGCGGTGAATCTGACCGAACTGGAGGAACTCCGCATTCTGCAGACCGGGAATGAGTCGCAACACTCGCGCTTGTTCGCCGTAGCGTAGATGATTCTGGAAGCCCACGAGGCTGTATGCGTCCGCCATTAAATTTTCCTGCCGCAATTGCACGGCGGCGTAAGGCTCGCGGCCGGTCTGCGGATCGCGCAAACCGACAGGCTTCATCGGGCCAAACCGAAGCGTATCGACTCCACGCCGGGCCAGTTCCTCGATCGGCAAGCATGCCTCGAACCAGCGAGTCTCCTCAAAACGTTGCAAGGGGACGCTTTTCGCTTCCAACAGCTCGGCGTAGAAACGCGCATACTGTTCCGGGTCGAACGGGCAGTTGAGGTAATCGTCGCCGCCCTTGTCGTACCGCGCGGCGCGAAATGCGACTGAAGTATCGATGGAATCGGCGGCGACAATCGGCGCGATTGCGTCGTAGAAGTACATCTGATCGTTGCCGGTCAACTTCATGATCTCGGCAGTAAGTGCATCGGAAGACAAAGGGCCAGTAGCGATAATCGTGATGTTGTCGTCCGGAATGCTGGTGACTTCTTCACGGATCAGACGAATGTGCGGGTTGTTCTCAATGCGCTCAGTGACGAGCGCGGCAAACTTTTCTCGATCGACAGCAAGCGCTGCGCCGGCTGGAACACGCGTTTCTGCCGCTGCAGACATGACCAAAGAGCCACCCTGCCGGAGTTCCTCCTTTAATAAATAAGACGCGGTGCCGGGCTCGTCGGACTTCAGTGAGTTGGAACAGACAATCTCGGCGAGCTTGTCCGTGCGATGTGCGGGCGTCTGCATCACTGGCCGCATCTCGTAAAGATTTACATCCACGCCGAGTCGCGCCGCCTGCCACGCCGCCTCAACACCTGCCAATCCCCCACCGATAATATTTACCAATCCGTTACCCATCCGTTTTATCTGTGGCTACGGTTTAGCCGGCGAAGTGATTTTGTAATCCTGCACATCACCCGAGAAATGCTTGTAATCACTCCACTCGATCGTCTTGTTGTAATCGCCGCCACCAAACAACAAAACCTTCACCGACAAATTGATCTGCGCCAGCTTCGGCAACCAAACGCCCTGCACCATTCGCGTTTGCTCCATCACGAGCGCCGCGCCCGGCTTCAACGAAACCAACAACCCGCCGGCCATCTTAAAACCCTCTGCCAAACGTGCTTCCAACCGAATCACCTGCTTGTCGACCGGATCGATCCACACGACGCCGATCAACTTCGCTATCAAACTCTCTTCGCTATTCTTCGGTTTGAAACCGGTGCGCGGGCGAAAGTCAAAAACAATCGTTTCGCGACCGCCCAGTGTTTCGCGTCGTGGCGAAACAAACTCACACGCCTTGAGAAACGTCGAGATATCAGTCGATTCATCACCCTCTGCTTTTTTCTTCTCACGTTCGGCGCGTCGCTGCGCCACCTTCTTCTCGTCTTTTTCCTTTTCGCGCTCCGCTTTTGCAAACTCCTCCTGGACGCGTCGATCTTCCTTCGCGGCGCGCTCGGGTGAAAGAGGTACGCCGTTCTCGCTGATGAGTTTTTGCACTGGCTCGCGATTCGGCAGCGGAAAGACCTCATAGACTTTCACTGTCTCCTTCTTCAACTGGCCTTTGCTGTCGATTGAGCGATCGGTCTCCGTTTGTGTGAAAGCGAATTCCGCGACTCGATTCTCGAGTTCATCCTGATTTCGTTCGACTTCGCGCAGTAGAGCAGTTACATCAAGTTTGTCAGTCGCAGCCGGAGGATCGAAAACGTGATCGTCGATACCGGTGTTGTATTTGACCCCCGTTAACTGAAGCGTCAGTTCGCCCGAGCCTTCGACGTTCATGTGTACGCGATGTGGTTCCTGGATGCCTTGTTCCGGTCGATAGTCGTCAAAGAGAACTCTGGTCTTACGCACGTCGCCGGTGATCTTGGTTATCAGCGACGTCTTCACACTGAAGTAATACTGGAAACGCGCGCCCGCTCGGGTCGAGAACTCAACGATGTACGCGGGTTCTGACGCGAGATCGCCGAGCGAGAGTACGCGCGCGAGTATGTTCGATTTTTTAAAATCGACGAGACGTGAAGAGTCGAGCGAAGCGCGAAGTTTTGCGGCAAGGCTTTCGGGGCCGGTTAAAGTACGGAGTCCGCCGTCGAGTCCGATCTCCCAGGCTGAGCGCGAGTTGCTCGCAGAGATGACTTGGCCGTTGCCGAAGGTGAGTTCGATGCGTTCAGACGCCGGCGCCTTGCGTTGCGTGCGTGCGGTGCCGATTGGTTGATTGTTGAGTTGAATGCTCCATTCGTACGTTGCATCCTTCAGCGCGCCGACGGCCTTCTTGCCACCGGTCGCTTTCAGATAGTTGTCGACGATCTTTTCGGCAGACGGAAGTTTCTTTTGAGCAAACGACGCCTGAGCCGCGAACAACAGCAAAAACAGAATCGGCACACGCAGCTTTAGGGAATGGAGGGAATCAAACATACAGCTCAAACTTACTTCTTCGCAGCCTTCCGCGCCGCTAACTTCTTCGCACTGGCGCCTCTCGTCGTGCTCCCGGTCGCCTTCGTCGCAGCCTTCTTCGTTTTTGTGCTTTTTGTGCCTTTTTGTGGCTCGTTTACTTTTGTGGCTTCTTGATTCTCGTGATATTCGTACTCGTTAATCGTACCGCCACGAATCTTATATCTATCGACATTCTTCGCTGGATCTTTCGGCATGGCATCCTCCCTATAGGTTCGATCTCTCCTGCTTGACACTGCAAACTCGGCATTCGTATAGTGCAACAGCCTTCTTCACGCCTTAGCCGGCTTAGCTCAGTTGGTAGAGCGTCTGATTCGTAATTAGAAGGTCGCCGGTTCAACTCCGGCAGCCGGCTCCAATAGAATCAAGTATTTACAGCCACTCGCGTGAGTGGCTGTTCTGCTGTTTGCGACATATTTGTGACGCGACTCTTTTGAGCGAACTCCACGGCACTTCGCAAGGTGTCATCAGACGCGTGCGTGTACCGCATAGACATCTGAATGTTTGAGTGGCCCAACAGCCTCGCAATCGTAGTTACGTTACATCCCGCGTCGCCTAATCGCGTCGCAAACGTGTGGCGTAGATCGTGAAAGTGAAAGTCAGCGATCCTGGCGTCACTACATGCCGCGACAAAAGCCTTTTTCACGTCCACTAGACCTTCACCCGCTCGCCTCTTGGCAATTCGCCTTGAAGCGAACACGAGATCGCCCTTTTGAGTCTCGCGTTGTTCTATCAACACCTGTCTCACGCTTTGACTCATCGGGATAATCCGATCACGTGCGGTTTTTGTGTTCACGACGTGAATTACGCCGCGCAGAAAATCAACGTACCGCCACGGTAGATTCAGCAACTCCCCGCGACGCATACCCGTACCAATCGCCAGAGCAACTAGCGGGTACAGGTGCCTGCGTCTGCCTTTGAGTTGTGCCATCAATCGCGTTTCCTCATCAGTTGATAAGTAGCGGTTCCGTTGATTATCCACTCGCAGCTTCCGAACTTTGCGACAAGGATTTGAGGCTGCCTGCTCGAGTTCCACTGCGAGAGTGAAGATTCGAGACAGTACAGCGAGCTCCATGTTCACAGATGCTGGGCTGCGGGTTGTGCCGCGTCTTGTAATCGACTGAGCACGATCACGTTTCCACTTTTCAATCGCCAGGGGTGACACTTCACGCAAGGTCTTGCCCCTGAATATGTCTGCCCACTGATTCGCAATGATCTCGTCATTACGCCAGGTACGCTTGTTCGCCTTGGCCCACGGCAAATACGTCTCACTTACAAATTCAGAAAAGACCTGATTCCCAAGCTGTGACGTTCCGTAGGTGCCTTGAAACACCTGATCACGCGCCTTAGTTTCTGCTTGCTCTGCCTGAAACTTAGTGCGCGCTTCCGGTATCGCTTCGCGATATCTGGCGCCTCTAATCTGAAAATCAAAATACCAGTGGCCACCACGCTTCTTAACTGTCAAAGGACATCACCTCCGTTCGGCGGTTGCAGCCACAGAGGTTGTGACCGAATAGTACCTGAGCTTGCGGTCCTATCAAAGTCACTTCTCTTTGTCCTTTGTC
>DATNFX010000363.1:0-4420 GCA_035606195.1 Pyrinomonadaceae bacterium
TGATTTGTAACTCCTATGATTTGACCAGGTCGCTACCGCTCCCTGTACTGACCCGGTCCAAGCATGGCTGCACGTCTACTGCTTCGCCGGCACTCGTTGCACGTAGCTGTCCCGAGCTCTCACGGCTACATTCGGCTGGTCAACCCGGACCTTAATCTCCCGACGCTCACCGCTTTGCAGCGTCGTCTGCGGATAGTAGCCAAGGCTGTATTGATGGCGAAGCTCTTCAGCGATTTTGGAAAAGGCTTCGCTCAACTGCGTTCGGTCGTTCGCCACATAAAGCTGTCCACCTGTTTTCGTCGCCAGTTTGTGCAGATATTGATCCGCCAGCTTGTAATCACCGATCGACGTCCCTGGCCCGCTTGCCTTTGGCGTCCCGTAAGTTACTCGCGAAGAACTACGCGGTGGAAAATTCCTGCCCTTGATCGTAGTAGTCTCTATCGTGGTATTTGTTCTTGTTTGCGCGTCTACGAAATCGGTTGTGTCGTACTGGATCGGATAGATGAGCGCATCCAGTTCTTCAACTTCACGAACCGTACTCTCATAGGTCGCCTGGTAGCTGCCGGTATCCACGCCATCGGTGAAGAGCACGATCGCTTTGCGGCCGTCGATCTTGTTCAAACGTGCTTTGATGACGAGATCGAGCGCATCGTAAAGACGCGTAGAGAAGCCCGTAATCGCATTTCGTTGGATAACTTCGGTCACAACGTTTAGATCGTTCGTTGCCTCGGTTAAGAGCATGACCAACCTGTCGAACGTCACAACCAGAACGCGATCTTGCGGACGCAGTTGTTTTGCAAAATTAATCGCGGCTTCCTTGATCTCCCACAGGTGAAAGAACGTCGAACCCGACGTGTCGAGAAGCAGCGCAACCGTAAAGGGTTTCTCAGTAGGTTCGAAGTAAGCGAGTTTCTGTTCGACGCCGTTTTCGAACACGTTGAATTGTTCGCGGCGTAGATCGGAAATGAACCGGCCTTCCCGATCGAGCACGCTGACTGGCACGGTCACAAGGTTCGTGTCAATGCGGACGACGTCGCCTTCGCCCACTTCTTCCTTGTCGTCGAGACTAGTTGCCGGTGAGACACTCGCTGGCGCGTCGAGTGATGTGCGAGAGAGTGAGCCCTGGAGTTCTGGTGGTCTTTCGTCCAGCGTGCTGATCTCCTGCGGAGTGAGAGCTACTGGATTCAGAACCGCGTTTTCGACCTTGCGGGGCCGTGACGCTGTTGTAGTCGTAACCGGTGCTTGTGATCCGTCCTCCTTCTTCAGCACGTAAGCGCCGTGCGGACATGAAGACGACATCTCGTAACCGATAATGATGTACCCTTCCGGAATCGGAACTCCCTGACAGATTTTCAAGGTTTTGCCTGGCGCCGGATTGTTGAGCGTTTCCGTTTTCGACGTGCCGCGTTTGGCTCTTTGGTTCCTCGTTTGGCCAAACACGATTGTGGACACAAGCGAAACGACGAGGAAACCTGCGACTGCGCATTTCATGTCGCGACTCCTAAGTGGAAAGTTTGAAAGTGGCGGTATTATATCGCGTAGCCGCTCAGGAACGATGAGAGGAAATGACTGGCCAATGGATTTTGATTATGTCAAGTTGGTGTCGTGTTCTAACGCGCTTACTCACACGGCAAAATAGATCGTACCAATATGCCTGACGACTACGGATATCTTGCTTCTGAATGGCCGGGGCAAATAGAAGTACCAATCGTGCTTCTTGAAAGAATACATTGATCTTTCGCTTGCCTGGTATGACGCTCGGCTATAAGCTAGCGAGTGCTCCACACCCTCACTTTCAGTCGTCCCCGGCCTGATTCTGAATGCGACTGACAACTGACAATAGATTTTAACCCCCCGACTGCGCGGTCCGAGATTGCGTACCAACCTTAGCAACAAAGGAGAAATGTATGAAAAAACTGAGTTTCGCCTTTTTGACTATGCTACTACTGGCGAGTGTAGCAGTAGCCGACACACTGTATCTGCGCGACGGCAGATCTATGCGCGGTACATTGCTCGGCTTCATTAACGGCCGTTTTGTCTTTAGAGTGAGCCCGACTCAAACGGGGTCCTCCACTGCACCTGTCCGCAGAGAGGAAGGCGAGATCCAGTTATTCAGGCCCAATGAAGTTGAGAAAATCGAAATTGACGGGCGCTCGCTGGATGAAATGCGTTATGAGTCACGCAACGTCGAAGTTCAGCTTGGTCCAAACTGGATCGATTCTGGTATCGACTTGCGCCGCGGTGAACGCGTCCAGGTAAACGCATCGGGAATCATTCTCGCAGGTCGCTCCCGTATTACGCCTGCCGGTTTGCAGACCACTGACCCCACGTCACCTCTGCCTACCGCAGCTGAAGGTATGCTTATTGGGGCAATCGGCAATGATGCCAATTCTCCGATCCTTGAGCTGGGTGCAGCGCGCGAATTTGTCGCCGACAAGGATGGGCGGCTGTTTTTAACTTCAAATCGCGGGTCTTACACAGACGTGCGCGGATCATTCACAGTACAAATCAAACGCGAGCGCGATCTAACAGCACTGAACGAGTCCAGCGATGCCTTTCCCGCGCGCCGCAACGATCCCAATGCGCGTACTCGCCCTCGACAAGGAGATGTTCCGCAGAAGCGCACGCCTCAGGAATCGACCGTGGATGTAGCAGGCACTTCACGCGGTATGGATACCACAATCGATGTGCGCATGGGCGACCAGATTACGATCACAGCGACTGGAAAAGTCATAGCGGGCCGGCGGCTCGGCGAGGTTGGACCAGAAGGCGGCCGTGTGGGAGGCTTTGGTTCGATTGTCGGCACCAGACCTGTTACTACTGCAGGTCCCGGAGCGCTGATTGGTTACATTCGATCGACAACAGGCCAGATGAGTCAACCATTTTTCATCGGCAGCCAGGCGACGATAAACGCACCGGCCGATGGGCGTTTGTATCTCGCCATCAATGACGACGATTACAGTGATAATGGTGGGGCCTTCAAAGTAACAATCAGGTACTAGAAGAAACTTAACCGCGGATGACCCGGATAAAAATCCGGATTTTATCCGTGTCATCGGTGGTTATTTTAAAGTTATGCCGTGGGCGCGCGGAATAACTTTCACGGGATGTCGGAGGGCGGATTCGATTCCTTTGAGAACTTCAGGTGAGCTGTGGTCTAATCTACCAGCATCTCCCTTTCTTAGCCGTTTGGGTGAGGCGGACTGAAGGCTCGCGTTCAATGCGGGCCTTTGGTTCTTTACCTCATCAATTCTTGGAGCGCAGATCTTTGATTGTGTCACGTATCCGCGCGCGATCGGGTGCGTTGGGATCCAGCGCGATATACCTCTCCAGTTCATCGGCTGCGCGCTTGTACTGCTTGTTCCGCCAATAAATTCCACCCAGATACTTATGTGCCTGTGCTATCTGATCATTGCTACTCTTGACGGAGACTTCAAACTGCGACTCCGCCGTCTCAAACTCATGCTGGTTCAGCAAAGCTAAGGCGAGATAGTAATGTGCCGTAGCTGCTGCCTCATTGATCTGAAGAGCTTGCCGCACTTGCTTCTCAGCTTCACCGAATCGCTTTAGATTCAAGAGTGCTATTCCGTAATTGAGACGAGCCGCAAAATCTTCCGGGATAAGTTTTACCGCTTCGGCTAGTGCTGCGGCCGCTTTGTTCGCTTGTCCCAGCTTTAGATACTGAACACCTAACTCGTTGTAAGCCAATGCGAAACTCGGAGCCTGCGAGATCGCCTCTTTAAACTGCTCGATGGCTTTTGCCGTCTCTCCCAGGCGGGCTGACTCAACGCCCTGACTGAAAGAGTCTCGTGCAGTCCTAGGAACACTCGCAAGTGCGGCACGCGTCGCTTCACTCGTGTAATCCGCTGCATACGCCTTCTTCGGCTGTAGATAAATGTGAACCTGGTAAGTTACCGGAATGGCATATTGCGACGGATTTCCCTGTGCCGGCACGGGTCCTGGTGAGCCGATGGCGACAGTCTCGCTGGCGTTCTCGTATTCGTTGCCGCCGTCCACAACGATCGTGTAGGAATCCGGTCTCAAGTGCGTAAAGCTGAAGTTCCCGTCGGCGTCCGCAACTGTCTTCAGCTCGCTTGAACTAATGCTCTGGAGTTTTACGACCGGTCGCATCACCGAAGGGTATTTAGCGGGGAAGTAGATGCGTCCCTGTATGACTTCATTTCCGGCAGTGCCTGGCGTATTTACCTGCGCGTATGTGACCGCGTACAGGAAGAAAACGGTTGCGAGCGTCATCGATCGCCATAAAAAGTTACGATTGAGTGCAAACATATCGCGCATTAAATCACATCTCGATATCTCTTATTTAGTTTGAATCCTTGTTAATAACGAGGCTGCGGAGTCGTTTATGAGTTGAAGCCTGGAGATCTGTTTTCCCGATAACGGAAATAACGATTAGTGC
>DATNFX010000364.1:0-4146 GCA_035606195.1 Pyrinomonadaceae bacterium
GTGAGAAACGGAGAATGCCAGGTCGTCATCAGCACATCGGCATTCGCAATCTCATTCCGCAATTCCGGTGAATCTTCGCGTAACGCAGATCTACTCCAGCTCGTCACCTCGGCAAGCTTTTGCAGCGCTCTCTCGGTAAAGAAGTGTTGGAACAAGACGTCACTTGCCAACACCAGAACATTCGGTCGCGTCACTTCGATCTCCAAGCAGATCTCGGATCGCATTGCTGAAGTCAGGCAATGCAATCTCCGGTTCTTCGATTTCCGGGTGCCAGTACTTTTCCCATTCAAAACTGACGTAACCGTCGTAATTAAGATTTCTGATCGCGACGACCGCATCCGTAAACGAGACACGACCACAACCTGCCAACACGGGGAGCCAATGTCCCGAACCGCTGACCGGTTTTGCGTCTCGGAGATGAATGTGTGCCAGATGCGGTTGAACGATTTCCGCAGCCGACTCAATCGTGTCACCCGCGGCCACTGAATTTGCTACATCCCAGATCAGCTTTACCTTTCGATGATTCGCAATCTCCACAATCTCGACTGCCGCCTCAGCGCGCGCGAAATCACCATGTGTTTCGAGCGCCACGTCGACATCAATGGGCATTCGCTCCGCAACCGCGCGGAGACAGGCAGCGACCCAATCGCGTGTCTCTTCGCGTTGCGCGCCTGGCTGAATCTTGTCTGGAAAAACACGAATCAACGGAGCGCCGAGTTTCGTCGCCAAAGCAGCATGGTCCAGCGCCATATTTACCTGAGCCGCTCGTTCACTCGCGTCCACCGCATGAAACGTGCACGAACTATCAACACAACAAATTTCGATTCCCTCGCGTTTGAGAAACTCCCTGGTCGTGGCAATTCGCTCTGCAGCAAAATCATCACAGCCAGGGAGATCCAAACTTCCCTTGAGTGCGCGCAACTCGACACCCGCGTAGCCATATTTACGCGCCCCCGCGATAACTTCCGCGAGGTCCCAGTCAGGACAACCAAGCGTCGAAAAAGCCAGCTTCATGAGTCGTTACACCTTACGGCGTGAACTCAAATGCTCCTATATCAATTGCACCAAATACCGGTCGCGCCTGCGCTGTGCCAACTGCCAGAGCTGTATGAAACGGCGGCAGGAAAGCCGGTGGAAACAGCGGACTAATGAACGGATGTCCAGCCGGACTCTGTGGCGCGCCATTTCCTGCGTCTACAAGCGGACTCCCCGCCGCCGGTCGCAGGTCAAGGGTCGCGATGTTTACAAATCCCGGATTGGCTCCAGTCACAGTTCCAGTCCATGCGGTCGGAATCAATGCCGAACCTGTCGTCACCCAATTGTTGCTGCCGGTGCTGACTCGACCATTCACCCAACGCACACGCGTCTCAAGAACGATCTTATCGATGGCCGCACCACCGACGCGGAAGAACACGTTGTTGTGCATTTCGAGACTCTCGATGCCCTCGAAGATCTCGACGCCGGGACTCACCTGCCCCTGCCGCAGGATGAACGTGTTATTCACGAAGCGATAACGGCCATCGGTGTGACCGGTACCGTCGCCACCGACGCGAGCCATCCGCGTGCCTTGCGTCGGAATGTGCTGAAACACATTACCGACAACGTCGGAGTCTTCACGAGCGGTGTCTTGGCTGACGTTCTTGTTGCCATGTGGATCTGGGCCAATCAGTTCGATCTCTCCATAAAAACCACCGGAGACCCAGTTGTAATAGATCTCATTGCGTTCCGCGCGACTCTTGATGTTATTGCCGCCGTTTTGATCGTGGAGATAGCAGTACTGCATGCGGAATACTGAACCGGGGTGCGCCACCTCGTCGGTCGCCATATACACCGGATGCTGCCCGGTACCATTTCCGCAGTGATAGACCTCGACGTATTCCATCAACAGCGATCCCGAGTCCGTATCGGCGCCGAGAATTCCGTGCGCCGGGCAATCGTGGACCACGCAATCGCGCAAAGTGATGTCATGTGCGTGGTGATAGATTCCGCGAAAGCTTCCGCCGGTGACGTCGAAGCCTTCGAAGACGTAATGGTCCGACAAACGAAACTCCACCGTGTTCGTGCCGCCGGAGATAACCGGACGCAAACCGTTAACGCGAATCCCTCTGATCGTAATCTTGTTTACTGCAGTTCCGGGCCGGGTGAATATCAGATCGCCGGGATACGTCGCATTGCCGTCAACTTCCGCAATATCACCGGGGTTGAGCAGAGGCGCGACGTCCTGCAATTTTTTGAGTGTTCGTGTTGGACCAACCTGGTACGTCACCGCAAACGCGGTGCTACCGCAAACAGCAATCAGGAACAGTGTGACTATGAGGTGTTTCATCTATTCTCCCTTCGATCGCTTCGCAATCGCCTGCGCGAGTTTGTAGCGAGCACGTTCGTAATCATTTCCAGCTTCCGAGAAACCGATCGCTGGACCTGAGTCGGAAAACACACGGGGGACCACTGATTGGAGGACGTCGTTAACTAGTGCATTCAGTTTTAATTTGCGCGCGAGGGTCAGATATTGATGGTCCTGCAGACCGCGCCGGAAGTTTGCGAGCTGAATCGTTGAGATTGGCCCAGCGATGCCACGGTCCTGTTCCGGATGAAGTTTGTCTTCACCGGGATAGATCAACACACCATCGCCATTTATGTACCCTTGATCGTCGATTGGTTTATTCGGCTGACCACGATTGTCGAATGTAATCGGATTGGCCCACACATTCTGTTTCCGCTCGCCAACTTTCTGGCGATTGTGCTGCCAGTGCACGCCATGCCAGTAAAAATAATTGTCGATGTCGTGTTTGAAGCACGCCCAGATGGTGGCGCGAGGATCGGTGGCGGGTGCGTCGATGACAATTGCTCCGGCAGCCGGACGGCCGCCGTTGTAGATCCAGTATTTGCGCCCGCGTTGTCGTTCTTCATCTGCGCGTTTGATGTCGTAACCAAGCGGGCCTGTGTCCCAAATGTCGATCGCTCCGTCGAGTTCCTTGACGTAGTGTTTAGTCACGAACGTCGGTAGCGCTTTGCCCGGTCCTGGATTTGAATGAAGGTTCTCAGCAAGCTGGCGGATGTAGTTGTACTCGGAGCGGCCGGGTTCATCAGGCAGATAGAGAAACGTGATCGCGTGCGGAAACTTCGCTTTTAGAAAAGTTATCCAGCTATCGGCTTCACGCCAGGCTGCGGCACGGTCGTCGAAGGTTTTTCCTGGACCATAAAATGTTCGCGGAATGATCTGATTTCCGACACCCAGGCCCGGTCCTTCATAGCCTTCTGCTTTTGTGAAATCACTGCCGTCAAAGCGACCGGCCGAAGCCGTTGCCGAGTTAATGTCGTAAGCGTGAACGAGCTCGATCCGTTGGCGGTGTGCAAAGCGGTGGTACTCCGAATCGAGATCGCGGCCCTGATAGAGTCTCGGTTGCAAACTCTCGTAGTAGACCATCGCATGCATGCTGTTTTGGTCCGGCAGAGTGAAATCAAACAGCTCCAACTCGATGGGTATCGTCTGCTTTCGACCATCCGCGTCAACGGTGATGGTCCCGGAATAGATGCCGGCAGGAAGATTTCGATCGGTGTAGATCTCGATCCACACGGCCTGATTTTGATTCGCTGCTACACGGAGTGGAAATCCGCCAAGACCTGCGCGCGCATTCTCCGGAATGAGTTGTACAGGCTTCCATCCGGTCGGATCTTTTGGAGCGGCAGGAGAACCGACCTTGTACACCCACTCGGCATGCGACGCGACTTCAACGTTCATGTAATTGACGGAGAAGATTTGAATAGGACGACCGGCGTAGTTTGTCGGATCTGCAACGGGTGGGGCGTCGGTTATCTTCGCTTTGCCGTGTGTTAACTGAGGTAACTCTACGTCGAGTTTTTTGATTCCCTCCTGATCCGCTTCGACGATGAGTTGAAAGGCGATGATTTCGTTACGTGCCCCGAAGATCTTTACCCGGCGACCATCCCACGCTGAGTTCGCACGCTTGTTTGGGTTGTTGAGATCGTCTCTCTCAACCTTCTCACCATCATTCACGGCCCAGGTTGTGCGCACGGAACCGAACACAGCCTGAGAACAAAGCATATAAAGAACGACCAGCCCCGTGGTGAAGGATTGCAGTGACATCGGGGAACTGACACTACTGCTTAGCCTGCGAAGCAGGC
>DATNFX010000365.1:0-4537 GCA_035606195.1 Pyrinomonadaceae bacterium
AGAATGCCGGGTGCTCCGTAAGCGCCATCGACGTGAAACCAGAGATCGAATTCTTTGGCGAGGGCGGCTATATCCGAAAGTGGATCGACAACACCAGTATTCGTAGTGCCGGCACTGCCGACGACGCAAAAGGGTCGCAAGTCTTCTCTTCGATCCGCTTCAATGCTTTCCCGCAGTAGATCTACCTGCATGCGCTGTCGATCATCACATTTGATCTCGCGCACGTAATCGCGTCCGAAACCTAGAATGTCTGCCGCTTTCGCGATCGACATGTGGACTTCGGAAGAAGCGTAAACCGTCATCGGTGATCCGGAGTTCCAGAGGCCGGAGCGTGCTACTGCCACGCCGGATTTGCGACGATTGGCGACCAGCAACGCGATCATGTTTGCCATCGAGCCGCCGCTGGTCAGCAAACCTTTAGCATCGCGATCGTAGTTAATTAACGATCCAAGCCAGCGCACGACCATTCGCTCGACTTCGGTGCCTGCGGGACCGGAGCGCCAGCAGGTGATGTTTGCGTTGAGAGCCGAGGCAATGAGATCGCCGTAAGCGCCTATGGGAGTTGATGGCGACGCGACGTAACCAAAGAATCGGGGATGACCGTTGTGCCGGCTGAGATCCAGGATCGCGCGGCATTCGTCGAGCAGTTGAGAAAGCGATATGCCTTCAGTCGAGAGTTCCGCGGCGAGCGATTCCACCGTTTTGCCGGCGTAGTTTTCGGCGCGAACCGGACGGTCCGAGATCGTCGTCAGATACTCGAACACCAGCTTGTTCGCTTCAGTCGAGATCTCCTGAAGAGCTTCCTCGCTAACATCGAGGGAGGATTGCGTTCGCAGTGACATTGTGACCACAAACTAACATATCCTGTTAATCCTGATAATCTTGTAATCCTGTAATAGTTTTTGACGGATTACGGGATGTACAGGATTTACAAGAAAGGAGCGTGTTAACATCCTCAAAATGTCAAACAACTGCGCGACCACTGAGGGCACGATCCGTTACACCGAGCGGTTTGCCGGGAAGTCCGCACAGGGCCACTTCCGTGGGCAACAGCACCTCGTACTTTCGTCGATCGGGATCGGCACCTATCTCGGAAACGCTGACGAAGAGACTGACACGAACTACACAAACGCTGTCGTTCGTGCGGTTCAACTCGGCGCGAACGTGATTGACAGTGCGGCGAACTATCGTTTCCAGAGAAGTGAACGCTCGATCGGCGAGGCGCTAAAGATCCTCGCAAACGAGCACGGCATTCAGCGTGACGAACTGGTTATTTGCACCAAGGGTGGTTACCTGCCATTCGACGGAGCACCGCCGCGAAACATGCGTGAGTATCTGAATGAGACTTTCGTAAAACCCGGCATCGCTTCGTTTGATGATTTTGTCGGCGGTAGTCATTGCATGACGCCGGCGTACCTTCAAAATCAGCTCGATCAGTCGCTGCGAAACATGGGGCTGGACTGTATCGATGTTTACTACATTCATAATCCTGAGTCGCAGTTGGAACATGTTTCGGAGGCGGAGTTTTACGATCGGCTGAGACGTGCGTTCGAGCGCCTGGAGGAGAATCGCAACCAGGGCAAGCTCGCTTATTATGGTGTCGCGACGTGGAACGGGTTCCGTACCCCCGCGGATTCGGGCGGGCATCATTCGCTCGTGCGCATGGAAGAGATCGCACACGAGATTGCCGGAAATGCGAACGGCTTTCGCTTCATTCAACTGCCTTACAATCTGGCGATGCCTGAGGCGCTCTCGCTCGCGAACGAGAAACTCGGGGGTGAACCGACCACTGTGCTCGAGGCAGCGTTTAGTTTGGGAATCACTGTCGTCGTGAGTGCTTCGATGTTACAGAGCCGCCTTGCGAAAGGGCTTCCGGATCAAATAAGGCATGCGCTGGGATCTTTAGCGACCGATGCGCAAACCGCGATTCAGTTTGTGCGTTCGACGCCCGGAATCAGCACCGCGCTCGTTGGGATGAGTCGAGTCGAGCACGTCGAAGAAAACTTGTCGCTAATAGATAAAGAGCCCGTTGGCGCCGACGATTTTGCAGCGCTCTGGCAATGAACGAAACGCGATACAAATCGTTTTCGGAGTTCTGGCCGTTTTACCTCGCGGAACACAGCAAGCCGGCGACTCGTTTGCTGCATTTAGTCGGAACGACCGCGGGCATCGCGTTGATGGTTTACTTGATCGCGACGGGACGCTGGTGGTTGTTCTTTCTCGGCTTTGTTCCGGGTTATGGATGTGCGTGGCTCGCGCACTTTCTCGTCGAGAAGAACAAGCCGGCGACGTTCAGGTATCCGCTCTGGTCTTTCATGGGCGATTACAAGATGATCGCATTCATGCTCACGGGCCGAATGAAAGAAGAAATCCACAGATTACACAGATATTAAAATAAATCTGCGTAATCTGTGGATGGGTTTCAGCTTTGCGTGGCAACATCCCCATCCCCGAAATTCCCCACGGCGAGGATCTGTGGCTCATGGTTCTCGTCACGTCCGTGCGCGAGCGTCGCACGCAGCAGGGACGTCTCTTCTGCGATGCCTCCGCGCGTAATGCCACCGGCACGCTCGCGCTCAAGATCTGGGGCGAGATTCTCGAAACACAAAAGGAAATCAAACCCGGTCTGTGGGGAATCACCGGCAAGCTCGAAACATTTCAAGACCGCTCGCAGTTCGTCGTCGCCGAGTATCGCCCAATCACGCTCGAGCAATATCGCGAGCATCAAAACGCCGAGCCACAACTCCCGCGGGCCTACACCTTCGACATCGAAACACTAACGCTCCCGGATTTCCGCGAGCGCATCGGACCACAGCTCGAACGCTCGATGCGACTCGGCAACATGCGCGTCGAACAACAACAGCGCTACCTGGAAGACATCGCCGCCGAAGAGGAGCGTTGCTACGCGCTCGGTTCGTTAAGCGCGACGTCGGGTCGCGTGCTTTCAATTGCGCTTCATGTCGGCGCGATTCCGGGCCTGGAGTTTCCCGATCTCGGTCCGGAAGCGAGCGAGCACGTCTTTGGTATCGACAAGTACGGCTACGAAGAAGACGAAAAGGAAGCGCTTCAGGACTTTCTAACGTTCATGAAAGATTTCGATCCTGACTGCGACGAGCTCGTCGGACACAACATCATCGGGTTCGATCTGCCATTCATTTTTCAGCGCTGCCTCGCTCACTCGCTCAAGGCGCGGCCGTTCGTGAATCTTGGTGACTACAACGTGCGCGGTGTTTTTGACACGATGCATCGCTGGTGGCTCGGCGCACGGCGTCATGTCAGTCTCGACGACGTCGCGTGGGCCCTGGGAATCGAGTCGAGCAAGACCGCCGAGGTCGAAGGCAGCAAGGTGTTCGATCTTTACCAGGCCGGCCGCCTCGATCTAATCCGCGAATACAACCTCAACGACGTCCGTGTGACGCGGAAAGTGTACGAGCGCATGGTCGCGAGTTTTGGACGTTGAGAAATAGGTTCAATAGGACCTATACGACCTATTCTTTATGCATTGCCCAAACTGCGGCAAGCCCGCAAATAGCGATCAGCAATTCTGTCGCGCCTGCGGCATGAGTCTGGAAACTGTCGGCAAGCTCGTCGCTAAGCACACAGGTTCGCCTGCCGCTGTGCAAACAAAACGGGATCGGGCCGAAGCGGAGAAGGCAATCGTGCGCAGCATGTTCACCTGGATGATGTGGGGCATGCTCATCGTGGGAATCGGCGTAGTGATGGTGGTACTCAACAAGAGTTTTCCAATCGGAGATTGGTTCCGGTTCCTGGGCTCTCTTACGGCGATAGGCGGCACGGGTGTCATGATTGGCGGAGTGTTCAATGCGCTCCGGCGTGGCACGCTTCCTTCACGCCGCGAACCGGATCAACTCGACGAATCACCGGACACGAATGAACTTCCCACCACTCAGTTGCCCGCCGAGCTCCCCAGCGTCACGGAGCGGACTACGCAATTAATTGCGGTCGAGGCAGATAGCCACAAAAAGGCACAAGAAGCACATAAAGAAGACCAGGCCAGCAGGGCAGAGGGTCTCTAGATTTAGTGAGCGCCTGAGATTTAAATCAAACATCTTGTGTTTTTTGTGCCTCTTTGTGGCAAAATGATCGGCCATGGAAATTGTCTTCCCCGTGTCGATGCTCGTCATCGGTATTGTCGTCGGCACTATTTCCCTCTGGTTTATCACCAGGACGAAACTTAAATACGAATTCGAACGTGGCCGTGCTGCCGGTGAGACGGAACGCGCGAGGCTTGAAACGCGTCTCGAAGAGGAACGCAAAGCGAGCCAGGACAAAATCACGTTGCTCAGCAACGCCGAAATAAAACTCGCCGATGCATTCAAAGCGCTTTCGGCCGACGCTTTGCGCAGCAACAACCAGTCGTTCCTCGATCTCGCGAAACAAAACCTCGAAACGTTTCAGCAAACGGCACGAAGCGAACTGGAGCGGCGGCAATCTGCCATCGGAGACATGATCAAGCCACTCAAAGATTCGCTTGAAAAAGTTGACGGAAAGATCGGCGAGCTCGAGAAGAGTCGTG
>DATNFX010000366.1:0-6951 GCA_035606195.1 Pyrinomonadaceae bacterium
AATTACACGTACGGCACGCATGGTGACCTGTTGACTTTCACAGATCCGGGCGGCAAGACGATTCGCTTCACCTATAACGAGTTTGGCGTACCACTCACTACGACGGATCAATTGGGTAACGTCCAAACGGTGGAGTATGACGACAATGCAAATCCCTTAAAAGTCACTGACGCTCTTGGTGTGCGGGGTACTTATACGTGGGACAATACCGGTAATCCGCTGACCATAACCGACGCCAATGGCAAGATCACGCGTTACACTTATGATGCATATGGCCGCATCGCCACGAAGACTGATCCACTCAATCGCACCATCAGCTACACCTACGACAGCATGGGACGAAACATAACTGCCACCGACGCTCGTGGCGTCACCCGTTCCACCTATGACGATCTCGGCCGCGTGCTCAGCGTCACCGATCCATTAAATCAGGTGACCAGTTACGAGTACGATCCCAACGGTAATCGAACGGCTCAGGTTGATGCTGCCGGAAGGCGTACGTCTTATGTGTACGACGCTGCAAACCGCCTGATAAAGACCATCTACCCGGATGCTACGGAAGTTAGTTATACCCTCAACTTCCGCGGTCAGCGGCTGACTGAGGTCGATCAGGAAGGCCACACGACTTCCTACGTCTACGACAAGGCAGGAAACCTGCTGAAGGTTATTAATCCCGATCTAACCGAGATAGTTTACACCTACGATGACGCCGGAAAGATGATAACCGCTACCAACGAACGCGGTAAGGTAACTCGCTACGAATACGATCCCGGTTGTGGGTGCGCGCAACGGCTCACAAAGGTCATCGATGCGTTGAACAACGCCACCACTTTCACTTTTGATGCTGCCGGGCGTCGCATTTCTACCATCGACGCCAACCAGCACGAGACGCGTTTCGAGTATGACGTGCGCCAACGCCTGATCAAGACTACTTATGCTGACGGCACCACGTTAACGAAGACATACGACGGCGTCGGACGGACCTCGAGCGAGACGGACCAGGCAGGGAAGACCACAAGGTTTACCTATGACGACGTCGGAAACCTGGCGACGGTTATCGACGCTTTGAATCAGACCACAGCCTACAGCTACGACGCTCTGAATAATCAGCTGTCGTCCACCGATGCTCTGGGTAGGACGACGCGCTTCGAATATGACGCGCTCAACCGGAGGATCAAGCGGACCTTGCCGCTCGGTATGTCTGAGTTGTACACCTACGATCAGGTTGGCAACCAGGTAACCAGGGCTGACTTCAGAGGCAAGCAGACTGCCTATACTTACGACTCGCTGAACCGTTTGATCAGGAAGACGCCGGATGCGAGTCTTGGCGAGGCAACAGTTACTTACTCCTATACTCCGGCGGGTGATCGCGCGAGCATGATCGACGCAAGCGGTACCACGACGTACGTGTATGACATCCGTCATCGCCTGGTGAGTAAACAAACACCGCAGGGGGGGCTCACCTACACTTACGATGCAGCCGGCAATCTTGCTTCGGTTGGATCTTCGAATGCGGGCGGTGTGTCTATCAATTACACGTACGATGCTGTCAATCGGTTGGAGTCGGTGGTGGACAACCGTCTTGCCGGCGGTACGACCACCTACACTTATGATGGAGTTCACAACGTGCTGAGCACGACCGCAGCTAACGGCGTCAAGTCAGACTACACATACAACTCCGTAGATCGAATGACGCAAATGACGAATAGTAAGCAAGGAGGAACACTAGCCAGTTATACGCACACACTCGATCCAACCGGCCGCCGGCTTTCGGTCACTGAAAACACCGGGCGCGTCACTGCGTATACATACGACTCGCTCTATCGACTGAAATCTGAGACGGTGTCAGGTGACCCGGCTTCCGGCAATGGAAGTGTGAACTATACCTACGATGCTGTCGACAACCGTCTCTCGCGCAACTCGACCCTGGCGGGTGTCCTTTCCGCAACGTCCGCGTACGATGCGAATGATCGCCTCACCAGCGATGCCTACGACGCCAATGGCAATACACGTAATGCCAATGGCATCTCCTATACTTATGACTTTGAGAACCGCATTAAGACTGCCAATGGTGGCGCCGTCAGATTTGTCTACGACGGCGACGGCAACCGGGTCTCGGAGACTGCCGGCGGGACGACTACGAAGTTCCTCGTCGATGATCTGAATCCCACGGGCTATTCCCAGGTGATGGATGAACTGGTTGATGGTTCGGTTACCCGTACGTACGCTTATGGGTTACAGCGGATTAGCGAAGATCAACTGGTGAATAGTTCCTTTGTGCCCAGCTTCTACGGCTACGACGGGCACGGGAACGTGCGATTCCTGGCAGGCAGTGGCGGCGCCGTCACGGACACGTACGCGTTCGATGCCTTCGGCTCGCAGATCGCCGGCACGGGAACGACGCCCAATCCCTATCTGTACAGTGGCGAGCGCTTCGACCAGAACACCGGTCTCTACCATCTCCGGGCACGCTATTACGACCCGCTTAAAGGCAGGTTCGGGACTATGGATTCGCATCAAGGCGACATCTTCGATCCCGCCACACTGCACAAGTACACATACGCCCAGGCTGATCCCGTGAATCGAATCGATCCGAGCGGTCTGGCTGATCTCTTTGAATACAGTTTCACGATAAGGAACATCCTGTTCAAGTTTGCGATCCATCGTGCCCATCACTACTGGACACTTCCAATCATCGGTCGCCTCTGGTGCATACACATTGCCTTGTACATCATACTGAGGGGCGTTGGAAAAGTATGGGATATACCGCAGATTCCACTCCCGTGGTGCAGTGGTAGCGGCCCCTTCTAGAAGTGGAGGAGTAGAGCTTTGCCTTAAAAGTCGGAGTCGCACTTGGATCGGGTCAGTACAGGGAGCGGTAGCGACCTGGTCAAACCGTGAGACTCAAGAATCAGTGGAAAGATCGCATGCTGACCAGGGACCAGGTCGCTACCGCTCCCTGTACTGACCCGATCCAAGAATGATTCCGGACTCTTGAGGAAAAGTGGAGGAGTGTAAAGGGTGAAACGGCGAGAGCAATGGCGGCCTGTTCTGGACGCCGAGGTGAAGCGGTGGGGTGCGAAGTCCAGTGAGCAACTACTTGCAGAGCTGGGAGAAGTGCAGGCATACGAAATCGAGTTCGAGAACAAAATGTACCAGGTTGAAGTTGAAATCCTGGAGAACACAGAAAAGTATGTTCACGTGCTAGTGGCTGTGGACGACGGCAGTCTGCCCGCCGCCATGCTGCCATTGAGTACGAGCTTTATCCGGGAGAAGTAGGAAAATCATGAAACTTAACTTACCCATTGCCGGCATGCTTATCGTCCTGTGGGCTTCGGTTTGCTCGGCGCAAGTTCCGGCAAAGAAAACTGACTTGACCGTTGGGGATCGTGAAGCGTGGCAGAAGATACTGCAATGGCCGGCCGAGCTGGAGAAACAATGGCAGCGCTCACGGACTACGAACGATCGCGATCAAAGCGGTCTCGTTTTTTATAGCCTCGGACGTGGAAATTACCTGGTCCAGATCGAAGTGCACGAGAGTTCGTATCAGCCACGGTATCTCTTTATGTACTACTCGGAGTCGGGTAAAGCGCCGGCGCGAATGTTGAAGCTCAAAACGTATGAAGGCGACGACGACGATGTGAACAAGATTTCAACGAAGTTTGTCGAAGAAGCTGAAGGTGTGCCGAGCTTTGATGAGACCAGAAAACAATTGATATTTCATACCAAGGGTCGTGGAACCGGTGACTGCGGTTCGCTCGTGAGATACAACATTACGCCTGCGCGCGCAATTCCCGCTGAAGCGCGCGTGCATGCTTGTTTCGACGATTATTCCTTGGGGATTACTGACCCACTGCGCTGGCGTCGCGTCAAACGCCTGTAAAAATTGACAGGGTCACATTTGTGATTTTTGTGCTTCTTTGTAGCCACATTACGCGTTAGCTATTGAATGGCCATCGAATTGCTCGTAGCCTTTCGAGGCTAACGAAAGCAGGTGGAGGTAAATGAAGCTTAAAGCTGGTTTAGGGTTGTTGTTATTGCTGGTGTTTTCAGCGGGTGTTTATGCCCAGGATGCGGCCGAAACTGTAGAAAAACTGCGCGCGCAATTGCTTGACGTGCAAATGCAGGAAGATGGTCTGCGTGGCCGTTTAGACCAGTTAAACGAGGCGATTAAACCCGAAAACATCGAGCGCTCACTGGCTGGAGTCGGTTCCACCAGACCGGAAGAACTACGCGAACACCGAAGACGTCAGTTAGCGATTGAGAGAGATGGCGTGCAGGCCCAACTCAAAACACTTGAGACAAGCCGGCAGCGTTTGGAATCCGCAATTGCGAATGCCGAGGCGCTTGCGTATCAGCAGAGCGCACGACCGGCCGGCAACATGATGGCTTCTTCTAAAGCCAAACGATATCAGTGGGTGATGTTAGGCGGTGGCAGCCTGGCGTTACTGGCACTCGGCGGCGGCGCTTTGTTCTACAGAAGAAAAACCCGAGAACGTTAGTACATCCGTCCATGATCCGTGTAATCTGGTGGCCCAATGAAACGCCGGCCACTCTCGATTACGATCATCAGTTGGATCTTCATAATCTTCGGCAGCATTGCCTTACTCAGTGGCGTGCTGCCGTTTGCTGATCTTAAGAGTCATTGGTACGTTCATCTCTCACGCCTCCTTCAGATTGTCGCCGGCGTGTTCATGCTTAAAGGCTGTAACTGGGCGCGGTGGCTGCTCGTTGCCTGGATCGCTTTTCACATCGTAGTCGGCGCGCTAAACGGGATCGTGCCCCTCGTGATGCACGTTGTGATCTTCTCGGTTATTCTATTCTTCGTCTTTCGTCGCGACGCCAACGAATACTTTGCCCGAATCAAATTGAATTAACGGAGGATTGCCCCATGCGCTACCTGACTGTTTTAGCCCTCGGTTTGCTCGTAGTCGTTTCCGTTTCAACTTCGCATTTCTCGCAGACTCCTCAGGATGAAACTTCAAAAGGTGTGGCCGGTGGCGGGATTTCAGTTCCGGGCTGGACCGGAAAGATCGACGCCAAAGAAGCTGCTGCCGGATTGACACTCAACAGCGCGAAGCTCGCGAAAGCCGGCGACGCTTTGCAAGTCACGACCGGTCCGGCTGTGACTTACTGGAATCCGAAAAATACGGCGAAGGGTGATTACACCGTTAAAGCGACATTCTACGAACCCAAGTACATGAATCTTAATAACCATCCTCATCCTTACGGGATCGTGATCGCGGGAAACGATCTCGGCACGGACCAGCAGAGTTATCTGTACTGTGCCGCGTATGGCAACGGGAAGTTCATCGTGCGAGGTTTTGGACCAGAGCCATTTCAGATGAATGGAAGAGGCGCAGAAGATCCGGCCGTGAACAAAGCCGCGGGCGTGGGCCAACCCGTGACACAGGAGATTGCGGTTTCGGTGAAGGGCGACAAGGTTGAGTGCTCGATTAACAATAAAGTCGTCGCGAGTTACGACAAATCAGCCCTCGTCGCGCCGGGCAAACTCAAATCGACTGACGGCATTTACGGCATCCGTTTCGCACACAACACCGAGGCCACCGTCACGGGCCTCAAGATGACGAAGAATTAAGTAGCCACAAAAGGCACAAAAAGCACATAAGAAAAGAACCGCGGACCGGTCAAAGTTCTATCTTATGTGCTTTTTGTGCCTTTTTGTGGCTACTATCGAATGCCCACGAGACCCTGAACGGATTGAATTAGTTTTTCAGAGTCGTAGCCGACTCCGTCTTTGAAAACTATTTCGACATTTTCAATGTCGCCGATCGTCGCTGCGGGATTGCCTTTCACGACCATCAAGTCTGCCTGTTTGCCTGCCGCAACGGAGCCGGTGCGAGCGTCTTCGCCGAGGAATTTCGCGCCGTTGAGTGACGCGATCATGATCGCCTCGGTTGGTGTGAAGCCTGCCTCAACTAACAGTTCCACCTCACGCAGATCGCCGAAGCCTGCGACGATGCCGCCGTTACCCGTCGGATCGAGTCCCGCGATCAGCAATCCACCTGCCTTAACAAACGCTCGTTCAAATTCCATCGCCTTGCGCATCAGCGGCAGAAAGTTCGCCTCGGGAGACACGCGCGCTCGCGCCTGTAAGTAACGAACACGAGCATCGGTCGACATCACATTCAAAATACGTTGATTCAACAACGCGCTACTCGCACCGATACCGGTTTGGGCCAGCGGAGCGCCACCTGCTTCAAAGACCGGCAATGTTGAGGTGACTGCAACGTTTTTGGAAACAAGCGTGCGGATCATCTCCTGGGCTGGTGCGCTGTTGATATCAAGCTGTCGAAGGCTGTTCGAAACTCCTTGCGGGCACTGGTCCGGCTGCTTGTTGGGAACGAACTCTGAATCTGCAAACAACCCGTGCTCGAGATTATCGATGCCGATCTCCGCTGCTTCTTTGTAGCCGATGGAACAGAGGTGGCCCGTCACTTTGAGTCCACGCTTGTGTGCTTCTTCGACGGCAGCGCGTAACTCGGCGCGCGAGATATTCATGTATGCTTTGAACGAAGTTGCGCCGAGATCGGCCCAGTAACTCACCATGCGACGCGCGTCGTCGGGTCCAGTGAGGGTGTGCATCACGGGGGTAAACGAGCCGCGCCCTTCGAGATAAGGCGCGGTGATGTGCATCTTCGGGCCAATCATTCGTCCGGCATCGATCAGCTTTTTGATTTCGAGATCGGAGTAGGGAGCGACGCTGCCGGTGGTGCGAATCGTCGTGACGCCGAGCGCGAGATACAGTCGCGGAAAACTGATTCCCATGTTCGAGTACATCGGTGGATTCCCGCCCATGGGAAAGAACATGTGGTCGTGCATGCCGACGAGACCAGGAAGAACTGTGTAGCCCTTCAGATCGACAATCTTGACGTCGCCATCGACCTTCGCATCAGCAGCCGGACCGACCCACTCAATTTTTCCGGCGCG
>DATNFX010000367.1:0-6610 GCA_035606195.1 Pyrinomonadaceae bacterium
TGGGTCCACTTGATGAAGCGACCATCTTTGGCGAGCACTTCACGGGGGATGTCGACTTTTTGCTTGAAACTCGAGAACTGACCACGATCGTCAATCGCGACGCCCAGCACGTCGACGATTGCGGGCTGTTCACCAAAACTCAAGCTTTGTCCGTCGAGCTGCATCGACACGTTGAGCGCCGTGCCCTTGTCTACGGTATTCACAACGCTTGCGGCAACAGACACCCGCAAGTCGCGACGCGGATAGAGAGATCCGAGAGATCTCTTGAGCTGGTCGTCGGGAGTGTTCGTCGCGGGCGCTTTAGGCTTTGCTTCATTCTGTCTGAAATCGAAGTAGTGCTGCCTCATGCGCACGCGTAAATCAGGGCGGCCCTTTACAACCACGTTGAGACGAGACTTTCCTACCGTCTGATTCTCGTTGTCCGGCCGCCAAGCCAAAAGATAATAAGCTGAAGTTTCAGTTAAGGCCTCGGCGACTCCATCGTTGAGCCTGCTGGCATTGAGAACCGAACGTCCGCCGGTTTCCTTCGCGAGAGTTTCCAGCATTTCCTGTGGCATCTTGCTCTCAGCAAGTGATCTGCTTGCCGTTCTTGGAGAATAGTCCGGGTAGCCATTTGACGAAACGTCAATGCCTGGTCCAAAAATATTTCCTCTCGTGCTCAGGGTGTAAACCACCACTCCGACTCGAGCCGCTTCGTTTGCAACTCGGCGCAGCACGTCCGGACCATTCGATCGCTTGGCATCCACAACAAAGCCATCGGAAAGGAAGAACAAAAGCTTTCGTCCCGCGAGCGGAGTGGTCGAGCGCATTAAACTCTCCAAACGTGAAAGAGTGTCGAGCTCGGCAAGCCTGGATTGTCCATTGATCTGATGAATGCGATTGGTAACCATTGTGTAGGCGTTCAGCGCATCGATTTGAAACTCCCTCATAGTCGCTTCCACCAGGTAGGAAAACAGACCTTGATCGCCATGATTGGCAACGAGGTTGGCGTCTACTTCACTGATCGCGACGTGGCTGGCTGTTGCCTCAGGATTGTATTTGGAGTTGAGACGGCTGATGGCTTCGCGCAGTACGGCTTTGTTGTCTGTGAGTTGTTGCAGAAACCCGATCTGGCCGCTGGTCGAGACGATGGCAACCTGATCCTTTGCCGTCATCTTGTTTTCCACGAAGTTAGTTAAAACTGAGCGGGCGCGAGTGAGGCTTTCTCCGGTCAAGTGGATATCGTCGACGAAGAAGAAAATTACACGGCCGCGATCCATTGCGGGACCGGGTGTTTTTGGCAACTTCGCCGCATCGCCCTTGCGGGCTGCTGCCAGTTGTTTCTCTTCGTCGACGCTACCGGCGGTTACTTCTTCGAAGAAAGCGAGCGGTTGAAGTTTCGAATCGACGCGCAGCTCAAGGTCATTCGCAGTCAAGCCACTGACGAACCGACCGCGCTTGTCCACGACGGTTACGTCGGTTTGAACCAGCTCGGTTTTGACGCGAACAACGTCGTCAGACTGCGCCAGCAGCTGCTGCGAACTCAAGAGCACCCACAGGCAAAGAACCCTCCATCTTTCGCTGGTGAAACTCATTTACTTTCTCCGCCATCCACAGATTACACAGATTTCTATAAATCAATCTGTGTAATCTGTGGATAAAGGATCTCAATCGAAGCAACAAATGTCGAGGGTGGAAACTATTTGTAAATCGGATACGTTGGACGTTTGCCGGGTGGTGTCTTCGTTTTCTTCAGCGCGTCCATCGCGAGCTCGACGGCTTTCTCCAATTGCGGATCGCGACCGGCGCGCCAGGCAGGCGGCAGTATTTCCAACTCGTATTCCGGCGTGATGCCGCGGTTTTCAATAAACCATTCTCCAGTGTGCGAATCGTACCAGCCCCAATCGGGAACCTGAAAAGATCCATTATCGATAAGCGAATATGATGTCGCTCCGATACCATGCCCGCCGGTACGCGTTCCAACTACTGGCCCGATCTTCGTCTGTTGCCACATCCACGGCAAACTATCTCCTCCCGAACCAGACGACTCATTCGTCAGCAAAACTTTTGGACCATCGATGATTCCCGACGGAATGCGTATATCCTCTACATCGCGTAACTGCGCGCGCTGCAATGGCACTCTCCTGAGCGTATCGATAATGTAATCTGCGGCGCGCCCTCCCTGATTGAAACGTCCATCAACTATCAACCCCTGTTTGTCCAACTGGGCATAGAAGTCACGATTAAAAATGTTGTAGCCCGCGTCCGAAGTATCCGGCAGGTGAATATATCCGAGTTTTCCTCCTGACATTTCGGCTACCCGACGCCGGTTGCCTTCAACCCAATCGTTGTATCGCAAAGACAATTCAGTCGGGAGTGGGACGACGTTGACTGTTCGCGCATCCTTATCGTCAGCGCTTGCGGCAACTTTTAGCGACACTCTCTTATTCGCTTTATTCAGAAAGTATTTGTAGAAACTCTCATCGGTGCGGATGTCGAGGCCGTCTACTGCCAAAATGTATTCGCCGGCTTTAACGTTAACTCCCGGCTGCGCGAGTGGACTGAATATCTGACGCGTGTTATCGCCTCTCAGAATCCGTTTGATGCGATAGCGTCCGCTGTCGATTTCGATGTCAGCGCCGAGCAAACCTACTGTTTCGTCGACCTCGCCCTGTGGAACAACGACCTCGCCGCCGGAGTAACCCATGTGGCTTACCGACATGTGTGAAAACATCTCGCGAAACAGCGCGTTCAACTCCTCACGAGTCTTGATATTCGGAAGGTAAGCCGCGTAGTGCTTCTGAAGTTCAGCCAGGTTCTGACCGTGCAGATTCGGGTCGTAGAAGCTCTCACGCATACGGCGCCAGGCTTCCGCAAACATCTGCTGCCACTCTTCACCCGGATCGATCGTCAACTCGAGCGGCTTGAGTTTCACCCTACCGTCTTCAGGTTTCGGTGGCGAATCAGGTGAAACGATGGACCATACGCCCTCGCGACGAAGTGCGAGGTAGTTGCCGTCGCTCGTGATGCGATAGTTGCCGGCGCCTTCGATAAACTTTTCCGGGCCCGGCTTGCCGTTGACGAATTTGTGCAGAGTACCGCGTTCGGCAATGAAGAGCGTGCCTGCTTTACCGGCGAAAATTCGAGTATCAGCCGTTGGTGAATACGGCAGCAACAGAATGCGATCGCTCATGCCTTCCAAATAAATGGTGAGGCGAGTCGCTTTCGTAGCCGCAGTCTTCTCATCGATCGCCTGCGGCGATGGGTCAGTTGAATTCAACACAACGGCGTAGAGATTCCGCGTGACCTGAGTTCGAAAAGGAAAGCCGGCCATGCTCTGCGATTCGACCAGAGCCGTGCGATTACCACCGATGAAGTAAAGATACTTGCCGTTGTTGTCGAAGAGCGGTTTCTGCCCATCGATCTCAGGACCGGTGATGGTTGTCGTTTTGCCGGTCTCGAACGAATAGACCGTGATGGACCGCACACGATTGACGCCGTATTTTGCATATGCGAGCCACGCGCTATCGGGCGACCAGGACGGCTCAAAAGGAGACGCGTTATCGGTGTGCCTGGCGTTGTCGATGCGACGAGCGGCGTTCTTGTCGAGATCGAAGCACCACAATGCGAAATGCGAATCAGAGAAGACCAGCTTCTTCGAATCCGGCGACCACGCGAGTTCCGAATAAAAAGAAGACTTCTTCTCGATAGGAATCCGACGCACTGCACCGGCGGGAGCAGTTTGCAGATGTAATTCCACTTCGCCGGATTCATCAGAGAAGTAAGCAATCCACTTCCCGTCGGGCGACCAGACAGGGTTGCGCTCGACGGCACGGCCGGTCTTCGTGATGTTTGTAATTTCGCCGGTAGCAGTATTGGCGGTAAAGATTTCTCCCCTGATTCCAAGCAGGAGATGTTTTGCGTCCGGGCTTAGACCAGCGGGAACCGTCCACCGATTCGTATCGATCTTGCGCGGCGCTAGCTCTGGAAATTCCCCCGAGATGCTGATGTCGATCTTAGTGACCTGGTTTGTTTTTAGATTGAACAGATGAATTGCGCCGCCCTGGTTGAAGACGATGGATTCGCCATCAGTAGAGGCGGATTTGATGCCGTACTTTTCGAAGTTGGTTAACTGCGTAACTGTTTTGTGCAGCGTGTCGTACAAAAACAGGTTCTCAGTTCCTGCGCGATCCGAAACAAAATACACTTTGTCTCCAATCCACATCGGATCCGAGTCGTTGAAGTCGCCGTGCGGGATCACTTCCGTCGATGCATCAGATAATTTTGTGAGCCAGATTCTGGCCGTCGCACCACCGCGATAGTTTCGCCAACCGATAACTTCCTTGATGTTGGTTAGCGGCATGTACGCGATGCGATCGCCGGTTGGGGAAAAAGAACCGCGCCAGCCTCCGTGCGCGGGGACCTCAGTCGCGAAACCGCCGTGGGCTGGGATCGTGTAAAGCTGGCCCGCGAGTGGTGAAGTACGATTCCGAAAGGAAAGAATCAGAATACGTTGGCCATCGGGGGTCCAGTTGAGCGGGAGATCGAGGTCGGGGTGATAAGTAATGCGCCGTTCCTCACCACCGGACGCCGGCACGACAAAGACGTCCCAGCCAAAAGCACCTGCCTTCAGGTTAAACCGCGCGAAAGCGAGTTGGGAACCGTCAGGTGAAAACACCGGATAGATTTCGCGAGCAGGGCTCGTCGTGAGTCGCTGCGCTGCACCGCCGCTGCGTTCGACGATCCAGATGTCACCGGCGAATGAAAAGGCAATCTTTGTACGGCTGACGGTGGGATTCTCGAGCAGCATTGGACCCTGCGACTGTGCGTACGTCGCCGGGTACGTTGCGAGGATCAGAAGTGGAAGAAGAATTCGTAATGGATTTTTCACGTGAGTACAGGACCAGACTTGGATAGGACTTTGCCTCAGAAGTAGGAATCGCGCTTGGATCGGGTCAGTACAGGGAGCGGTAGCGACCTGGTCGGATCATGAGGTCAAGAATGCTAATCGCTGACCAGGTCGCTACCGCTCCCTGTACTGACCCGATCCAAGCACATTTCGTGACTCAGGGCAAAAGCTCATTCGTACCGCAACGCAATCAGCGGATCGACTTTCGTGGCTCTGCGGGCTGGGACGTAGCAGGCGATTAGCGCTACGAGCGTCAGCAGTGCTGCAAGGACTCCGTACGTCACGAAATCGGTTGGTCCAACACCGAACAATAAACTCCGCAGCAGCCTCGTCAACGCAAAGGCTCCGATGAGTCCGATGACGACCCCAACTATCGTTAACGTCAATCCCTGTTTCAGGACCCAACGCAGAATCGAAGTCTTACTCGCGCCGAGCGCTACACGAATTCCAATCTCACGCGTCCGCTGTGTCACTGAATACGCGATGACACCGTAGATACCAACCGCCGCAAGCAGCAGTGCGAGCACGCCAAACAACCCCACGACCTGCATCGCAAACCTGCGACGACTCATCGATTCCGCCGCCACTCGCGCGAGACTGGTCTCACCAAAAACCGGTAAATCTCGATCCAGCGAATGCACCTGCTCGCGCAACGACTGCGTCACCGTTGATGGAGCTACATCCGTACGCACGTAAATCGCCATCGCGTACGCTGGATTCTGGAAAATTGGATAGTAAAGATGAGGCTGATCGGGTTGGTCGAATCCGTCGGTCTTAACATTTCCCACAATCCCCACAACCGTCATCCACGGAGCTTCCGATGCGGGACCACCTCTTTTTATTCGCACTCCGAGCGGATCTCGATTACTGAAATATCGTTCCGAAAGTGCTTCGTCGATCACGACGACCTGAGGCGCCTTGCGGTCGTCTGCGTCGGTGAAGAACCGGCCACGCTTCAAGGGCGTCTCGAGTGTGCGAAAGTAATCTGGCGACACGAGGCCAGTTTGCGCGGTGGGAACAGCGTTGTTAGCTACGGCGTCACCTTCAATCGTAAACCCGCCGGAACCGTGTGGGCCAACGAGCGGCACACCATTTCCATTACTAATCGCCGCATTGCGGACGCCGGGGATGGCGCTCACTTTTTGCAGCAACTCCTTTATAAATCCCGAGCGCTTCAACGGATCGCGATACGGATCGAGGTCGGGATTATTCGGGACCGGCAGCCAGATACGAGCAAGTAATACATTGTCGGAATTGAACCCTGGATTCACCTCCAGCAGTCGACCAAAACTTCGGAGAAGTAACCCCCCTGCGATCATCAAGATCAGCGACAGGGCGAACTCGAGAATCACAAGCCCGCTGCGAAATCGATGAGTGGCGAGTCCGAATCCCGCTCCGTGGCTCCCGTCCTTCAAATTCGCAACGACGTCAGGTCGAGACGCTTGCAGGGCAGGCACGAGTCCGAACAGCAATCCAGTGACCGTCGAGATCAGGAAGACGAATCCCAAAACGCTCAGATTGATTTCGATCTCGTGTAGTCGAGGAGTATCCGGTGGAATGAACTGGACCAGGCCGCGCAGTATTACTGCCATGACGACGAGAGCGAGTGCGCCGCCAATGAAGGATAGCAGCAAACTCTCCGTCAGAAGTTGAACGATGAGACGGCGTCGATTCGCTCCCATGGCAAGACGAATGGCCATTTCTCGGCGACGCCCGGTGGAT
>DATNFX010000368.1:0-11282 GCA_035606195.1 Pyrinomonadaceae bacterium
ACCTTCTTCATTTATGAGCAGTGCGGAATTGTAAAAGCCATCGGCTGAAGGTTCCTGCGAGTTGAAGAGGAGATAGATTCGATTGTCTCGAGTGAACGCGGACAAACGTTCCTGGAGAACCCGATCCGAGCTGTAAGTAAAATTCATCGGCGACTCAGGCCAGATCACGAGTCTTGGTCCATAACTCTTTGCTGATATTTGGGCGAGTCCGGTTTTACTCAATGTGAAATGACGTTCGATCAGCTCTTGTGTTTCGGCGGGAGACTTAACGAGGGTCATCGGTACGTTTGGTTGTACTGCTATGACGGCGACTGAAGGTGATTCCAGGGAATCGAATCTTGATGGATGGTATTCCCATGCGGCGCCCAGGCCCGACAGTGGTATCGCGAGCGCCACATAGACGATCATCACGAGGGCAGCGGCGAACGCCCATTTATCTCTCCTGATCATCAACAAGGTGATCGCGGAGTTGATGATCAAAATGAGGAAGCTGACCGCGTAGACTCCGCCCCACGATGCGGCTTGTATCAAGAGTGGGCTATAGGCTTGCGAGTAGCCGAGTGCATTCCAGAGTTGTCCTGTAACAATGAGACGAGTCCATTCAAGAGCCGGCCAAAAGATCGGGGCCAGCACGAGGGCCAGCGGACCCCACTTTCGAATCGCGAGTGCTACCAGCACGGCGAACAGACCAGGAAAGAATCCGACGACGGCCGCGGCAGGTATCAATAGTAAATAGGCGACGACCGTAGGCAGGCCGCCATAGTGAATCATCGAATAGGTGAGCCAATAGCAGGAGACGTAGAAGAAGACGGTTCCCATTGCCCAGCCCATCATCAAGGCTCTCGTTGGCGAAGGCCGGCGAGCGATGGCCCACAGAAGTGGAACCAGGCTGATCCACGCCAGGAGATAGTTCTCGAAGTTTGGAAAAGAGAGTATGAGGAGACCGGTGCTGACTGCCGTCAAAGCCCACTCGTGTAGAGTTGGAGCTTCAAGACGCGCGCGGGCAATAACTTCTTCAACCACGCGCTGAGTTTAACAAAAAAATTTTTTCAGTCACGGATTCAAGCTGATTGAGAGAGGTCAATTCGCTGAAATTTGACTCAAAAAGACAGAAACCGTCACTGTCGAAGTGACAAATTTCGGTAGCGTGGATAAACGCGGAAGAGAAGCCGATGTGCGCAGATCTGAGATTTAAAAGCAGGAAGACCCGGTCATTACTGACCCGGGTCCACGTTTCGGGGGGAAGCACTGAAGGAACGCTCGGAAGGTAACTGGCGCAGCGGCAGGCGGCGCTCAGGGGGAAGTTGGCGGCGGGGACTCGGTCGACTTTGCGTCTATTCCGCGTCGTGCCACTTCTCCTCTGAGCACCTCGCATGCCACAAAAAAGTTTTTCTGGAAACGGGCCACGATTAAGAATAAAGAAGGGCTTGGTACTTTGCACTTTGTTCTTTGTCTTTGGTCATCTAAGGCCAAAGAACAAACTACTAAGCACAAAGAACAAAGTACTAAGAACAAATTGCCTTTAAAAGTGGGAGACCCAGTCATTACTGACTGGGTCCGCGGTTCGGGGGGAAGCACTGAAGGAACGCTCGGAAGGTAGCTGGCGCAGCGGCAGGCGGCGCTCAGGGAATGTTGGCGGCGGGGGCACGGTCCAACGACTTCCTTGTTCCGTGTCGTGCCGCGATTTATTGAGCACGCGCCGTGCCAGAATGTATCGGTTATCTCGGAACGTACTGTAGGGGCGGCCCTCCGTGGCCGCCCTCGGTTGGCATACGGACTCAAGCAGCGACGGCCTCGGAGTTTGCGAACCCGATTTAAACCAAGGGCGGCCACGGAGGGCCGCCCCTACAGTACGTTCTGTGTTAGCTAATCAATTGCTCATCGTTACTTGGCGTTGCAAGGCGATGGCTTCCTGGTTGTTGGGGTCGATGGTGATGGCGCTGAGGGCGTATTTGCGCGCTTCGCCGCGGTCACCGCGTTCGAGGAAGATTCGGCCCAGGAGAATGTGGGCGTCGATTAGTTTTGGATCCCAGAAGATTGCTGTCTTCAATGCTGCGATTGCTGCTTCCTGATCGCTGCGTCGAAGATTGATGCGACCACTGAGTAAATAGGCTTCTGCGTTGGTTGGCTCGATCATTACTACGCGATGTAGTTCCGGTAATGCTTCTTCATCGCGTCCTGCCTGATAAAGATCGCGGGCCTTCACTAGTAGATCCTGCGTTGCAGAGCTCGGTGTGCCGGCGCCGGTGTCAGGCGGAAGGACTCCAAGCATCTCGATACGATCCAACACGTCGCGGGTGCGCAAGGTGACGCCACTCGTCGTCTGCGACTTCTGCCACTCGGTTTCCCACTTCGCATAGGCGGTGCGCAGGTAACGTCGCGCCATGTCGTCCGCTGCCGTCGCAGCCTCTGTATTGCCGAGTTTTGCGAGCGATTTCGCGAAAAGAAAATAGGCTTGTCCGTCCTGTGGATCGGAATTGATCACCGGACGAAAGTGTTCGGCAGCTTCCGAATACTTGCCCGAGAGGAACAAAGCATAGCCGTAGTTGAAGTGCACCATCTGATCCGACGGCGCCGACTTCGAAGCCTGCGACAGTAATTCGTTACCCTGACCCAGCAGACTCTTTTTCTCAGCTTCGTTCTTGTTCTCGCGAGCCGCCTGCACGGCAACAGCTCCGGCGTTGTTATAAACCGCGACGAGGGGCAAATCACTCGCAAGTGGAATAACCGTCGCGAGCGCGCGGCCATAATCGCCGAGTTTCATATAACCAAGACCGGCGTAGAACGCAGCCTCCGCGTAATGAGGTTCTTTTTTCTGAAGCTTCGAAAAATACTCGGTGGCGTCTTTCCAGTTACCGAGGTCCATGTAACCGCGGCCGAGCTCGAATGCGGCTTGTGGATAAACCGCGCCGCCAAGCGATTCAGCGTAGTAGTGCAACGCGTTCTTTAGATAAATGAAGCGGGCATCATTACGCAGCGGCAACTGCACGGCCTTCACATAAGCCTCGAAAGCCTTCTGCGGAATCTTGGTGGCTTCCTGGACGATCTGGTTTTGCGAATACGGCAACGCCTTGTCGCGTTGATAGAGAATCTGGTAAGCGAGCCAGCCGTGAATCTCCTGAAGAGAAGTCAGCGCATCGCCACGATCAAACTGTCGTGTGATCCAGTTGCCATCCTTCACTTCGCCAAAGTTGCGACCCTCGTTGACCTTGATCACACGCGCATTCACTTGCACATACGCATCTGCCGGCGGCTTTTCGGTGTTGGCTTTGGCGTCTGTAGTTGGCGTGGTTGGTGGCGGCGTAACTGAATAGCTTCCGATGATGACGATGGTCGCCTTCGCCTGGCGTGCGAGCTTGATGGCAGTGGCTCGCGTCGGAATCACCGTTTCCGGTAAGCGGAGTTGATGATATGCGAGCTCGCGTTCATCGCTGGAGCGGACCACCAGGCCGGGTTTATTCAGCAGTTCGGCCAGGGCGTCGGCAAAGCTCTCTCCAACCCAGTTGTATTCAGGGCGATTGGAGATGTTTTCAAACGGCAGAACAAGGATCACATCGGCGGCCGAGTTCTGCGCCTGAACTGGCGAAAACGCCGGCATTACAAGGGTTGTAAGTAAAAGAGCGAATATTAATTTAAGACTCACAAATCGCATGATGGCAGTCTAAACCAAAGAATGTGAATAGGCCAAATAGGTCGGTAGTGCATCACTTTTAAATTGGGATCAACGCCGAAAGGCGTTCGCTAACCTCAGCCTAGGGTTGGAGCGTTAGCGACAACCCTAGGATCACAACCTCCGAAAACCGTAAACCCTGAAAGGGTTCGCCAGTTGCCGAACCCTTTCAGGGTTCAGCGACTATTTATGTTTGCTCCCCCAGGGTTGTCGCTGCGCTCCAACCCTGGGCTAGGGTTAGCGAACGCCTTCGGCGTATCATCAATTTCAAAACTGATGCAGTACTAATAGGTCTTATAGGTCATCTGACATCCATTTACATCGAGTAGATGACCGCGGCCTCGTCGCCTGTTGCTTCGACGAGATTGAGGTCGGGCTCTGTATCGCGGTGGGCATCCTGTGCGAGCAGGTGCTGGACGGCGGTGTTATCAACCGGGCGAGAGAAGAGAAATCCCTGTCCATACTCGCAGCCCAGCATTTTCAGTTGCTGGTACTGCTCTTCGGTTTCGATACCTTCGGCGATGACTTCCATCCCGAGGTTGCGGGCGAGTGTGGAGATGGTACGAACGATCGCATTGTCGTTGTCGGTGGTCAGACGCGATACGAATGAGCGATCGATCTTGAGGTAGTTGAGTGGGAAACGGTGCAGGTAGCTGAGTGAAGAATAACCAGTTCCAAAGTCGTCGATGCTCAACTGCACGCCGAGTGAACGCAGTTGTTTGAACATCAAAGCGGCTGCTTCGGCGTTCTCCATGACCACACTCTCAGTAATCTCGAGCTTCAAACAGTGTGGATTGAGCTTACTGTTGTCCAGCGCTTCTTTGATCCGGTCCAGGAGATTTGGTTGAGCGACCTGTCGAGCTGATAGATTAACGCTCAAGCTCAGGGCGCGATGACTGGGAGAATCGAGTTGCCATTGACGAACTTGTGCGCAGGCCTCGTTCAACACCCACTGCCCGATCGGAACGATCAAGCCAGTCTCTTCAGCAACCGGGATGAAGTCGCCCGGCTGAACTAACCCATGACGCGGATGGTTCCAGCGCACGAGTGCTTCGAAACCGGCGAGACGTCCAGTCGTGAGCGCGACGATAGGCTGGTAGTAAACCGCGAACTCATTCTTTTCGATCGCGAGGCGCAGATCGCTTTCAAGCTGCAGACGCGAAACAGCGCGCGCGTGCATTCCCTGATCAAACAGTTCGTAACGCGCCTTGCCATTTTCCTTCGCACGATACATCGCGATATCGGCATCGCGCAGAATGTCGTCAGCCCGATCGTAACCGCTGGAGCTGAGCGCGATCCCGATACTCGCCGTAGCGGAAGCGGAGTTCTTGTCGAGCATGAATGGCTGGCCCAGTTCGTCCTGAATTCTTTGTGCGACTCTGACTGCATCAGTCGCATCATTCATCCCACTCAACAGGATCGCAAACTCGTCGCCGCCGAAGCGCGCTAGCGTATCCACCGGCCGTAGCGTTCGCTCGAGGCGCTCGGCAAAAGCGACCAGGAGCAGGTCACCGTGCGTATGGCCCAAACTATCGTTGACGTTCTTGAACCGATCGAGGTCGAGAAAGAGAACGGCAAACTTGTGCCCGTTGCGACGGCTGGAACTTTCAATCTCTGCCTTGAGCAACTCGGTGAACATGGCCCGGTTGGGCAGGCCGGTCAATGAATCGTGGAAAGCGGCGTGGCGGAAGTGTTCCTTTGTTTCTTCAAGCACGCGGCTGATACGTTCCTGCTCCGCGATGTAGTTGTTCAACTCGTGGACGTGTCGTTCGGCCTGTTCGGCGCGCTGATGCTCGAGCTCCGCGCGTGCGCGTTCAGCTTCTTCCGCGTGTCGTGCAGAAGCTTTTACTTCGCGCATGTAACGGTCGTAGCTGAAGTACACGATGATGATGATCGGAATACAGACCAGAAACGCCCAGAATCGTGTAGTACCGAGACTGCTTACTATGAATCCTGCACCGCCGGCGCCGGCGAAATAACTGATCGAGATCCAGAGGAAGTTGCGAGTCCACATGTGCCAGATCGACTCGTTGCTCTTGAGTGCGGCCGAAGCCGCGCCGATGATTGTATGGACGAGGTACTGGACCATGCCCATCACGCAAAGCGCGATGATGGCGAGTGAGGCTCCATTCTTTAACAGGTTGGTAGTGGAACCGAAGGCTAACTTCAAAACCGCAGCTGTTGTGAACACCGAACACGCGAGTGCGGCACTCCCAAAAGCCACCGTTCTCACTTTCCGGCTAATCCTGAGGGCCGAACAGATACCGGCCAAAGCACCAATCATCACGGCTGCTTCACCACCGTAAAGGAGAAGGGCAATGAAGACGAATGTATCTTCGAGTGTGATGTTGCCGCTTATCTTTGGAATGCGGATCGCGATCCGAGAACCCAAAACTGCAGTGATGAGCGTGAGGAGCAGGAAGTAACCGTCAATGATACCCGTGGGCAGCGTGACGGCCGCGTAAAGCACGCTTAGCGTGCCGGCCGCCACGATCAGCCACATGTAAACGTTGGTCGAATGTTGTCTAAGACTCTTCATGTCCGCACGACGTTTGGAGACAAGTGCTACTTCATTCCGGCAGTGGTATCTCCTAACGAACAATCTCCGAGGACGTAGCCGTCGCCCAGCACGTAACCGTCACCGAGAACGAAGCCGTCGCCAAGTACGTAACCATCGCCGAGCACATAACCATCACCCAGCACGTAGCCGTCGCCGAGGACGAAACCATCGCCGAGAAGCAGCACGTTGCTCAGCGCGTATGAACCGCCGAACAGCGCTGAACCGTCACTCTTCGTCAGGTAGCTTCCGAGACTCACAGTCTTGACCCACATGTTGTAGTTCAGATTCTGACTGGTGAGTCCTTCGTTGACGCCGTCGCCAAGTACGTAACCCTGGCCGTAACTGACCTGATACTTGTTGATGAGATCCTTGCCCGTAATCGTAGTGCGCTTGAGGATGAGTCCCTGGGTCCAGGTAAACGTCAGACCGGCAATGTTCGTTTGCGGAGCAGGCGCCGTTTGAGTAAGTAAAGCGGAGCCGAAGGTTGGTTTGAGCAGACCCAACAGGTCAGTGCGGACGATCTTTGCGAGAGTTACCGCGCCCCCGATGTTGAGCTGACCGGCGCCCTGGTCCAGCGTGTTGAAGCCGGCGAGGGGTTGCGCCGTATACATCAATAGCATTTTTACCATGTTGGGAGTCAAGCTCGAATTTGCTTCCAACACGAGAGCGGCGGCGCCGGTAACCATCGGCGTAGACATCGAGGTACCGCTGAGGTACATCAGCTTCATGTTGCTGGTGGCGTACTTGTTCGTTTCGAGCTCGGGATATCTCTTGACCAGAGCGTTGCCGGAGGCTTCAGCGGAAATGATCTTGTTACCGGGGGCGACGAGATCCGGTTTGATAATATTGTCGTAGTGGACCTGGCCGTAGGAATCGACTGAAAAGCTGCGAGTTGGTCCGCGCGAGCTGTAACTCGTCACTGAATCGTCGTTGCGCGGATCGGTACCGTAGCTGTTGCTGGCGCCGACTGTAATTGCTGACGGCTCGTTGCCGGGGCAGTGAATGGCGCCGTAGATGGACCGGCCCTGCGCATCTTTGCCGTTGTTACCGGCTGCGGCGACGACCACGACGCCGGCGTCGACGAGTTTGCGAACTGCGTTACAGATCGGATCGTCTTCGTATGAGTTTATGGCCGGCGTGCCGAGACTCATGTTCACAACCTTCACGCCGTAGTTAGACTTGTTTGCGACGAGCCAATCGAGTGCGGCAAGGACTCCGGATACTTTACCGAATCCCTGCGAATCCAAAACGCGCAGATTCACCAGATTGGCGCCCGGAGCGATGCCTTCGTAAGCGCCGGCTGTCGGTGCACCATCACCAGCCGCGATTGCCGCGACATGAGTTCCGTGGCCCCACGGATCGTCAGTGCGATTTTCACTGGTGAAGTCTTTGCTGAATTTGATCTTGCCTGACGTTGCGAAGGATTTGTGTTTGCTGTCGATGCCGGAATCCAGCACTGCGATCGTGACACCGGAACCATCGAGCGTGTTGTTCAAGCCGAGCAGTGACTTTTGTGCCCGAACCTGTTGCGCGCCGGTGGTGGTTGTGACGTGACCTGAGCTGAGCACTATGTTGTCGAGCGAGATGTAAGCGACGTCAGGATCGGTGGCCAGCACCTCAACCGAGTTCGCTTCGACATCGACGATCCGGATGTTCAGGTTTGAGAGGACGCCGACGAGGAGTCCGCCGACAGTATTCAGTAAGCCGCCGAGTAGACCGGGTGACGAAGATTTGGACTGCACGATCACTTTCACGCGCGAGCTACCGTTTCCTGACTCGATGAGCTTTCGCAGGTCAGGAGAAATCTTGGAAGTTGATGATGCATTGTTGGCGGCTCGAGCTCTGGTGTTGTCGGTGAGGCACAGCGCCGAGCACAAAGCGACGAGCACAGCAACGGCTATGAGACGGTTAAAAACTTGGGGGCGATACATTCAGCTTCTCCAGGGCAAAGAATTGCTCCGAAAATGGGAGCACTGCCCTAGTGCTAGCTCCGTGCCAGATCCTCTTTCCGCGATTTTTCGAGCAAAAACGCCGGTTTACTTGGACCACCAGCAAGCAGATTGACAGGTGAAAGGTCAGTTTGAAGGCAATCGGTCTCACAAAGAACGAACTGTAGGGGCGGCCCTCCGTGGCCGCCCGGCGTCGAATCGATCTCTTTGCCAAATGCCTGATCGACTGTGTTGCAAAAGATCGAGTTCCGCGCCGGGCGGCCACGGAGGGCCGCCCCTACAGTTCGTTCCGCAGGGCTTGTGCACTTTGCTATACTCCGCCGACTGCCTTCCAAACCGAGGCGGTAGCCCAGGAGGATTAGTGATGAAAGCACGTGCCCTTGTTGCAGTGAGTGTGTTGTGTATCTGCACCCTGATGGTCGTCGGGCAGTCGAAAAAACGACCGTCGCCTTCGCCCTCTCCGTCGCCGGACAATTGGACCACGTATGAAAACGTGACCTGGCAAAAAGGTCCCTCGGTCGGTCAACTCGGCATCAACGCCGAAGTGAAGATTCCCGAAGGTTACGTTTTCGCCAACGCACGGGATACACGCACCCTCATGGAGGCAACTAAAAATCCGATCAGCAATTCCGAACTGGGCTTTATCGCCCGCGCCGACGAGGACTGGTTCGTGGTTTTTGAGTTTGACGACGACGGTTACGTGAAGGACGATGACAAGGCGTCTCTCGACGCGGATGCACTTCTCAAATCGATTAAGGAAGGGACGCAAGAAGCGAACAAAGAACGCGTGAGACGTGGCTGGCCCACCTTGACCACCCTCGGTTGGGAAACGCCCCCACGCTACAACGAAACTACTCACAATCTCGAGTGGGCCACCAGAGCAGAGAGCGAGGGGGAGCTCGTTATTAATCACAACACACGTCTGCTTGGTCGCGAAGGCGTGATGCGTGTCACGCTTGTTACCGGCCCGGAAACACTCGCCACAACACTCCCGAAGTTCAGAGAGATGCTGGGAGGATTTGAATTCAAAGACGGGCACCGTTATGCGGAGTTTCGTGCCGGCGACAGGACGGCTGCCTACGGACTCACGGGATTGATCGTTGCCGGCGGCGCCGCAGCGGCGGTGAAGACTGGCGCGTTCAAATGGTTGTGGAAAGTTTTGGTGGCTGCGGCTGTTGGTATCTCAGGCCTCATTAAGAAACTATTCTCACGCAATAAGTCGTGAACGTCCTCTTTTACCTGATCGGTGAAGGCGAGACGCTGCTGTTCGTCCTTCTCTTGCTCTACCTATCGGAGGGCGGGATTTGGGTGAAACGGGAGTCTGTCGCTTTCGTGTCTGGTTGGCGTCGCTGGCGTCTCGCGACTC
Source organism: Pyrinomonadaceae bacterium (assembly GCA_035606195.1). Classification (GTDB taxonomy): domain Bacteria; phylum Acidobacteriota; class Blastocatellia; order Pyrinomonadales; family Pyrinomonadaceae; genus PSRF01. Next base: position 9,546 of record DATNFX010000368.1, read on the forward strand.
CGTCGTCGTGGCTCGGAAACTCGCGTGGTGGAATTCTGTTTTTGAATCCGCTGCCGTCGAGCGGAAAAGTTTTACTTTCTCATTTGTCGCCGATTTCGATTTCTCCCTCAGGTGTTTGTGCCCTTAACGTGCAAACGCTTCCGTCTGGAGCGCGTTCGCCGTATCAAACCGGAGATTTCCTGCCGTTCGGCAAGATAAAAGAATCCGGCGTTGATGGTTCTCATCTGACAATCAACAAAGAAAGATTCGCGAAGTGCGCGACCGCGAAGCAGGCCCGGACACTCGCCGGCGTGATCGCCGAGATAGCCAAGGCTTCGACTTCAAAACGCGAAGTTTTGGCACGGAACTGGATTGCCAAACAATACTCCCTGAAGGACGCAACCGTCCGGTTAAAAGAAGCTCAGCCGTTGATCAAGCCCATCCAGTCGCTGGGTTTAATCCTGTTCTTGTTTCTTTTTGTGCTGACGCCGGTGCTGGGTAGTTTCTTTGGGTTAATGACTTTGGTCATCCCGGTTGCGATCGTGATGGTTGCGCTCGCAGTTGAGATCGCGATCCTGTTTCGTCGCGCACACAGGAAACTGTATCCAGCTGAGTCAGCGGAGCGTTTGGAGAGCCTTGTGAAGATGATCTTGTGTCCGCCGGTTGCGATTCGAGCTGCGGATATTCTAACTAAGAATTTGTTGGCCGAATTCAGTCCGATTATTTTAGCAGAGGTGCTGACGGGTTCTGGTGAGCGACAGTTTGTGCGCAGCGTGATTCTCGACTTGAAACATCCACTCAAGCATGAGCTCTCAGATGCGAACGCTGTGGAGACGATAACGTGGGCGGCAAACGAGCAAGTGAAACTTTGCGAACGCCAGGCGCTCGCTCCAACGCAACGCGAAGAAAACTCAATCTCCTATTGTCCACGCTGCGAGTGCCAGTTTGTGGTTATGGTAGTTGAATGTCCTGACTGCCCGGGCGTGGATCTCATCGCTTTTTAATCCGCGTCATCCGCGTCCCAACCCGTCCCGGAGAGCAGCTAGTGGGAGAATTGCGCACTGTACGCGTGCGGGTTGGATTTCACTTTGCAGTGCTGCGATAAGCTGATCGTCGGATATGAGCGCGTGGATTTCCGTGCCAACGATGAGTTCAGTAAGCAACGACGCGGCGGCCATGCTGATCGCGCAGCCATCACCTTTGAATCGAGCCTCGCTCACGATCCCGTTATCAAGTCTCAACTCGATCCGGATGCGGTCGCCGCACAGCGGATTGAATGCCTCATTGCTTACGTCCGGAGACTCGAGACTCCCGTAATTACGCGGATGCCGGAAATGATCGAGCAGGACGTCGCTGTACAGCACGGGCATCGCTATTTCCCCGATCGGATCGCAACTATCTCGGCCAGAATGCTCAATGCGATTTCAGCCGCACTGTCCGCCCCGATATCCAGGCCGGTTGGAACATGAAGCTGGTCCAGCAAGCTTTCGTCCATCCCACCGTCTATCAGAAACTGTTTGATTGCTGCGCCCCGCCGTTTGCTCCCAAGCAGTCCCACATACGCAGGGTTGGCCGGCAGTACGACTTTCAAAACCGGCAGATCATACTTGTAGTCGTGAGCCGTCAACACCACGAAGGTCGACGATGTGTAAACGAATCTTTCCGCAATCTCAGACGGAATTCCGATCAGCAGTTCGTCAACGTCGGGAAAACGCTCGCACGTGGCAAAGCGCGGGCGCCCATCGACAACGATCGTCT
>DATNFX010000369.1:0-14006 GCA_035606195.1 Pyrinomonadaceae bacterium
TCGTCGAACCGGTATCGAACATTCCGGCGTCGCCGGCGGCTGCGAGTGTGGTCGGACTCAGTAAGAAATTCGGCCAAGCCAGTGTGCTTGAAAATATCAGCTTCGACGTCGCGGAAGGTGAAGTGCTGGTGTTGCTCGGCGCGTCGGGTAGTGGGAAGACGACAATCCTGCGCATCATCGCCGGTTTGGAAATGCCGTACACGGGCAAAGTAATTCTGCACGGTAAAGACGTTACTGAACTTCCGGCGCGCGAACGCGGCGTCGGCGTCATCTTCCAATCGTACGCGTTGTTTCCGAAGATGACGGTCGAGAAAAACATTGGTTATGGATTGAGGATCCGGAAGCGAAAGCGCAAAGAGATTCGCGAGACGGTGAAGGAGTTGCTCCAGTTGGTCCAACTCGAAGAGCACCGCAAGAAGTATCCGTCACAACTCTCAGGCGGACAGCAACAGCGCGTCGCAATCGCGCGCACCCTCGCTTACAAGCCGGAAGTGTTGCTGTTCGATGAACCGTTCGGAGCGCTCGACACGCAGACGCGCGTTCATCTTCGTCGCGAGATACGCGCGCTGTTGAAGAAGGTGAATGTGCCGTCGATCTTCATCACGCACGATCAGGAAGAAGCTCTCGAACTCGGCGATCGAGTTGCTGTGCTCAACGTGGGCCACATCGAACAGATTGGAACTCCATTTGAAATCTATAACCAGCCCGCGACTGAGTATGTCGCTACATTTCTCGGTGCGGCGAATGTGCTCGATGCGGTGGTGCGGCAAGATTATTTGGAAGTCGGTTCGGCGCAGATTCCCGCAGCGGTGGACAAGGAGAAGTTCAAGCCGGGCGATTGTGCGAAGATCGTGTTTCGACCTGAAGATGTTTCACTGAATCGCGGCGAGCTTTTGCGCTCCGGCCCGTCGCGTCTCGGCAAGGCCATCATCGAGGAGGTTGCATTTGTCGGTGCTTATGAGCGTGTTCGTTTGCAGATGGAAGTCGGCGGCGCGGATGAGTGCAAGACCGATGATGCGAAGTATTTGTTAACAACTCAGCCACCGGAGAGACAGTCGACGAAATCGATCATTGCCACGCGACCCAAGCCGGAAGCGAGTGCCACGCGATTGCACGTGGGCGAGCGCGTTGTTGTTGGGCTGACGTCATTCACCGTCTTACCGTCAAGGGGCGCGAGTTGAAAAGAATCTTCTACGCTGGTCTCTTTCTTTGTGCTCTTTGTCGCCTCGCGTCCGCGCAAGTTATTCAGAGCGACAATCAACAGTGGACCGACGTTCAACTCGCGGTCCCGGTCACGAAGAATTTTGATTTCAATCTTCTTGGCACATTGCGTTTGGGGCGCGATATCAGCCGTCCCGTCGATGAACGCGTTGGCGCAGGATTTACTTTCCGCTGGGGAAAGTATTTCCAGGTTTCACCGAATGTCCTGAACATCGGCATGCAGCCATTTCGCGGGCGCAAGGTTTGGGAGACTCGACTGACGCTTCCCGTCACGCTGAGGTTCACAGCAGATGGGTTTCGGTTTAGCGATCGGAATCAATTGGAGCGTCGCTATCGAAATTCGGGACAGAAGTCGTGGCGATATCGCAACCGATTTCAGGTCGAGCATCCGGTTGGGTCTGCATCGTGGGCTCTGTCGTTGTTTGTGGCTGACGAGGTTTTCTACGACTGGTTCGTTGACCGCTGGGTGCGCAATCGCTTTTCAGTTGGTGGCATCAAGGTCTTCAATAAACACTACACACAGGAATTCTATTATCTTCGCCAAAACGACGGTGTGAGCCTCCCCGGCGATCTAAATGTAATCGGCACCACCTTAAGGTTCAGACTATAGGCACCGTTCTTGGAAAAAGGCTGCGCACCCACCCGCTACCGCGAGGTGGTTCTGACCCTGTCCAAGAATGACGTTCAGCTTTACCTCAAAAGTCTGAAGTCGTTCTTGGATCGGGTCAGTACAGGGAGCGGTAGCGACCTGGTCGGTGATTAGCATGCGATATTTTCTAATGATTCCTTACTTCTATCGTTTGACCAGGTCGCTACCGCTCCCTGTACTGACCCGATCCAATCGTGGAATTCGACTTTTGAGGCAAAGCGATGACGTTCTACTGCAGAGCTTTTATTGCAAGGCGGTTAAACTCGCGGCGCACGGCGTTAATGTTTGCGAATGGTAGCGCGTGTGCGTGGGTGCGGTTGGTGAGGAGGATGAATATGCGCTGGTGGTGTGGATCAATCCAGACGCACGTTCCGGTAAAGCCGTTGTGACCAAAACTGTCCGGAGGAAGATCGACTCCACCCGTTGAATCTTTCGTCGCCGCGAGTTGCCATCCGATCGAACGCGCCTCTTCCAAGTCCGGCGTCATGTTCTCTCGAAACATCTTGCAGGTGTCAGGCGCGAGCAGTTTGGTTGACTCGCTCAGGAACTGTTGCGCGATTAGAAAGGTCTCGCTCGCGGTTGAAAACAGTCCCGCGTGCCCCGCAGCGCCGCCGAGGAAATACGCGTTCCCATCATGCACTTCACCCCAGATCACACGCTGCCGTGAATTTGCGTAAACACCCGCGTTCATCTGCTTGGACATGTCAGCTTCATACGCATTACCCGTCTCACACGCAGCAATCCCGGTCTGTAACGCGACCTCAGGATTAAAAAACGTCTGTTTCAAATTCAGCGGTTCAAATATTTCCTTCCGAGCCAACTCCGCAAGCTGGTGTCCAGTCATGCGCTCCAGCAAAATGCCGAGCGCGATGAATCCGAGATCGCTATAGACGACGCGCGTGCCAGGTTTGTACTCCAGATCCAGATTCGCAATCGCGCCCGCTGCACGTTCCGGTTCGTCGTCAGTCAGAATATAAAGCGGACGCCAGGCAGGCAGACCTGAAGTGTGCGTCAAGAGCTCGCGGACGGTGATCATCTGCTTGTCGGTGCGATCGAATTCCGGCAGGTAGTGTGAAACGGAGCTGTCGAGCGTCAGCTCGCCGAGTTCGATTCTGCGCGCACAGAGCAGAGTGGTGACGAGCGGTTTTGTGAGCGAGGCGAGATCGTAGATGGTGTCGAGTTTGTTTGCGACGCGATAAGGTTCGACAACCGAATAACCGAGCGCGTCAGTGTAAAGAATCTTCTCGCGCTCGGCGACGAGATACACCGCAGAGGGAAACTCACCGGCCTGAATGTGTTCTTGCAAGAGCGCTGACAATTGCTCGTTCGCTGTTGGCATTACGACAACAGTCTAGCGAACATTCGCGCTTAGTTCACTGACGCCGGGATGTTCCGCGTGCTCACGGATTCTTTCGAGGGTGCGCAGCGCGAGGCCAAGAGCATTTCGGCCTTCGAGTCCGGACACGGCTGGTGGCGTTCCATCGCGCGCCGCATCGAGAAACGAAACTATCTCCGCGCGCAACGGTTCCACATCGACAATATCCAGATGGTTGATGTGTACACCGGGCCACGAGCCGCCCGCGGCCGGCGGTGACAGACTGCTGACCGATGCGCGCTTGGTTGTGTAGTCGATGGCGATGTAGTCGTGCGGCTGGAAGAAACGCATCTTGCGAATCTTGTCCATGCCGACGCGCGACGCGGTGATGTTTGCCACGGCTCCGGAAGAAAACTCGAGCCGTGCATTGGCCGCGTCCACCTTGTTCGTGAGGATCGCGATGCCCACAGCGTGAATGTTCGTGACTTCAACGTCTTCGCCGACGAGCCACTGCACGATATCGAGGTCGTGAATCATCAGATCGAGCACGACGTCGATGTCGAGCGAGCGTGCCGTAAACTGGCCCACGCGATGGATCTCGAAATAGACGGGCTTGCGAACGTGTGGTCGCAACGCCACCATCGCGGGATTAAAACGTTCGAGATGTCCGACCTGAAGAATCGCGTTGCCGTGCTCCGCGGCTTCGATCATGCGGTCCGCTTCATCGAGCGTTCGCGAAATGGGTTTTTCGACGAGGACGTGAACGCCGGCTTCGAGCAGTCCGCACGCAATTTCGCAATGGGCTTCGGTTGGCACGGCGATACTCGCGGCATCGATGCGGCCCACAAGCGTGCGCCAGTCTGCGGTCCACTCAGTTTTTCTTTCGCTGCTGATGGCGCGCGCTGTTTCTTCGTTCAGATCGCAAACGGCGACGAACTCCGACAAGCCTTCTGCGGCCAGATCGGCGTGAATGCGAGCATGTTGCTTGCCGAGGCTGCCGACCCCGATGACTGCTGTGCGTAACATTGTGTTAGTCTGAATCCCTTAAACGGAGCCGAATATACTTGCATCCTTCGACGCTTGCCAAGCGAGTCTGCCTTTTACTCTTCGCCGCCATCATCGTCTTTTACTTTTACGGACTCGGCAAATTGCCGCTGCTTGGGCCAGACGAGCCGCGCTATGCGCAAGTGGCGCGCGAGATGTTTCTCAACCGCGATCTGATCACGCCAACACTCGGAGGTCACACGTGGTTCGAAAAACCGGCGCTGCTTTACTGGATGATTGTTGCTTCGTTCAAGGTGTTTGGTGTCAGCGAATGGTCGGCACGTCTTGGCCCGGCAGTCTGCGGGTTGCTGACGATTGTGGCCGTCTGGTGTATCGGGCGTGCGACCGGTGGGGGCTTTGCGTTTTGGGCAGTAGGAGTTAATGCCAGCTGTCTCGGACTGATCGTGTTCTCACGTGCGGCGAGTTTTGATGTCGTGATCACGATGACGTCCACGTGGGCGCTCGCGTTCTTTCTCTTACACGAGCTGCCGTCTACAAAAAATAAGCGACCGCTCCTGGCTGGTTTTTACTTGTTCGTTGGTTTGTCGCTGCTGGCAAAAGGCCTGGTTGGGATCGTGATCCCGTTCGGTGTGGTCGGTCTTTACTATTTGCTCAGACGCACCTGGCCGCAGCGGTTAGTATGGTTGAGTCTGCTTTGGGGTTTGCCGTTGGCGTTGCTCGTCGCTGCAACCTGGTATGGCCCAGTCATCGCGCGAAATGGCTGGACGTTTATAGACGAGTTTTTTGTGCAGCATCACTTTGCGCGCTTCGTCTCGAATAAGTACCACCATCCACAGCCGGTCTACTTCTATGCCGTAATCATCCTGATGCTGGCGCTTCCGTGGACCGTGCACTTGATCGTCGCACTTGTAAAAGCACGGAAGTGGCAGTGGCGCGATGCCGATACTTTGAGCATCATGCGTGTGTTTGCCCTCGCGTGGTTGCTGTTGCCGATCGTGTTCTTCTCGTTCTCTGGATCGAAACTGCCGGGTTACATACTGCCAACTTTGCCGGCGGTTGCATTGCTCGTGGCCGATCGTTTGACCGTTCGAAGCGCGCGCTGGCCGCTGCTTATCGCGGGTGCGACGATAGCCTTCGTCGTAATCGTCTTGAACTTTTTTGCGGCGCCGTTTGCGAAACGCGAATCGGTCAAGGATTTGCTCGCACTTGCAGATGCGCATGGGTATGCGAACAGTCCCGTCATTGCACAGCGTGGTGATGATCGTTCGGCGGAGTTTTATGCGTACGGCAGAGTTATTTACCGTGCCGATGGCGAGGTGCTGACGTTCGACGAGATCTCAGTCGATGAAGCGCGTGCGCGTGGCCGAAAGTTTGTTGTGTTTATTCCGGTGCAGTATGTCGAGAACTACAGGGGCGCGTCGCGGATCGAGATTATCGGCGACAATGGGCACACTGCGGTGCTTGGCTGGCAACCCTAATCCACAGATTACGCAGATGAGAAAAGTTTTCTGCGTAATCTGTGGATGGCTTTGATCTAGCGGAGATTGCGGGCGAAGAATTCGATCACGATCCGATCGTACGCTTCGCTCTGTTCGCCAGTCGCGGAAGGAAGACTAAACCCACTCAACGGCAGATCCGTTCTCAGCTCCACATTCGGTTGCGAAGCAAAACACCCCTTCAACGAAGCCGTCGCGTCGCGCAGGTTTCCAGCGTCGTTTCCTGAAAGAAGCAGCACAGGCTTATCGCTCAGCATAGCTGCATACGCACATGCGTTGCTCGGCCGGTAATTTCCAAGTAAATACGCCTTCATGCCGAGGCGCGACAACGACTGCACCAACGAATTGTCCATCCCCACGCAATTCTTTACCGTCGTTCTGAGCAGATCGTCCGGTGAATTTACAACCGAGTCGAGTACAAGTACCTTTATCTGCGGTTCCGCAGACGCCGCTTTGATGGCACTAAAAGCGCCGAGCTCGACACCGTAGGCGCCGAAACGTTCTCCCACCAGCGCCTTTTGATTCTCAGATTTGAGGCTGCGCAGGAAATTGAGAGCAGCCACGACATCTGAATCGTCACTCGCGCCAATAGAGGACCACTTAATCAGCGGGTTCTCGCCATGGCCACGCAGGTCGGGCCAGAGAATCGTGAAGCCCGTGGTCTCGTTGATCTTCACGCCGAGATTGAACAGCCACGAGCGATCGCCGCCGTAGCGATGAAGCAGCACGACTGCCGGCGCACTTTCAGCACCTTTGAGCAACCATCCGCGTGCCTTGCGGCCGTCGAGCGTGGTCCACGTCTCATCAGAAACCTTGATCGCGCGGCCGCTAATTCTGGAAAACGATTCCGGTGTGACGACGTAAGGACTCTTCGCGGGATGCGAAACGCAGTAGACGATATATGAGATTGAGCCCACCACGGCCAGCACGATTACCAGTGCTATTGGCAGGAAAGACTTAACGAGTCTCTTACCAAATCGTCTTCTGGGTGGCATTAGCGTGAGTAGCCTCGGGTAGCTTCATAATAGTCTGACGGCGTGTTGATGTTAACAAAAAACTTTTCCGCCTGTTCGAGATTCCTTATTTCGTCAAACGAAACCCAGCGTGTATCGACTGCTTCGAGGAGGTCTGCGGGCCTGCGCCGGCCTGCTTCGATCAGCTCGGTTGCACGCTGCCGGCAGGGATCGACGCGATAAAGCGCAGCCAATGGTTGAGGGCGGCCGTCCGGCTGAATCGGAACAACTGCTTCGTGGTCCAGTCTTAATGATGATAGCGATTGAAAGAGTTCCGCGGTGACAAATGGCAGGTCACAGGCGACAATGATGGCCCAATCGCGACGACAAGCCGCGAGCGCAGCATGAAGACCACCGAGCGCACCCCACTGCGGATAGACGTCCGGGACGCTCGGAAGATTTAAACCGTCCAGCGGCCTGCCCACGACAGTTACTGAGTCAGTTACTTTCAGCAGCGTCTCTGCAATTCGTTCAGCGAACGTTTGGCGGTCAATCAGCAACTGAGACTTATCGGTTCCCATTCTACTGGAGGCGCCGCCGGCGAGTATGAAAGCTTCCGTGTCTTTCATCGCCACAGATTACACAGAATCTGCGAAATCTGTGTAATCTGTGGAAACCTTGACCGCTTTCTTGAGCGAAGATTATAGTCCCTATGATGAACAGATTTACTCCTATTCTCAGCGTTTTACTCATTGCCCTGGTGGCAAGCATCGCCATCGCACAGGCTCCTGATCCAAAAGCTCCGAATTTATTTCCGCTCGAAGACCTTCGACCGGGAATGAAGGGAACCGCGAAGACGGTCTTCAGCGGCTCGGGTACTGAAGAATTCGGCGTCGAGATCCTCGGCATCCTGCCGGGATTTCCGGGCCCGCGCCAGTCGGCGATTATCGCCAGACTCAGTGGCGGAAACGTCGAGAAGACAGGCGTGTTTGCCGGCATGTCCGGCTCGCCGGTTTATATCGATGGGAAGCTTGTCGGCGCGATCGCGTTTAGTTTTCCATTCTCCAAAGAGCCGATTGCAGGTATCACTCCGATCAAGCAGATGGTCGAGCTCTTCAACCAGGGACCGGAGAACATCAAACCAAAAGAGCCGCGCCCCGTTTCGTTTTCACAACTCGCAGGAACTGACTGGAAGCCGAGTCTTCCTAAGCCGGCGGTGTCGGGGATGTCATTTGTGACGGCCTCTCCTGTCAGTTCGCAACTGTTGCCGCTTTTCGGACAGCAGATGACGCCGATTGCGACGCCGCTTGTATTCAGTGGAATTACGCAGGAGTCGCTCGCTGCTTATGCGCCACAGCTCGTCGCGAGCGGACTGTTGCCCGTTTCGGGAGTTGGTGGCTCGGCCGCGATTACGCCTCTTGCGGAAGTCAACGGAAACACGTTCCCCGCCGGCAGCTCGATCAGCGTTCAGCTCGTGCGCGGCGATTATTCACTTGCTGCAGCGGGCACTGTAACGATGCGCGACGGCGATCGCATCTATGCGTTCGGTCATCCGTTTTTGAGCCTGGGCGCTTCGGATATGCCGATGAGTGAGTCATCGGTTGTTACTGTGATCTCGAACATGAACAACTCGTTCAAGCTCGCAGTACCGGGACGGATGGTCGGATCGATCTCGCAGGATCGAGCTTCGGGAATCTACGGATTGCTGCGTCAGGCGCCGAAGATGATTCCGGTGAAGGTGAATTTACACACGAGCCGCGACAAGATTGACACTTACTCCTATGAGCTTGCGAACGATTCGTTCCTTACGCCTTTGCTGCTCAACATCACGCTTTTCAACACCATCACTGCAAGCGAACGTGGGTTGGGTGATTCGACGATTAGCGTGAAAGGCGAAATCAAAGTAAGAGGTCAGGAATCGATCCAGATCGATCGCAGGTTCTCGGCTAATAACTCGCCGATCATGGCGGCGGGTTCGATTGCAGCGCCGGTTAGTTCGTTGCTGGCAAGTGGCTTCGACGACGTTCAGCTCGACGGCATCACGCTCGATATTGCTTCCACGGAGACGAAGTACGCGGGCACGCTCGAGCGGATTTCGGTCGATCGCACCGAAGTTCGACGCGGCGACAAGATCGAAGTTCAGGCTTATGTGAGGACGGAGTCGGGCAAGCAGTTTGTGCAACGAATACCGGTTCAGATTCCTGGCGATGCTGCTGAGGGACAGTTGCTCGTTTTTGTAGGTGATGGAGGTGCTTTGCAGGAAGGTTCACCGGCGAAGGCTTTCGTCCCGCAGGATCTGAGTCAGCTCGTGAAAGCGATTAACACGGTGAAGAAGAGCGATCGGCTATACGTGAAACTGTTTCGCATCACGAACGGTGCGGTCATCGGTACGAGCGAGCTTCCGAGCCTGCCGCCGTCGATGGTAGCGACCTTGAACAGCGATCGCACCTCGGGCGGTTATACACCCACCGTCCTGTCACCCCTCTATGAAATGGAATTGCCGCCCGCAGAGTTTGTGATCTCGGGGCAGCAACTGATCGCGATCGACGTCGTCAAGTAGTTTAGCCACGGATCTAACGGAAAAAACCCGATCTGCGCAGATCGGGTTTTTTTATCCGTTTTATCGGTGGCCTAATTAGTACCGTTCGGGTTTTCTAATGCGTTAGCCCGCGCTCTGAACGCAGCCGCCAATCGATCAACGTCTTCCGCGGGATAGTTTGCGGAACGAAACGCGTCCTTGATCTGGTCGTCGCTCAATTGCTTAAGCAAAGCGCTGAGCCAGCGAGCATCCGCAACCGTGATCCCCTCGAAAAGCTTCTGGTTCTTACCGCCGTAATTGAAGTCAATCACGTCGCCGTTTACTTTCTTGATGAACTCCGCTTTGACGTAGTCATCTGGCTTGTTGCGGCTACGCGAGATGAACCCGCCAGTCTTGCCGAATGAGCCGCCAAGGTCGCTGATGATGTAACGCAACTCGCCGGTCGTATCGCCTTTGTGAGCGAGGATCTCGTTGTTGTCGTCTTTCATGTCCCAATTATTGATCATGACCATGAAGATCTTCAGACCCTTGAACTCCGGCTTATCCATGAAAGGATTGTTTTCCCACATCCAGTTTCCGGTTCGTTTGACGTCCTCGGGCCGGGCCTCGAGACGGACGTTTTCGAAATCACCCTTGCCCTCGATTTTCAAATGGGGAATGAGATAGGCGATTTCAGTCTCATAACCCAACGCCCACAACAAACGATTTGCAGCCGTGTCAGGCTGGGCTTCCTTGCCGATCTTTGCGATCCATTCATTGCCTTTAGCATCGCGCACGCGATATTTCTTCGAATAGCCACCCGTTTTATCTTCGATATAGGTGATCTTGCTGATGTCGGGCTTCATCTCTTCGCCGCCCGCGCCGAGGATGAGATTCCGGCTCGAGATGTCAGACGGATCGCGCCACATCACGGGCGTACCCGTGTAAACTTTCTTTTCGCCTTTATCCTTCTTCTCTTTGTCCTGTGCTGCTGCGGCATACGGTAGCGCCAGCATTAAAACCATCAGCCAAACGGACCAATAAGCGGATTTCATACGGAACATGGGAATGTTGTCTCCTGCGTGTAGGTTTCTGGTACAAATTTGTCGGGGTCATCTAACATAAGGCAACGCGAATACCGGGAATGAAAAGGGCCGCGGATGAACGCAGATGAACGCGGATAAGAATTTCTCCCTATCCGCGTTCATCTGCGTTCATCTGCGGCTAAATTTATGGATTAGGTGGTGTTGCGCCCTGGGGTGTGAGCCAGAGTTCGACGAAGAGGTGATCTCTCGCTGGCCCTACGAGCGTCACGATCCGGCTCTTATCGAGACCACGTGAGTGAACGAGGTACTCCACGACGCGGTTTGCGTGTTGCTGCACTTCACCTTTCTTGCCGGAGCGACCGGGATAGACGATCACATAAGCCATCGCCGTTGGATCGTTCTGTAGTTCAATCACGTAATTGTCGAGGCGTGCCTTTTCGTCGTTACGAGAGATGTCTGGAAACTCGTCAAACTTCCGGCTATTCAATTTCGGCAGTGCGATTGGCACGGTGCAGCTCGCGGCACATTCCAGGTTATATCCGCCTACTGAAAGCGATGCGCTTATACTCTGGCCACCCAGTCCGGTCGTGTCGACTCTAATCGTATCCGTTCCCTGGCCCTGAATGATTGTTCCGGCTGACACGGTCCAGTTGTAATACGCAGTAGCGTTTGCCGGTATTCCACCCGTCAAACGTGAACTAAACGTGATCGGTTGACCCAACTCCACGCCCGAAGGACAAACGATCTCGATTGCCGGACAAACCGGTTGCACAGCCACACAAGGATTCACAAGCACGCTTACGGATGAAAACGCCTGGCAGGAGCCATCGCCGCCGATGCTCTGGATATCGAGTGACGCCTTGTGGTAACCAGGCTTCAAACCAGCGAGGTTCCATTCCACGACGGGACCTTCGCCGATAATCGTGCCGGCGCTGGTCGTCCAACGATACTTGATCGGATTGCCGTTTGGTGAAACCGCATTCGCCGTGAGTTTGACATGCGGCGCACCGCCATCCGCGCACGCGGTGACGACGTTTGAGTCGGCAGCCAGACTCAGTGTAAGCGGAGCATTCACCGACGAAACGACCTTGGTTTTCTGGGCGAAAACATGCGGCGTGGATAAGGCTACCAGGGCAATTGGCGCCAGAAATCCTAATAGCCGGGATAGATTTCTTAACATTTGCACTCCTTCGACTTCCTTGAATGAAGCTGTTGCCGGAAGAAAGTCTTAATTGAGCTTTACTTCCATTGGCTCTAGTGGCTGGTTTGACTCTGCTACCGAATTTGCGTTAGATAAGTTTGCTACGTTTGCTACATCCCCAACCTTCGTGCTTTCAACAGTGGGCAGAGCCGTCTATAGGATGAGATCGATTCTCTTAATCTGCGCCGTTTGGCTTGTTGTTTTCGCCGTCGGTTGTAAGCGCAGCGGTCAGCAAAGCACGAATAATAGTGCCGGAAGCCCACAGGTGTCCAACGGTTTAGCCGGGGACCAGGCCCAGGCTCGTGAGCATTTACAGAAAGGCAAGGAACTCTACCGCAACGACCAGGACGCCGAAGCGGTTGTGGCCTTTCAGGAAGCCGTTCGGCTCGATCCGGGACTGGCTGAGGCTCATTTCCGGCTGGGACTGGGGTACGAATCGCTTGGGAAGCGTGAAGAGGCGGAGGCTGAGTACAAGAAGGCGGTCGAGGCGTACAAGAAGTATTTCGAGGAGAACCGCGACGACGCCGAGGCTCATTATGCTCTCGGGCAGACCTACGCCAATCTTGGTCAATTTAGTGAGGCAATTCGCGAATACCGGGAGGCAACGAAGCTAAAGAACGACGATCCGGATATGTTCTACGATCTCGGGGTCGCCTATACGAAGCTGGCCCAGTACGATGCTGCCGCCTCCGCGTTTTCGAAGTCTTTGGAGATCGATCCGGACTATTACCGGGCGCAGGACGGTTTGGACGACGCAAAAGAAGGGATCAAACGTATCCGCACCGGCAAGAAACACAATGAAGATCTACTGAAGAAGCAGAAGGACGATGAGTTGAAGAAGACGGGGGCAGGCGCCGCGTCGCCATCCCCGGAGGAGTAGTATGGCTACGTACACACCACCACCGTATTTCCCGCAGAGTTCCCTTGCGCCACCGGATAAGCGTCGCTATCGAAAGTTCAAGTTCGTGATGATGGGGCTGGCGTTGTTGTTGATATTGTTGGCTGGCGGCGCGGTTTACGGAATCTGGCATTTATTCAAGTGGTTGTTTTAGACATGATTAACAAGATTTCAGGATGAACAGGATTTATCTTGTGAATCCGGTTAATCTTGTAATCCTGTCCCAAGGCTTCCTCGGCCGCGCGCTTGACAGAGTCCAATCAGGCCCGTATAGTCTCCCGTTTCGGACTAACAGTCTGAAGCACTAAAAGCAACGTCCAGTTGGTTCTGTAGGTGTGGAGGCGTTGCTCGACCATCAGCAATACGGTCGTTGACAATTATTGTGGCGTAAATGGTTTGCGTCCAGCGCTGACCCGCGCGAAGGAAACTTCTCGCCCATAATGCGACGCCACAGAAAAGTTTCGGCTTTAGGGAAGCCACGATCCACGCCCACCGCGTAGCGAAGTCAGAACATCCCTACTAACTAATTTTTTAACAGGGCAGCCGCCTGCGCTGACTGCCGGACTGGTTCCGGAAAGAGGCAGGCAAGGGGCCTTTTTGCGCGTCTGACGCGCGCGATTAAGAGGAAAACAGTGCCGACTATAAATCAGCTTGTTCGCAAAGGCCGCCAGCAGGTGAAGTACAAGACGGCCAGTCCCGCGTTGCAGAGTTCTCCGCAAAAGCGCGGTGTTTGCACGCGTGTCTACACGCAAACGCCGAAGAAACCGAACTCAGCGCTGCGTAAAGTCGCTCGCGTTCGCCTGACCAACGGCATCGAGGTGACGACTTACATCCCCGGCGTCGGCCACAACCTCCAGGAGCACTCGATCGTGCTTATCAGAGGCGGCCGCGTGAAGGATCTCCCGGGTGTCCGCTATCACGTGATTCGCGGCACACTCGACTCAGTCGGCGTCGCCGACCGCAAGCAGGGACGCTCGAAGTACGGAGCCAAACGTCCCAAAGCCAGTGCGAAGTAACGAGAGACGAATATGCCAAGACGACGAGTAGCTGAACGACGCAATGTACTCCCGGATCCGGTCTACAGCAGCCCGCTGGTGACCAAGTTCATTAGTGGTGTGATGTGGGCAGGCAAGAAGAGTGTGGCCGAGAGCATCTTTTACGACGCCATGCGCCAGATCGGCGACAAGACGGGCGAAGAGCCTTTGAAGGTTTTCAAACGGGCAATCGATAACGTGAAGCCCACGGTTGAAGTGAAGTCGCGACGCGTCGGCGGTTCGACTTATCAGGTGCCGATCGAAGTACACCAGGAAAGGCGCGGTGCCCTGGCAATTCGCTGGATCGTCTCCTACGCCCGCGGCCGCGGTGAGAAGACAATGACAGATCGTCTGGCGGCCGAAATTCTCGACGCGGCAAACAACCGCGGCAACGCGGTGAAGAAGAAGGAAGATACGCACCGCATGGCGGACGCGAATAAAGCGTTTGCGCATTACAAGTGGTAGTCAGTTGTCAGTAGTCAGTTGTCAGTAGCTACAACGGACTACTGACCACGGACAACGGACCAATAAAGCAATGGCTAAGCACGATTTAAGCAAGTTCAGGAATATCGGCATCATGGCCCACATCGATGCCGGTAAGACCACCACCACGGAACGTATCCTTTATTACACGGGCATCACGCACAAGATCGGCGAGGTGCACGAGGGT
>DATNFX010000370.1:0-4436 GCA_035606195.1 Pyrinomonadaceae bacterium
GCCCGAGTGCTTCCGCGTGCGGGAATCCGGCGATGTTGAAGCCACCGTATCTACTTCCGACTGCCAGCAACTCGAGTGTGATACCGGAAAAAGCTCCGTAGATCGCAAGCAGAAGAAACGCCGGGATAATTAGCCAAATGAGAAATCTGTCGACGGTGAATCTGCTATTGAGAAAGGAGACTCCTGATACACGACGCAGCAGGAGCCGCAGCGAGATCCACGTCAAACAGAACAGCGTGAGAACAGTTCCCTGATTTTGTAGTGCCGCTGGACGCAGAAACGCGTGCGGCAGGTAGGAATACCATTCGAACCCCTGTAAAGCCGCTTTGACCGTCAACACGAGCGCGCAAATCGACGCGATCTGAAAAGCGTTGTGAATGCTGAGGCGGCGGTTGAGCCAGTGCAGCAGCAAGAGTATTCCTGCGATCCAGAAAACTCGCTGCGCCTGCATCCACGTGACTTCCCACGTGTTCGCCTGAAACAGACTAACGACACCAAGGACGATCGAAATCAGCGCTGCATGATTGAGTGCCTTCGAGAGAACTTTGCTTCGGTTGTAACGAGAGCTGACGATCGCTGCCACAGCGCAGATCGTCGCGTGTGCGAAGAGCGCTGTCTGCCACGGGAAAGCAAAACCGCCTTGCGAGAAGTTATGAGCGAGCGAAAACAGCAGCAGCGCAGCCCCGGCCCATGTGAATGGCGCGAGCTGGCGTCGCGAGGCAACCCAGAAACTGCCGAGAGCGTAGAGGCCATACACGAGCCACAGTGAATATGCCTCGAAGGCGCCGATGGCGAAGATAGTCGCGAGTGCGAGACTCACGATTGCCGTCAGGCATGCGGCAACGAGGTAGAAAACGCTGTCGCCCGCGCGTTTGCGTTGCGACAACCATTCTGAAGCAAGGATGAATACCGCCACGGCGCCAACCAGCAGTTGCCCGCTCGTGACCG
The DNA here is from genome assembly GCA_035606195.1 of Pyrinomonadaceae bacterium. Lineage (GTDB taxonomy): Bacteria > Acidobacteriota > Blastocatellia > Pyrinomonadales > Pyrinomonadaceae > PSRF01. Next base: position 949 of record DATNFX010000370.1, read on the forward strand.
AAAGACTCACGGCCAGTAGCGACATCACGCGAAGGTTTTCCCACGTGATGTTCCCCGCCATCACCTGTCCGGTCACGAGGAAAGCCAGCGCGAAACAGATCGCCGCGATCAGATGGCCCACGGGCAGCCGCAGTGCAACAGCGAGCGCGGTGAAGACTGCAAAGTTAAGCAGTGCTGCCGGAACGATACTCGCTGGATTGGGCCACGCGAGGACCATGCCCGCCAGAACAATCATCAGACCCAGAATTCCGAGCGCAGTACCAGTGGTTCTCGAAGCGACGAGTTCGCGATTGGAGATCTTTCGCCAGAGGATCGTTCCCGTCGCGAGCATCGGCAGGCCCCACAAAGTGACGAGTGGCGCGAGGTACATCATCGACATACCGATTGGTCCTGACTTGTACAGCAACAGACCAAACGGCAGGAGCGCCGCAAAACTCATTGTGCCGAGCGTCGTGAAAACCGTGGTGGTCTCGCTTTCGTCGATCTCGTGATCGTGAAGAACGACGCGCAATGCGAGTCCGACAGTCACGACGTAACACATCACCGGAAACGCGCCGAGAAAGATCAGCAGCCACGGCGAAGCGTCGAGCGACGCAAAATGCCGGACGAGTAATTGCCCGACGGAAGATCCAAGCACTCCGGCAGACAGGATGTGCGCGCAACCGGGCGTGATTATGCGGCCCGCGAAATAGACCAGGCAGAGAAAGATCGCAGGCGCCACGAGCTCGCTGCCGATAACCAGACTTCCCGATGTGTTGCTCGCCGAAACAGCAGCGATCGCGAGAAAGTTCAGCGGCACGAGCAGCGTAGCGATTGTCAGAATGCCGCGGCTTGTTGTTGGAAGTTTCCAACGGTGTTCGGTGTACAAACCGATGCCAAAAAGAATTGCAGTGACGGTCGTGAAGATTAGGAACTTGAGCACAGGGATCTGTGAGATCTGTGCCCAGAGACTGACGACCAGCGCGGTCGAACAACCGATGATGAGCAGGCCACCGATGATCTCTCCCCAGCGGATGTTGCTCTCTTCCATGAACGAGTTGAGCACTTCCGAGAAAGATCTGCGTGGCTGGCGCGGTGGCGCGGGTGGCGGTTCAACACGCGGCGGTTCATCGTCGTGCTTGAACGATGGCGCCGGTTTAATTACGACAACTTCCTCATCGTTCGTCGCGGGAACTACCGAAACAAAGGCAGGCCTCGTTTGCGGAACAGGAGACGGCTTGGGAGGCGGAACTGCGGCCGGCGCGGGAGCTTTGGTCGCATTCGGATTGACGAGTCGTATGCGTTCCTCACGAATCTGACTCATCACCGATTCGTATGTCTGATCGTTCAGTTTTCCATCCTGGTAAAACTCGACTATCTGTCGCTCAGTCGTCTTGAGATCCCTGAGTTTGGGAACAGCAGGATCGAACTTCGGCACCACCTCGATGCGGCTCGCCTTTTGATCGACGAACGCCCAACGGCACACAGCCGCGATACCCAACCAGATCAGGTGACCAACTACAGTGATGATTGCCAGGAAGATGAACAGTACGAACAGTGCTTCCATAACTCCTCCGCCAAACTGACGTCGAAGTCAGTTTCACAGGATTGACATGATTTGCAGGATTAACAAGATATAATCACCAGAATTCCAATGAATCTTTTCGACGCGATCTTTACGCACGACCCGTCGTCGCCGGCAATCTATTTTGGCCGGCGCAAGATCACTTACGGCGAGTTGCGCGCCGAGACACTGAAGATGGCGCGGGTAATTCGTTCGTTTGGGGTCGAGCCCGGCGACCGCGTCGCCGTGCTGCTGAATGATTCGCCTGAGTTTGTTGAAGCGTTCATTGCCACGTGTTCGCTTGGGGCAATCGCCGTTCCCATCAACATGGCGCTACGTGCCGAGGAGCAGTGTTCGATCCTTCACAATTCAGGGGCCACACTGGCGTTCATGGAGGCGGACACCCGCAGTGACTTGCTGACACATGCGCCAGAAAAGCTGCGGTTGCTGAAAAACATAGTTAACGCCCAGGCTCTTGAGGGCCAGATGGAGCAGCAATCCACAAACGAAGAGTTGCAGTTTCCCGAACCGGCTGACGCACAACCAGCCTTCATCCTATACACGTCCGGCAGCACTGGCGAACCAAAAGGCGCAGTTCACAGCCAGGCCGACATCTTCTATACGAAGGAAACCTACTGCCGCGAAGTACTGCGGCTGACCACCCAGGATCGACTCTTCTCATCATCGCGATTGCCGTTCGCTTACGGTCTGGGCAACAGCTTTTCATTTCCGCTTCTGAACGGAGCGACGACAATCCTCTTGCGCGAAAAGCCATCGCCCGATGTGATTGGGCGAGTGTTTACCGAGCATCGACCGACGATCTTCTTTGGCGTTCCCGTCATCTACAATCTCCTGCTCGAGCATCACCGCCGTGGCAACCGGCTCGACTGTTCGAGTCTACGCCTCTGCATCGCAGCCGGCGAAGCGCTGCCTGCTCATCTCGGCGAAGAATGGGAACGAGAGTTTGGCGTGCAGGTGCTCGATGGAATCGGCTCGACTGAGATGCTGCACATGTTCATGTCGAACCATGAGAACGACGTGCGATACGGCAGCAGCGGTCGCCTGCTCGAGGGATACGAAGCACGACTGCTTGATGAAAACGGCGACCAGGTATCGGGCGGCAACGAAGGTAACCTGTGGATTAAAGGTGACAGTGCCGCGCTTGGATACTGGGAAAAACCGGAGGTTACTGCCAGCACATTTGTAGACGGCTGGGTGCGAACTGGAGATCTCTATCGTTGTGATGACGATGGTTACTGGTATCACATGGGGCGCAGCGACGATTGCTTCAAATCGAGCGGGCAGTGGGTTTCGCCGGTCGAGGTGGAGGGCGCGCTGTTGCGTCACGATGGAGTGGCTCGCGCGGCAGTGGTAGAAGATTTTGACTCCGATCGGCTGCCCTGCGCGTGTGCGTTTGTTGTGAAGCACGAGTTAAAATCCGATTCGGATCGACTCGAGCACGAATTGCGGAAGCTGGCGGCACAAACACTGCCGCGCTTCAAACAGCCACGGAGGTACATATTTGTGAACGAGCTCCCGTACACGGCAACCGGGAAGATTCAGAGATTCAAGCTTCGGCAGCAATTGCGAAAAGATTAGTCAGTTGTCAGTTGTCAGTGGTCAGTGGTCAGTTGTCAGTGGTCAGTTGTCAGTGGTCAGTTGTCAGTGGTCAGTGGTCCGTTAAAACTGACAACTGACAACTGACCACTGACCACTGACTACTGACTAATAACAAACTATTTCGATGCAAAGCATTCAGGAAACCTTCGCTCCAAGCCTCGCCTGCTTCGGCTGTGGCCCGGCGAACCCAAAAGGTCTGCACGTCCGCAGCTTCCCCGACGGTGACGAAGTCGTCGCTGAGTGGCAGCCGGCCCCGGAATACGAAGCGTATAACGGCATGCTGAACGGCGGCATCATCGGCACGCTCCTCGACTGTCATTGCAAT
>DATNFX010000371.1:0-17956 GCA_035606195.1 Pyrinomonadaceae bacterium
GGGTTTTGGTACGAACGCGTGAACGTCAGTGGCTGCTGATCAAACATCGCGATTACTACACGACGGAAGAGGACGTCACGGAAATAGCGCCCGTGTCGATTCTGACGCGACGTTCGCTCGCGGAGATCGCGGAAGATGAAGGCGGCAACGTCGAGAAAGCCGCGACTGGCGATCCGAAGAAGATTCCACGTCGCACCGGAGTGAAGCGCCGCAAGAAAGGCGCTAAGGCGAAAGTGTGGCACTCCAACCGGAGCCACGGATAAAACGGATCATTCGAACCGGATTTACGCGGATCGATCAATGGTAAATAAAGTGACGGGATGTTCTTGTGTTTTGTTTTGATCCAGGATGTGGATGACGGCATGGCCTTCTGTTTTCAAATAGTCAGAGATCAATCTTCGATGACAGCGCCACCAGAGAGCTTCGGCACACATCACTGCCGTCCGGCCGTTCTCGGCGAGTTCAAGTAAATCCTTAACCCCCTTCCTGAACTCTTCGGTTTCCATGTGATCGGCATACGCTCTAAACGATGCATTCTTCCACGCGGTATTGTGCGAGTCGGGACGTGGCTTTCTGCGGCCTCCAAGTCTTGGCTCGTGCCTGTACACAATTCCAATCTGCTGCAACCACTCGGCGAGGGCGGCTCGATTGAACTGCGGATAACGCCTCGAGCCGGGAAAGCTGCGCACATCAACTAATACCTGAATTCCATGCGCGAGGAGAATCTGCCCAAACTCCTCTGCGCTGCGAGTCGAATGTCCTACTGTCCAAACCGTACCCATAATGCTGAAGTTTAAGTGTAGGCGGGCCGACTGTTAAAGGTAAGCTTCAAGTCGAAAGCGACCCTTTGTCTCCGTGAGCGGCTTCCATAAGTCCCCAAGCTTGCGAACACGCGCGGGTACGTTGTCGATCCGGAAGTCTTCAATCGAGATACCACGCTCGAGCTCTTTCCACGTAACGGGTGTAGAAACCGATGGCAGTCTGCTTGGTCTGACTGAATAGACCGAAGCCAGCGTGCGCCCCCACGCATTCTGGTTGTAGTCGACCAGCACCCTTCCCTTCGGCCGTTTCGAAACCTGGTAGACCGCGGTCAAGAGTTTCGGCGCCTGCGACGCAACTGCATGTGCAAACTCTTTCGCAAACATCCACACCTGTTTTTGTGTTGGGCCATACTTGATGGGAATGTAAATGTGAATGCCTTTTGAGCCGGTCGTCTTCACATAGTTAGGGATCTTGAGTGAGTCGAGGGCGAGCTTAAGAAAGAGCGCGGCTTCACAGACCTTTTCAAACGAAGCCTTCGGGACCGGATCGAGATCGAAGTGCAAATAATCGGGTCGATCGACGTCGTCACAGCGCGCATACCATTGGTTCAGATCTATGCAGCCAAGATTTATTACCCACATCAATGAGGCGACGTCCTGAATCATCGGAAAGTTGATGATGTTCCCTGACTCGTGTTCGATATTGCAGATATCAATCCACTCAGGCCGCGGTGAAGGCGCGCGCTTCATGAAAAAGAATTCACCACCGGCGCCATTCGGGTAACGCTTCATCACCATCGCACGATCGAAGACGTGAGGTAGCAACACCGGCGCGACGTCGAGGTAGTACTGGATAAGATCGCGCTTGGTGACACGCAGCTTTGGCCAAAAGGGTTTGTTGAGGTTCGTGAGCTTCACTACCCGGTCGCCAATCTCTACGTCGAGATTGTTCTTATCTGTGGGTAGTTTGATCCTTGGGATTGGAGACTTGCGACGTTTCGTTGAGCTTCGCTGAACGGTGGCAGGGTGAAAGTCGGTGGTTGGGAACACGGGCTTAAAGTAAAACCTTAGACACTAAACTTTAACTAGATCACCGTGCCATCCGCTATCACGGCGTTCTTCGGCACGATGATGATGCTGTCGCGAATGAAGTACGAGCCACCAGCCCCATCAGCCTCGGTCACGCCGGCTTCATTCAACAACCGCGCATTCTTCCCGATGCGTGCGTTCTTGTCGATGATGGCACGCTTGATTGCGGTTCCCTCCCCTATCCCGACGCGCGGCATTCCTTTGGCGAGATCGCTGCGCATCTCCTCGAACGTTTGATAGAAGTCGGCGCCCATCAAAAACGACGAATCGAACTGAACACCTTTCGAGATCCTGCTGCGCACCCCGACGACAGAGTTCGTAATCTTCGCGCCGTTGATAATGCAGCCGTCACTGACAATCGAATCGTTAATCTCCGTCTCTTCGATCTTCGAAGGCGGCAGATAGCGCGCGCGCGTGAAGACTGGAGCTTCGGCGTCAAACAAATTGAACTGCGGAATCTTCGTCGTCAGATCGAGATTCGCACGATAGAAAGCACCAATCGTTCCGATGTCTTCCCAGTAGCCGTCGAACATGTAAGCCTGCACTTTGCGCGATTTGATAGCTGCCGGAATAATGTGCTTACCAAAATCAATCCCCGACAGATCCTCGGCAAGTAACTGCTCCAGCTGATCGTACTTGAAAACGTAGATCCCCATCGACGCGAGAAACGGGCGTCGCTGCGCTTCGTTTGCGTCGAGCCCGAGCGTCGTCGTGTCGACGCGCATCGCGTTCAGATCGTCACCCTTAGGTTTCTCTTTAAACTCGACAATGCGCCCGGTTTCGTCAGTCTTCAACAAACCAAACTCGCTCGCCGAACGCGCCTCACACGGAATGACAGACACGGTGACATCAGCATTCGTTTGATAATGGCGTTCGAGAAACTCGCGATAGTCCATGCGATACAGATGATCACCGGAGAGAATCAGGAGCGTGTCGATGCCCCAGTTGCGAATGTGTGGCAAGACCTGTCGCACGGCATCTGCCGTTCCCTGAAACCACTGCGGGCTCTCGGGCGTCTGCTCAGCTGCGATTATCTCTACGAATCCGTTTGAGAAAGGCGAGAAGCGATAAGTCTGCGCGACATGACGATTGAGTGAAGCAGAGTTGTACTGCGTCAGCACAAACGTCCGCAGGATATCGGAGTTGATGCAGTTTGAAAGCGCGATATCGACAAGCCGGTATTTGCCACCGAGTGGAACTGCAGGCTTCGAACGTTGTTGCGTGAGCGGAAAGAGACGATTACCGGCGCCTCCGCCGAGAATGACTGCCAACAGTCTGGGATTTGCAGGCATTTGTGATCACCGTCCTAGTAAGCGGAGGACCCAACCGTGGCAGGGGTTTTACCCGCGGCTTCCTGTGCGATCTTTACACCAACACTCGCGCCGATGCGTGTAGCGCCGGCTTCAACCATCTTGCGCGCGTCTTCGAGACCTTTCACACCGCCTGACGCCTTGACGCCGAGCTCCGATCCAACAGTACGTCGCATCAGAGCGACATCCGCCACCGTTGCGCCGCCTTTCGAGAACCCAGTCGAGGTCTTCACAAAATCAGCGCCGGCTTTCTTCGCGGCGTGACAAGCACGCACCTTTTCATCGTCGGTCAATAACGCCGTCTCGATGATCACTTTGCAAATCACGTCATACTCATGTGCAACTTGAGCAACTGAACGAATGTCGTGTTCAACGAGACAGTCGTCGCCACTCTTGAGGGCGCCGACGTTGATCACCATGTCCACTTCCCTTGCCCCGTCGAGAATCGCGCGACGCGCTTCGTAGGCTTTAACGTCAGGCAGAGTCGCGCCGAGCGGAAATCCAATGACGGTGCAAACCGGAACGCCGCTACCGAGGAGATTACACGCCGCGACACGCACCCACGTCGGGTTCACACAGACGGATGCGAAGTGATAGGTTGCAGCTTCCTGGCAGAGTTTCTTGATGTCGTCGTCAGTTGCTTCGGGTTTGAGGAGCGTGTGGTCTATCAGGCTGGCCCATTCCCTCGCCGATCCCGTTTGGCCCAACACGAGGCCGATACGCGCAGCGCCTGCGTCGACGATGCGGTGCATCCGCTCCGGACACCGGTGGAAGCACTCCGACGTGCAACCACACATCTGCGCCTGCTCGACCCCGTCGCCATTGAGGCGAGCAACAATGGCGTCCGTAATCTGATCAATTAAAGCTTCGTAATCACCGTTGCTGGAAAAAGGCATGACCGGAGCATTCTAGACTATCCATCCACAGATTACACCGATTGGTTGAGAGAATCTGCGTAATCTGTGGATTAACGCTGGTATTGTCGCTGGATGGCGTCGATCTTGGCGACGCGTTTGCGATGGCGGTCTTCGGTGATCTCGGTGGAAAGCCACGTCGTGACGATGTCGCGCATTTGCTTGCTGTTGATCGTCTTGCTGCCCAGCGTCAAGACATTCGCGTCATTGTGCTCGCGGGAATTGCGCGCCACGTCGACCGAATAACACGCAGCCGCACGAACGCCGGGAACCTTGTTCGCCGTTATCGCACTGCCAACGCCGGCGCCATCAATCATGATTCCGAGATCCGAACTTCCATCGGCGACTGCGCGCGCAACCGCGTGCGCAAAGTCAGGATAATCAACCGCGTCTTCAGAATACGCGCCGAAGTCCTGCACCCGGTGGCCCAACTCGGCCAACACCGCCTTGAGTTCTTCCTTCATTTTGAATCCGCCGTGATCTGCACCGATTGCGATCAGCTTAGCCTTCGAACCACGCCGCGACGCGCGCCGGACGATCTCGATCTTTCTCTCGTTGACGATGTCCGCCGCCAACGGCGTCAGCCGCGCGTCTTCACCGATTCTGAGCACTGCACCGGTTTCCAAACCGCGCACGTCATCCTCCGTGATGACGCTCTTCGCTGACTCGTCACGCGTGACTGCGGGTTGCGTGCTGCTTTCTGAAACTGTGTTTACGAAGCGACTGGGAGTTGGCTTGGATTCGGTGTTTTCGGTGCTTTCAGGCGCGGCCTTCGCCAGCACCTCACGCACGAGCGCGCGCACACGATCGCGGGCGGCATCGTCCTCCATCAAACGCTCCTCAGATCCAGCAACTGCGCTTTGAAGGACGCCACCTTGCCGGCGCGGAAAGTGAAGTCAACCCGGCCGAGATGAATTCCGCTCTTGCCGACTTGAAAGATCATGGTTTTATTGCCGCATGGTTGAGTCTGAAACACAGGCTCTTTCATGAACGTGTGGGTATGGCCGCTGGCGATGAAGTCGATCCCGTCAACCTGTGCTGCAACCATCGAATCGCCTCGTTTGCCGTCTTCGTAATAACCCAGATGCGACATACCGACGATGAGGGCACAACGTTCTTCGTCGCGCAACTTCTTCACTACCTCGCGAGCAGCAACAACGGGATCAATGTAAGTCACGCCTTTGAAGTTGTCGGGCGTGATCAGTCCCACCGGACTGACACCCAAGCCAAACAAACCGATCTTTATCCCGCCGACTGTCTTGACGACGTAACGCTTCACACGCTGCTCCAGCACGGTGCCTTTGACATCGTAGTTCGACGACACGATATCGAAGTTTGCAAACTTCAGCGCGTCCGCAAGTTTTTCCACTCCGTTATCGAACTCGTGATTGCCGAGTGTGCCGACGTCGTAACCAATCGCAGACATCGCTTTGTATTCAACTTCGCCTTTGTAGAAGTTGAAATAAGGCGTTCCCTGAAGGACGTCACCCGCATCGACGAGCAACGTGTTCGGATTTTCTTTTCTGATTCGTTTGACGAGCGTCGCACGGCGCGCAACACCGCCCTTGCCTGCGTTGACATCATTCGCGGGCAGCGGATCGATCTGCGAGTGGGTGTCGTTTGTGTGAAGAATGGTGATGACAGTATCAGCGGCGTTTGCCTTCAACAGATCTCGAGGAAAGGCGGCGATAGTCGCGCCAAAGACGGCTGACGTAGTTAAGAAGGTGCGTCGATTGATCATCGCGGCGCCTCCGCATTCTTTGGCCCTGGGCCAACTTGCACGAAGCGCTTATCGACGACGCCGCGAACGGCGCGTCCTGCAGCAGTTTCACTCTTGACGTAATTCATCACCGCATCGCGCAGCGTTATGTTCAGCGGCGTCGGGTTCTTTGCTTCCTGCAGGATAGCGTAGGCGCCGCTCTTGAGACTCAGCAGATAATCAATCGTGAGAATCGTGTAAGTCTGATTCGGATCGATCTCGTACTCTCTTCCATTCGCGTCTACAAGTTTACCGCTGATGAATTCGGGGCGGTCTCGATCGTTATACTTAAACTGAATGCGCGCGCCCGATTGCGCGTCGCGAGTCACGACCTGAAGTATCTGCGCGAGCTGAACACCGGTAACATCGACGGCGACGAGCGCGTTTTCAAACGGCAACAACTCGAAGATGTCGCTGGCGCGTAGTTCACCGGCAGCGATTTCATTCTTTCGCAGACCACCGTTATTCATCATCGCCAGCACGATAGGCTTTCCGAGTTTCGATTGTCCCTGCGCTCTGACGGCGTCCGTCACAAAATTTCCGAGCGAGCCACCGCCGGCACCGGTTTTGCTAAGTCCACCTTCCAATCGGCCGATCACTTTGCTGAGCTCGCGAACCTTGTCTTCGTAGGGCGCGATGATCTTCACGACTTCCGGATCGTCCGGAGTACTCGAGTCGACAGTTAACAAGCGCGCGCGTGTTTGCGGGCGAGGCTGAGGCTTAACTGGCGCTGGTGTCGCGGGACAGGGTTCAATCACCGCTCCCTGCCCAAACACAGGGACAGCAAGAACGATGAGAGCGATAACGTAAAGAAAAATCTTGATTGGTTTGTTAATCATTTGACCTGAAGGAAGAGCTTGCATAGTATGTCGCACCACGCAGCACATAAGCAAACTTATCCACAGATTACACAGAGGAGAAATCAGTGGCTATTTCTTCAGCGCAATCTTCAGCGGAGATAAACTCGGAGTTTAATAATCCGAATATTGCCAGGACTCTGTTCACAGAAGAACAGATTCGTGAACGCATAAAAATCTTAGGCGCAGAAATCGCAGCCGACTACGCCGGGCTCAACCCACTGCTGATCGGGGTTCTGAAAGGCGCGTGCTTTTTTCTGAGCGATCTGCTGCGCGCGATCGACACCCGTGTGAGCATCGAGTTCATGGCGATTTCAAGCTATGGGTCCTCGACGCGAACCTCAGGCGAAGTCCGTATCGTGAAGGATCTCGACGTCGCCATCGAAGGACGCCACATACTCGTCGTCGAGGACATCGTCGACACCGGATTGACGCTCTCGTATCTGCTCGCGAACCTCGCCTCGCGCGGCGCAGCGAGCGTAAAACTCGCAGCACTGCTCGACAAGCACGAGCGCCGCCAGAGAGAAGTGAAGATCGATTATCTCGGTTTTCAGATTCCGGATGAGTTTGTGGTTGGTTATGGGTTGGACTTTGCCGAACGTTATCGCAATTTGCCGTTTATCGCTGTGTTGAAGAATCCAGAAGCGTAGGAGACTAAACCGTGAAAGTGTTTCTTTTACTCATCGTTTCGTTGCTCTTTGCCGTGAGTGCGTCAGCGCAGACTGACTTTTCCAAAGTGCAAATGAAAGCCACGAAGGTGGCCGGCAACGTGTACATGCTCGAAGGTGCTGGTGGAAACATCGGCGTGTCGGTTGGCGATGATGGCCTGCTGATTGTCGACGATCAGTTTGCGCCGCTGGCTGACAAGATCCGAGCGGCGTTGAAAGGAATCGCCGATAAGAAACTGCACTTCATTCTCAACACACACTGGCACGGCGATCACACCGGCGGGAACGTTGCTTTTGGACCAGAGGCCACGATCATCGCACACGACAACGTGCGCAAGCGTCTTTCCACCGAGCAGAAGTCGGCAGTGTTCAATAGCACGACTCCACCATCTCCAAAAGAAGCGCTTCCTGTCATCACATTCGATCAGACGTTGACGGTTCACTTCAACGGTGAAGACATTCGCGCGATTCACTACCCGCACGGTCACACTGACGGCGACAGCGTCATCTTCTTCAGCGCATCAAATGTGGTTCACCTTGGTGACGACTTCTTCGCGGGACGTTTTCCTTTCGTCGATCTGGAAAGCGGCGGAAGTGTTGAAGGATTGATCAAAAACGTCGGCGAACTTATCACCAAGATCCCCAACGACGCCAAACTGATTCCCGGTCATGGTCCGATCTCCACGCTTGATGATCTGAAGAGCTATCACCGCATGCTCCAACAGACTACGGAAATCGTCCGCGGGAAAATCAAAGCAGGCAAAACTTTGGATCAGATCAAGAGTGAAGGTCTGCCGGCCGAATGGGCTCCGTGGGGCACCGGCTTCATCAAAACCGACCGCTGGGTAGAGACGATCTACCGGAGCCTCACCGCCAAGAATTGAACGGCTTGACTGGACAGGATTAACAGGATTTCAAGTTGTAGAAATGCAATCCCGTGAATACCCCACAGCTACAAATGGCCTTGCATAAATCCCACCCACGGCAGAGACTGTGTCAGAACTGAGTTTGCGTAAATCGGGACCGCTAGACTAATGCAGAACGGGGACTCGGCGTGCGGCGTCAAACAGCGAGGGAAAGAGTTAGCGCGCGATTTCGACCGCTCGAGCGCTGCCATAGTCTTGGTTGGCAACGAAACATTGCAAAGCACGTCACTGCCAAAGCATTTTTCACGTTTCGTTTTGCCAAAGCCGCGATCAATTTGTCGACTCCCTGCAGTTTCAGCACTCGTTTGAGATTGTAAGCCAGCAGCGTCAGACTGGTTTCTGCGCTGACCTTCTCCTGACCGCGCATGAGAAAGTAACCCTGCCCCATCTGCCGTTTGATGGTGCCGAACGGATGTTCCACTAACTGTTTTCGTAACTCCAGCCACTGCGGATTTTCTGCCACGCGCCGCAACATCCGCTCCGCCGCCTCCTGCCCCAATGGTCTTTTGAGTTTGCGTGGTCCTTTGCCGGTGGTGCATTGACTTTTCAAGGGACAACGGTGACAGGCTTCCGTCCAATAACATCTGGCCTGCTGCTCTTTATCAAAGGTGCGGTAACGCAAACGCTTGCCAGCAGGACAGGTGTAGCTATCCTGAAGCGCATCGTAAGCAAACCGTTCCCGTGGAAAAATACCGGCTCCCTGCCGTGGGGCGGGCCGTTCCATGTGCACTTCGATACCAGCCTCTTCGCAGGTTTTGATCTGCGCACTGTTGTAATAACCACGATCAGCACAGACCTTCAATTCCTTTACTCCCAGTTCCCGCTGCGCTCCCTGGGCCAACGCTGCCAAACAGTTCACATCATTGCCTTCATTCTTCACCGCGTAATCAGCCACCAATTTGTGCTTGCTATCGACGGCGATTTGCACGTTGTAGCTGACATGCTGGCCCTGCCGTCCTTTCATCAAGCGGGCCTCCGCATCGGTCAACGAGAGCTGTTTCGCACCACTTTCAGCCAACTGTTGTTTCCATCCCTCATAGACCACCTGCTTCTCTTGCAGCGTCGCAATCTTGGCCTGCAGCTCCGCCGCGCTTACCGCGCTCGTCTCACTTTCAGCCTCATCCTGCCGTTGCAACGCGGCCAGATAATTTTCGATTTTCTCTTCCACCCACTGCAGCCGCCGGTTTAGTTTCGCCTCACTAAAATTTCGATCGCGGCTGTTGACCGCTCGGAACTTGCTCCCATCGATGCCCACCAGTTCGGCCCCGAATAACTGCAGCTCCCGACAGAGTTTGGTGAACTCACGAAATATGCCCGGCAGCACCCGCGCATTGTCTTTGCGAAAGTTCGCGATCGTCTTGTGGTCCGGCGTCAAGCGCCGCAGTAACCACATCACCTCTACATTGCGCAGCGTTTCCCGCTCCAATTTCCGGCTCGATCTGACCTCGTTCACGTACCCGTAGATGTATAACTTCAACAGATCGCGCGGGTCATACGCCGGTCGCCCACGCTCTTCCGGCTCTGCTTTGCTGATTCCCAGCACCCCAAGCTCCAGTCCCTTCACAAAGGCTTCAATGAAGCGCACCGCATTATCGGCACTGACGTAGTCATCGATCACTGCCGGAAATAGCACCACCTGCTCGCGATTCGTTCCCTCTACATAGCCCATTCAGCAGCGCTCCTTGGTCGCTGCGGCTTTATACCATCCTTCGATCTTGCTTTCTCTCTTTTTTTTACTTCACATTTTCTGCTCACCTGTTTTTGACACAGTCTCGGCAGTGGGCGGATTGTTCAAATCCTTTCTACAAATCCTTAACCGAAACCAGCTAGTAATCCCGCCCACGACAGTGGGCGGATATTTCAGGTCCGACCTATTTATCCCAAATCCCAAAAGTCGAATCTGACAATTGATAGATCTTCGTGAACAGTTTGGGCTTGAACGATCCGCCAACTTCCGTTGGCGGGATTCATATGCTCACAATTACTTTCAATTAGAAAGGACTTGAACAATCCGCCCACTGCCGTGGGCGGGATTAGGACTCTTTGTGCAAAGCTGCTGCAAATCTTGTTACTCCTGTCCCAACGATCTCAAGTTCCGAATTCGTTGAAGGAGTCTAGCCTTCACAATTTCCCACGGCACCGTTTCGACGGCGCCGGAATCCAATTCTGCGACACGGCGTTCTATCTCTGCTCGCCACGCCTCTTCGACGTCCGGATCGTCTTCTGATTCTCGGCTCACGTCTAGCTCCTGCTAATCGAAATCACGAGTTCTTGAGCTCCGATAAAAAGCTCACGCCCGCTGTTAGCTGCAAGCCGAAGTTCGCTGCAATCGTCTGCCCGATGTCGGCGAGTGAGTTACGTGTGCCGAGGTTGATGCCGGGGAGGGAGTTTTTGCCGTAGACGAGTAGCGGTGCGTACTCGCGGGTGTGATCGGAGCCGTGGAAGGTTGGGTCGTTGCCGTGATCGGCCGTGATCATCATTACATCGCCGGCGCGCATTGCGGCTTCAATTTCAGGTAGACGTGAATCGAAGTGTTCGAGGGCTTTGGCGTAGCCTTCAGTGTCGCGACGGTGACCGTAGAGCATGTCGAAGTCGACCAGGTTCGAGAAGATCAGGCCGCGAGTCGAGTCGTTGAGTGCCTTGATAGTTTGGTCAATCGACTGTTCGTTATTCTTGGCCGTCAGGTCCTGCGTTACTCCCAGCGAGTCGTAAATCGAAGCGATCTTTCCGATACAAACCACGTCGAGATCTTCGTCAGCGAGCGCCGGGAGCAGATTCTCGCGCGGCGGCGGAACAGCATAATCGTGACGATTCTCCGTGCGATAGAAAGCTCCGGGTTGGCCCAGGAATGGACGCGCGATAACTCGCCCGACTTTGTGCTCGCCATCGAGTATGCGACGAGCAATCCCGCAAATCTCGTAAAGTCGATCGAGCGGAATTACCTCCTCGTGAGCAGCAATCTGAAAGACCGAGTCGGCCGACGTGTAGACGATCGGTTTGTGCGTCTGGACGTGCTCTTCCCCCAGCACTTTGATGATCTCCGTGCCTGATGCCGGAATGTTACCGAGGATACCAGGCACATCCGTCTCGCGAATGAATCTGTCGATCACGGAGGCAGGAAAGCCGTTGGGGTAAGTCGGGAAAGCGCGTTCGAGCACGATCCCCGCCATTTCCCAGTGACCTGTCGTTGTGTCTTTACCATTGGACCGCAACGCACAGCGACCGTACGAACCACTGAGCTGGTCCAACGGCGGCACCGACTGCAGCGGACGAATATTCCCGAGTCCGTAACGTTGTAAGTTTGGAAGACGAACCTGTCGCGATTCGAGGATGTGTCCAAACGTGTCGGCGCCGGCGTCGCCCCATTCAGGAGCATCAGGCATTGCACCAATGCCTGCGCCATCAAGAACGATTAGTAAAACGCGATTGAAAGGGGACATGAAGGGTCTATTGTTTCGGCGCGTAATAACCGTCGCGCGCGCGGATTTGTGTTTTCTCTTTTAAGCCGCGCACTTCGAGTTTGATGGAGCGAAACTTTCCGTCGCGAGCTTTGTTGGTTGGATAATAACCTAAGCTGTATTGCGTACCGATGTCAGCGGCCACACGCGCGAATGCAGCGCGTGCATCGGCCAGGGTTGCGGCCTCAAAACTTCTGCCCCCGGAACCACGCGCGAGGTCATTCATCTCGCGTCGCGCGAGACTATAAAGCTCGCGGCTGATCGACATTCTCTCGAACGGTCCCATCTTGCAGAAACTGTCAAAGCTGTCTGCCTTAGCCTTGGGAAAGAAGATCTGCCGGTAGCGCTCGATCTGTCTTTTTGAGAGCGAGAGTTGGCCGTCGTCCTGACAATCCTTCATCAGACGATCTTCGACAAAGTCTTCGGTGTTTACCTGAATGAAGTAACACGCGATGCCGGCGCGTGCGAGTTTCATTTTTGCAGTGACGAAATCTGAGTTGCTCGAAGAATCGACTCCATCGGTCAACGCCACCACTGCGCGTCTTCCCCGCACGTCTTCTTTTGGCGGATCGTGAAAGATGCCGTCTGCTACGCGCTCGAGTGCGTCGTAGTAAGGTGTGCCCTGACTGGCGCCGAGATTATCAATCGCCGTTCGCAACGCTTCACGATCACCAGTTAACGGCGACAACACGTCGACGGTGGCAACGGGATCGCCAAAAGTTTGCGGCTGATTGAAAGAGACGATTCCGACTCGATCACCAGGACGCAGCGCTTCGATGAAACTGTTCGCGGCCGAGCGTATCAATGCCACGTCGTCGCGTGTCGAACCCGACGTGTCGAGAAGCAGTGCGATCTCGAATGGCGTTTCAGTGGTACCGAAGTTTGCGATCGTTTGCGGTTGACCGTCTTCGATGAGCCGGAAGTTTTCAGGTTTCAAACCCGAGAGCGGACGTCCGGAAGAGTCAGTCACCACGGCCGGCACAGACACGAGTTGCGTATCAGTTCTGATGACGTCGCCTTCATCGAGATCGTCGGGCGCAGTTCCTTTCTTCGCTTCAGTTGTTTGTTCAGAACCAGCGACGCGCCGGGGACGCTGTGCCGGTTGTTGCTGAATCTGCTGAGCACGCGTTCCGTCAATAAAGATCAGTGCTATGACAATCAGCACGACCGAGATAGACGAGCGGCGATGAAGTCTTATAAATCCTGACATAGGCACAAAACTGAATGGGGCTCGTGCGCAGAATTTTGCCACAAAACATTCTCTGTTCACAAAGAAGCATAAAAAGCACAAAAGGATTGCTGAATTTATTTTTTGTGCTGCCTCTTTGTGGCTAATCTTCCTTTGTGGATGGCTTGACACTCCTGCCCGGTTCTCATAGCATGACGGCTCGCTTGTTGCGATATTTGATCGCGGTTTGGACTGACGACAGGGTCGGTCCTAACGAAGGCACGTACGTCAATGGTAGACGGCTTCCCTTACAAGGAAGAGGTTGGGGGTTCGAGTCCCTCCGTGCCTACCAAACGAGTCTAATTTGCTTGCGGAGTCGTAGTTCAGTTGGTTAGAACGCCGGCCTGTCACGTCGGAGGTCGCGGGTTCGAGTCCCGTCGGCTCCGCCATTAACCCCAATTAGAACTCACTAGAGAGAAGATTCTTACTTCGACAGACATCCACTACCCAAAAATCCTCCTCCTTGTGTAGACGACGAGTTTTGTCGAAAGTTGAATGCAGCGAATCAAAGACTTAACCAGCCACTGTCATCAGCCTCTTGAGCTGGCGATTGCTGAGTTCTCGCCTCTTCCTCAGGGGGCACGTCAGTGATACGTGCACCGGAATTGTCCCGGTTGACCTTTTCCACTTGATCCCGAGCTTGGCTGGTAGTCACAATTTTATCTTCGTTCTCGTCCATAATTCTCAGCTCTTATACCACAAGCCTTATGACTCTATGCTATTGTCCACTCACGCCTATAACCGCTTCTCTCACATTAAAAACATGACAACATACCGAACTTGCGGTCGAGAGTGCGGGGGTGTCCACGAGAGAATTTCTAAAAAGCTTGACTGGCATCCGAATACCTGTAGGACGCTATTTGGTGTCATCATCTATTCAGGTGAAACGGAATCACGTACTTCGAGCGTGCTGGCCGGACATGGAGTTGGTTCAGTTCCGCGAATGTAGTCAACTCGAATTCCCGAGCCATCTTGCGTAGCGCAATCTCGTTCAGGGTCGATAAGCAATCGAATGAGTCCGTTGTGCGCGAAGGTGCCACGAAGCCAATCACGTCGCTTTACCTTGATCAGGGCAAGGACTGTGTCGGCAAATGGCTTGACTACGTTGGCAGCAAAGACTTTTTCAAAGCGGCGTTCGACTTCCTTCGAAAACCGCAACGCTGCTGCTTCGTCAACAAGCTTTTCGCCAGGTACGATCAGATAGCGAACCACAACTACGATCCGCGGTGAAAAGAAAACTGTCCAATATGTGTTTGAAGAGGAACCGGTTTTTGCAGCAAGATCAAAGCCCGGTGTAGGTTGCCACTGGGTTAGTCCCTTGGTGCCGGCGCGCAACAGCGAAGCCGTTAAGACCGCCGCTGGTTCTGTAAATACTTGCCGGCCTGGAGACGGCTCGATGAATGTTTGCTTATTGTCTGAGTACATTCGGTCAATGACGCGTAAATCTCGTCTTTCGCCTCGATTGGCCAGCGCTGTATATGCTTCAGCAACCGCTGTAGGGGGTAGATCGGCTTCGGGCCGATTCAATCCGCGCATGATTTGGTAAGGATCTGGGACAAAGCCCGGTCCGGGCAAATTGCAATTCGGAAACAATTCCCGCCATTTCAGCAGAACCTTCTGTATGCCGAGGCGATTGCCCAAACAAATAAATGGACCGTTGCGCGAGACGGTCAAGTGGTTCGCAAACGGGAGCAACCGGCTGTCTTGCCCTGCGTCAAAGCGAAATCCGTTTGGTGCTTGACAGTCACTTGCGCGTATTAGTGTGGTAGCAGTTATTACACCTTCACTAAAACCGTATGCGGTATGGAGAGGTTTAGCTACGCTACAAATGAATGAAGGAGGGTTTACATTCGAGCGATTCGGTATTACGCCGTTGTTTTGCGTCTTTGCACTTGATAGTCCTTTGAGACTGCCGTCTTCACTTCCAAGTGCCACAACATCCAGTTGCACTTCAAAAGAAAACGGTTTTTTCTTGCTGCCCGGATTAGATGTGATCCCGGCTAATTGGGCAAGTTTGACTTTGATAGCGGGAAGTTCCTTTTCAATTTGCTGGCTAACACTCGTTTGATAACCTTGATCGATGGTAGTGAACACAATGGTTGACTTTCCGTCGCTCTTAACGCGCGCGGTATGAGGAGGGAGCGCTCTGCGATCTATCTGTTCCTTAAGATCTCTTTCAACGAATGTGATCAGTGCCTCATCTCCCACTTGATCATCTTCATTGAAACTGAAGCGAACAGGTGTGTTCCTTGAATCAAGAAATTTCTGTCCCAATTCCTGATGACCCAACGCCTGCTGAGCTTCACCAAACGTTTTCAGTGCCAATTTCCGTCGCTGGTCCAAGCGACGATGATTCTCGTTTCCAGAAACGTCTAATTGTCCATTCTTCTTTAAAGTGGGAAAGATTTGAGGATAACGAGGCAAGGACGCCAACGTCGCGAGCTCCGTCGGGGTGCATTGAAAAAGACTCTTGTTGAAAAGCACTCGCGCGGCCGTAGCGAATCCATAAACGGACTCGCGACGTTGGCGAAATTCCTGTGATGCAGGACTCTCGGTCGGTCTCTCAATCCCCATGACCGTACGATTGAGCCACAACTCGAGAATCTGTTGCTTTGTCAGCCTTCGTTCAAGAGCTTCCGCGAGAAACAGCGCTTTTATTCGTCGAATAAGCTTGTTTTCGTCCGAAAGAAAAACCAGCTTGGCAACTTGTTCTGTGATCGTTGAACCGCCTTGTGTCACTTCGTCACTCCGTCCAAAGATAAAGCGGAACCCGGCGCGCGCTATTCCCCACCAATCGTTTCCCCGGTGCTCAAAGAAACGCCGATCTTCGATCTCAATGAGAAATTTGATGGTGGTCGCGTCTTTGTTTACATCCTTCCCCAGAATCAGTTCGTAACGAACTCGTTCAATGACCTTGCCGTTTTCATCAAGGTTTACCGCACTCACGACAGGCGACGGGAGTTCCACTCTGTCGATCTCTCTTCCCTGTTCATCTGTGATCCGGACAATCCGCTGGTTCCTGGCTGATACCTCAAGCACAAAACTCTTAAATGGTTCGAATGCATGTACGGCGAGAATGTTTTCGCGGCGGCAGAAAATTCGCGGGCCAATCCCGGTAAGCACAGGCTTGTCTTCAACTGAACATTCTCCAAAGTCGCTGGCTTTGAGAATGTGCTCAACGACGTTTGCGGCAGTTCCGGCTTGGATCACAGTAGGTTGATCGCAAACCATCAAATCTACCAAATCGCGATATTCCTGAAGACTGTTAACGCGTTCCGATACAGTCTTTTCGGCGTAGACATGCAGTGCAGCAGTGCTGATCGCGATTGTGAAAAACACGATCGCGTTAACAATCCAAACCCCTAAACGCATAATTTTCCTCCTTACAGCTAGCGACTAATCCTTGTGCGAAAGAGGGAGGCCAGAACCAGGATCACGATGACCGAGAGGGAGCACGCAGTCATTACTGCATAAGAGAAACGAATGCCAACGTAATCGACGAGGAGATAGATCAGAGCGGCCGCAAACAGCCAGAGTCCAACGGTAACCAGCAGGGGGCTTATGATAATGAGGAGCAGCGCAATGTGCCGGATGAGTCGCCGCACCGACTGGGAAATAGTTCTACAAATATTAGGGAGAGTATCCATTGGATTGTAGGGGGAGTATAAATGACGAGATTTCTGCTAGTCAAGCAAATTGCGCAACCAATGCTGATTTCGGAAATTGCTTCCAAGTGCTAAACTGATGTTGTTAAAGGTGGACTTTTGGCGTATATTCCTTCGCGTTCGTTAATTCAGCGAAGCTGAGCCGATTTAGCCCACCCTGATGGAGGCGTTATACAGTTCAGAAGGTCGAGCCCGACTGGATTACAATGCACAAAAGGGAGAGTTGCTTTGGAAACAGTGGCCGAGATTCTTACAGATTCCTTCGCCCGTATCCGTTCCCAGGGAATAGTAATTGGCACGAGTACTTCCGAAGAGGCAGAGTTTTTAGGTATTTCTGCCGGTCATCTCAGTCGCCTGCGCAATGAAAAAGTGCCGTTGACGGATGACGTGATTAACAAGATTGTGAATGCCTTTGCCAAGGGCGACAGCAAGCGTGGTGATCTGTTACGTGAACGATTAATGCGCGCCAAGATGGTGGTCCATTCTCGCGTGAATCGCGAGAAACTCTCGACTGCGCCCTCGCTGTTCTCCCAATATTCAATCGAGCAAATCAGTGTCTTCTTCAAGCGAATTTCTGTTTCGGGTAGCTTTTTAGCCGTCGATTATCGGGATCTCCCTCAAAGTCGCAAAGGAGGTCGTTATCCCAAGCTTGCGCTTAAAGCTGCGGAGGCTGTTAAGAACGGTCTATCATTCGCGCTATTTCAACCGTTTGGCAGTGCTGAAGAACTCCAGAAGAAAGAGGAATCGCTGCGGAGGAAGTTTGGTGCTGATCCCGAGGCAAAGTCATTCCTGGATGCGTATCACTATCTCTATGATTTGGCTATGGGAGTGCGAGAGGTTTATCGGTACATGAAAGAGGAGTCGGAGAAGGATGGGCCATGCAAAGGCAGTATCGTGCTGTATGAGGCAATTAGAATCAAGGACAGTGTCAAGGTTGCTCCATCACTAACAGCATGCGGCATCCAGTCGAGACTCTTTTATGCGGACTATAGTGATTCAATACGTCATTATCGAGAGGTCTATGAGTGGGTGGTGGCTCATCCTGACGATGATTTCTTCATTCAGCGTGGAGAAGCCTCTATTAACCTCGCGGCGGTGCGAGCCCAATTTAGCCCCATCTTCAATTATTGGGAAGCGAATGAACACAAGTTACCAGTCGGAGAAGAGATTACTAAGGCGTATGAGAAATTTTTCTCCCCTTTTGGTCAAGAAACGGAGCGAGATATAAGGTGGCGGGATTGGTCCAGGAAATAGTCGAAGAAAGAACTTTCGAGTCCTCCGAGTTGCCTTACGAGTTTGACTTGCGTCCCGCAAACGTCGG
>DATNFX010000372.1:0-31545 GCA_035606195.1 Pyrinomonadaceae bacterium
TACATCGTCAAGAACTTCCCAAACATTCCGCCGACGCGCTTCCAAACCATCGGGCGCGGTTCGAGCAATCCGATTGCTGAGAACACCAGTGAAGCCGGACGGCAACAGAATCGCCGTACCGACATCAAGGTGATTTTGGCAACGCAGTAATCCACAGATTCCGCAGATTACACAGAGAAATCTGTGTAATCTGTGGATAAAGATTCATGGCCTCAAAAAGTACTCTCTTTTCAATTCGGTCGCCCCTATCCAAGGAAACCGCATTCATCCTCGGTTTGGTGGCGCCTGCGCTTGTGCTTGGTGCGTGGTGCGGGCTTACGTACACGGGCTACGTTCGCCCCGACTTTCTGCCGACGCCGACGGAAGTTGTACGCGGCACGCTGCAACTCTTCATTCATTACGACCTGACCGATGCGATCCTCATCTCGACACGCCGTATCGCGATCGCTTTCTTCCTTGCGTCAGCGATTGCGTTGCCGCTTGGGGTCTTGATGGGCGCATTCGATCCGATCAATCGTTTCTTCGAACCGATCATGGCGCCGTTGCGCTACATGCCGATCTCGGCGTTTATTCCGCTTTTGATTCTGTGGTTCGGCATTTACGAGAAACAAAAGATCGCGTTTCTGTTCCTCGGCGTGTTCGTTTACCTGTTGCCGGTTGTAGTTTCTTCCATCAGGCTTGTGCCGGAGGAGTTGGTACAAACCGCACTTACGCTTGGGGCGTCGAAGTTTCAGGTGATCAGAACGGTTCTAGTTCCGGCCGCACTGCCCGAGATATTCGACAGCTTTCGAGTGATGAACGCGATTGCCTGGACCTACGTGATACTCGCCGAGGCAGTGAATCCCGAACACGGGCTTGGTTACATGGTCGAACTCGCGCGTACGCATCAAAAAGCGTCATGGTCGTTTGCAGGTTTGCTCGTCATCGGTGGGATCGGACTCTTGACTGACTTTCTCATTCGCCTCTTATCGAGCTTGCTCTTCCGTTGGCGTGAAGCGTCGTGAAAAGATCGACAATGGCTGAACAAGAATCTCTACCAACACTTCCACAATCAGGTGAGCCCGGCACGATTGCTGTCGATGTCGGCGTGCACACGGGAGAGCCGCACGTTACCTATCATGCCGATCAAAGCGGGGCGCCACCGAAGTTGCGCGTGTCAGATCTGTGCGTGACTTACATCGATCGCAAAGGTAATCGCACCGAGGCCGTACGCGATGTCTCGTTCGATGTTTATGACAAACCTGATTCCGGTGAGGTTATCGTTTTCCTCGGACCATCGGGTTGCGGCAAGTCGACGATTCTGAAAGCTGTTGCGGGACTCCTCCCGCCGACAAAAGGCGAGGTGCTGGTTGACGGCAAACTCGTGACTGACGTCGGACGCGATCGCGGCATGGTCTTTCAGGCTTACACGTCTTTCGGCTGGCTGTCGGTACGTGACAATGTCGAGTATGGTTTGAAGCTTCAGGGCATGAAGAAGTCGGAGCGGCGCAAGATTTCCGAGACGATTTTGAAGCAGGTGGGTCTCTTTGAGTTTGCGGATCGTTATCCGAAGGACCTTTCCGGCGGTATGAAACAACGTGTAGCGATTGCCCGAACCCTCGTGAACAATCCGCGTGTGGTGTTGATGGATGAACCGTTCGGGGCTCTCGATCCGCAAACACGTTGGGGCATGCAGAGCCTGCTGCTCGAGGTCTCTCGCGCGGAGAACAACACGATCCTGTTTGTGACGCACGATGTTTCCGAAGCCGTTTACCTCGGCGACACGATTTACGTTCTGTCACAGCGTCCGGCGCAAATTCTTCATCAGGTCGACGTGCCGGCCTTCCCTGTGCGCGACATTGCGCTAAAATCAGCACCGGAGTTTCGTGCGGTCGAGAAGAAATTGCTGGATTTGATTTATGCGCCAGCCAAGAACTAAATCCACAGATTACACCGAGCATGGGAACGACTGAGAAGCCGAAAACCGCGATGCGGAAAGACGGTGTGCCGGTTAACGTAACACCTCTGCGCGACGACACACTGGCGGCCAGCCAGGCTTTTATCAGGCAGAAAGTTTACGAGAAGCGCAATTATCTCAAAAAGGCTTTTGCGAATCCGTACAACCTCTCGTTGCTCGCCGGAGGCCTCGCAGCTTCGGCACTCACGTTCAATCCTTTGCTCGCGATCGTCACTGTAGGTCTGGAAATTCTCTGGGTCGTAAACGCGCCTGGATCGAAAAAACTTCAGGAGTTGTTGTGGGATCCGAGTTTCGACCAGGAACAGCAGGCCGAAGAACAGGCCGCGCGCGCCGAACGTCTGAAGCACCTCGACGAAAGCGATCGCGAACGGGTGTTATCACTTCTCGAACGGCAAAAGGAAATCAATGATCTCGCTGCACAGAATCCTTCATTCACGGGTGAGTTGTTACGCAGTGAGTTGACCAAGACAGACCGCCTCGTCGAAGCCTTCATCGAGATGGCGAACACGTGCAGCCGCTACGAAGCTTACCTGAATTCAATCGATCTCAGTGAGCTGGAAAAAGATCGTCGACGTTGGGAGCAAATCTGTCGCAGGGAAGGTAACCGCGACTCGGAAACTGAGATCGCGAGCAAGAATCTCGCCGTCATCATGAAGCGGTTTGAAAAGATGAAAGAGATTCATCACTACCTGAGTCTGGCGCGTGGCCAACTCGATCTGATTGAGAACTCTTTTCAGTTGATTGCAGATCAGATCGTTACGATGCAGTCGCCACAGGAGTTGACGGGCCAACTGGACGAACTGCTTGATGGCGTTGAATCGATCAAACAAACTGCCGCGGATACGGAACGATTATTAAATCCGATGGGCTTAAAGGATCTTGACGTATGAGTGAAGCTCGGTTGCTGCCAGCGTGGGCCGAAGACCTGCGGCGTCGCTATTTGCGGGGCGAGGCTTCGATGTTTGTGTTGCATGGCAATGTCTACGACGTTGTGCTTCACAACGACAAAATGCTGGCACTCACCGAGTTTCTCACGGACGTTTTGCTCAAGGAGTCGAAAGAGACGATTGCGGTTTACAACGTGGCAACCGGCGCTCAGTTTGCCAAGCGCGCGAAGACTGAAATCACAGCAGACGATTTGTTGCTCGCCACTCAAAAAGATCGAGTCTTTTCTGCTTTAGAACGGTTGTTGATTACTTCGACCAAGACAGCAGTAATCATGGAGTACGCCGAGTCGATCGCGCCCGCCGGAGATCCAAATTTCCAGAGTGAAGCCGATCGGGC
Source organism: Pyrinomonadaceae bacterium (assembly GCA_035606195.1). GTDB lineage: Bacteria > Acidobacteriota > Blastocatellia > Pyrinomonadales > Pyrinomonadaceae > PSRF01. The sequence goes on from DATNFX010000372.1 coordinate 3,242, forward strand.
GGCGATTGTGACCTTGCATCGCTGGTCTTCGCTTCCAGAGATTGAGCGTGGGGACAACGTCGTATTGCTGATCTCTGAGAACCTCACCGAACTGGCGCCAAAGCTGATCTCCAATCCAAAAGTCGCAGTCGTTGAAGTAACAATGCCCGACTTCGACGAGCGGCGGCAGGCAGCAAGAATTGCTGACAATCGTTTGACTCAGAAAGATGCCGAGAGATACGCGGGTGTCACTGCGGGTTTGAAGTCGATTCAGATCGCGTCGATCCTGACGCCGCAACCCGCCGTTGAAGAGGAGCTGGTGGATCGAGAGGCTTTCATCACCGGCTTGTTGGGCGGTGGTCCTGATGCGGCCGGACGCGCACACAAACTCGCAGCGCTTACGTCCAATCTCAGTCGCGAAGAGGTAAAGGAATTGGTTGCGCCGGCGGCTGCAATGCCCGAGGCTGACGCGTCTTTGCCGAGTCCGATCGAACTTGCGCGCAAAGAGACCGATCGACTGATCGCGAAACGGAAACGCGAGATTCTCGAGCGCGAGTGTTTCGGCCTCGTCGAGTTTGTCGAACCGGCGCACGGGTTTGAAGTTGTCGGCGGCATGGAAGAAGTGAAGAAAGACTTAATGGTCATCGCGGAAAGTATTCGTGAGGGACGGGCGAGCCGCGTGCCGATGGGCATTTTGTTCACCGGACCAATGGGCACCGGCAAGACGTTCGTTGCCGAAGCATTTGCGAAAGAGTGCGGGTTGACGACGATCAAGTTGAAGAACTTCCGCTCGAAGTGGGTTGGAGCGACTGAAGGCAATCTCGAAAAGATTCTCAACGTGATTCGCGCTATCGGACAGGTTGTCGTGATTATCGACGAGGGCGATCGTGCGTTTGGCAACACTGACGGCGAAGGCGATGGTGGCACTTCGTCGCGTGTGATCGCGCGTATCAAGGAGTTTATGTCTGACACGTCGAATCGTGGACGAATACTGTTTCTGGTGATGACGAATCGTCCGGATAAGCTCGACGTCGATCTCAAACGTGCCGGGCGTCTCGACCGCAAGATTCCGTTTTTGTATGTGCAGACTGCGGAAGAAGTCGAGCTGGTTGCGAAGGCGCTCTTGCGTAAGAACAAGATCAAGACGGATGTCGATCTGGCGACGATCCGCGAGGGCTTTTCAAGCAAGCTGATTGGTTATAGCAATGCGGATATTGAAGCGGTGATTCTTTTGGCGAATGAAGACGCCGCGCGTGAGAGTGGTGGTGACGCGCCGGTGTTGGCGAGTCATTTCCAGCAGGCTGCGATTGATTACTTTCCCAGCCGCGATGTTGAGTTGCTGGAGTACATGGAACTGTTGGCCGTCTTCGAAAGCTCGAGCCGCCGCCTCCTTCCGGCGAAGTACGCGTCTCTCACGCCCGAAGATCTCGACGCGCGCCTCCGTCACCTCCGCGCCATCGTCGGCACCCGCCGCTGAGGATATAAAATTTATTCGGGACGTACGTTCCGTGACCTTTACTCTTTTCGACACGCCTGTCGCAATGCATTAAATGTCACGACATTCAAATTCGTCTGCATTTGGCCGGGTTGGTCGCGGATGAAACGCGCAAGGGTTGCAGCGAGCTCTTCGTCGGATATCTTTGAACTACAGGTCTTGAGCCAGTTCAAATTCTCCTCGGGCGCTCCGAAGAACGGCGCCACCAGCATCCCGTTGATCTCACCGGTGACATACGCTCTCTTCTCGGTGTCGCTCATGTCGAGATAGTCTTTCCCGCTAAAGAACCCCGGGCTGATCTTAACTGTCTGTTGATTGGCGTAAACGGAAACAGCAACGAGCGCGATGAGTGGAAGCAGGCGTTTCATGCGGCCACGGATAACACGGATTTAAAGACGGATCAAGCATTCACGCTACTCGATCCGTCAACAATCCGCGTTCATCTGTGGCTACGGGGTGATCGTTCCACACGCGATCCGGGCACCGGAATTTCCGGACGGATCAGTCTTCATGTCATCAGCTTTCTCGTGAATGACCAGGGAAGTGCCGCCATTCGCGAACAGTGAGTTTGGACCATCTTTCATGTTCACATGCATGTCGGTGACGGTCGCGTTGGCAGTACCTTTTGCGCTTACGTTGAAGTTGTTCATATCTCCAGCGTGTGGACCTTGCGGATTCTTCATTCCGTGCTTTTTATTATCCGGATTGAAGTGCGGCCCAGCCGATTGAAAGTCCGGACCTTCGCATTTCGCCATCTGATGAATATGAATCCCATGCACTCCCGGCGTCAGGTTCTTCAGATTGAGCTTGATTCTGACTCCATTGCCCGATGCCGTAAGAGTCGCGGTACCAACTGACTCGCCCTGCGCGTTCTTCAGTTCAACCGTATGTCCAGAATGTTGTGCAGCGACATACGACAGCAAACCTCCGATGATAACTGCAGCAACGAGCCACGTAATAAACGGTTTCTTTATCATTTCTCCTCCTCTGTAGGAATATTATCCTTTAGCGTTTTCAGGCTTGAGCGCTTTTTGTTTTGGCCCAGACGGACTCTCTGTCCGTCGCCGGCCCAGTGCCAGCAACGCTATAATTGCCGAAATCACGAGTACCCACAACACCGGACGCACACCGCCGAATAATCTGCGACCCCAACCATCAGTGTTATACGACGTAAGATCGGCGGTGCTGGCAGCAAAAGTCGCTCCTTCAAGACTCGCTTTCGACTGCTCGAGAATTGCACGCAGTCCCTCCACGGCCTTCTTCTCAACCACGCCTCGTTTGATCTTACCGAATGGACCTTCGAGACCGTCGGCGCGTGAACGATTCTCATAAACCAGATAAGCACCTTCGGGCAAGCGCACGAACGCCGTCAGCGCCAGCGATGCATTGAAATAGTGGTTGGCATAAATCTGTTTCGACGCGATCAGCACTTGTGGACCAACGTCGCTGGTGCGCCTGTAGATCAGTATGTGATTTACGGCGATAACCGGCTTCAGTCCAAACTTGATTTTGGACCAGACGAGTGTGTCCTCGAGTAGTTGCAATCCGGCGTTCGAGTCCTTGATAAACTCGTTGACGTAACTCGGCGCGGCGTTAAGCGCGCGCTGCTCGTTTGCAAGACTCACCTGATCGCGCTTGTCGTTATACTGGATCAACGCCGGCTCGCCGCGCGCGCGATAGTCGTTCACATACTCAAACAGCATCTGTTTGAACAGATTTGTGACTCTCGCTTGGCAATCTGCTGCGCCCCAGTCGATCTCTCTGCGAAAGCGCTCGATCATGGCTGCAGAAAGTTTTAGCTGACACTCTCCGACCACACACTCTTTCAAGTCTTCGATATCGCGTGGCTCGAGTGTCAGAGTTTCAAGGTCGGCGAGTGCTGGTTGGCCGCCGAAGGCGCCGATCTCGAGGATCGCGCTGTTGCTTTTCCGCAGCATGGTGTCGCGGTACGACCGCAGAAACTCGTCGGCCGCCGTGCGAATGTGTACGAGTCCCGAAACGGCGATTTCGGCTTTGTCAGAGGTTGGAATCGAGCGGACAACTGGCTGGTTTACCTGGAGTGCTGCGAAATCTGTTTCCGAAAAGGCGACCTTTTCGCTCAGTGTTTTTTGAAATTCGGCGCTCGAGGTTTGGGCCAGGACCGAGCATGCGGCAAAACTGGTCAGCAGGGTACAAAGAAGAACCTGATTACGCGTTATCATATGTCCCCTTGTTAATTACTGGGTCTGACTTCTGCCTGGGGTGAATTCTTTTGTTACGCAAAATGCACGACCAAAGACCCCATCGCATAAGCTGTGCCAAAGTGAGGAATAAATCGGGGGACCACGTAGTTAGAATAAAGGACTAATCAGCACTAGTTTCGTCAAAAGGAGAGAGCTTGAAATGGAAAGTGGAGCAACTTCTGAACTGGCCGCATTGAAAACGAAGCTTCGAGCAACCTGGATAGCCGGGGATTTCGGCGAGATCGCAAGGTATTACGCGGATCAGGCTGAGGATTTTGTAAAGCGGCTCGACTTGAAACCGGGAATGAAAGTTCTCGATGTCGCCTGCGGCACGGGCAATCTGGCGATACCCGCAGCAAAAACGGGCGCTGAGGTAACTGGAGTCGATATCGCGCCGAACCTCGTCGAGCAGGCCCGCGAAAACGCGAAGCGCGAAGGATTGAATGCCAAGTTTGACGAGGGCGACGCGGAAGCGCTGCCTTATGCAGACGGCAGTTTTGATGTGGTAATGACGATGTTTGGGGCGATGTTCGCACCGCGTCCGGACCTCGTAGCCGCAGAGCTCAAGCGCGTTTGCCGCCCCGGCGGTCTAATAGCGATGGCAAACTGGACACCGACGGGATTTATCGGACAAATGTTCAAGATTAATGGCCAGTACCTGCCGCTGCCGCCGGGAATGACGTCGCCCGTGCTTTGGGGTGTGGAAGAAACCGTGCGGCAACGGTTTGCTGAGGGCATCTCAAAAACGGATCTTGGCAGTCAAAGCATACGCTGGGTGTTTCCTTTTTCTCCCGCGGAAGTCGTCGAGCATTTCCGTTTGTATTACGGTCCGACTCAAAAGGCGTTTGGCGCCCTCGACGAGGAAAAACAGGCCGCCTTGCGAAAAGACCTCGAACAGCATTGGACCACACACAATCGAGCGACTGACGGCACGACCGATGTCGACGCTGAATATCTGGAAGTGAGGGCCGTTCGCGCTTAGTCCACGTTACAGGGAAGGGAAGGTATGTTTCGGAGGATTTTTATACCGGCAATTCTAGGTATTACGCTCCTACTTTTTTCTCTTCCTCTTGTTTCAGCACAGAGTGTCACTCCGCCGTCGCAGCCTCAAACCGGTCCGGGCGGCAAGCAGTACAGTCATTCGTCAGTAATTAAGAATCGCTACGGCAAAGGCGGGCAGGAATATTGGATCTACGAACCTGACTCGCCGAAGCCGCGTACTGCGCCCGTGATCGTGTTCCTGCACGGTTGGGGTGGTATGAATCCGATGTACTACGGAGCGTGGATCGATCATCTGGTAAAGCGGGGAAACATCGTGATCTATCCGCGTTATCAGGCCAATCTCCTGACGCCGATCAAAGACTTCACTCCAAATACGATCGGCGCGATTAAGGATGCAGTCAATCGTTTGAAAACTGAGAAAGGACACGTCACTCCTGACTTTAATAAATTTGCGACAGTGGGCCACTCGCTCGGTGGATTGCTCGCGGCGAATGTGGCAGCGTTGGCGGCTGAATCATTGTTGCCGCGTGTACGTGCGGTGATGTCTGTCGAGCCCGGAATCACTGATGCTCCGATCAGTGTTCCGCTCGCTGATTTGAAGAAGCTGCCGGCTGAGACGCTATTACTCGCCATCGCTGGAGATCAGGATGGACTGGTTCGTGATACTGACGCGAAGCGGATCTATTACGAGTCGACACGCATACCGGCGGCAAACAAGGATTTCATTCTTCTCGTTTCCGACTCTCACGGAACACCGGCATTGCAAGCAAGCCATCGCGCGCCGACAGCGATGGACAGGGACTACGACAATGGCGAAGGTGGAGGTGGTGGCCCGTCCGGAATTGGCGGCGTCCAGATTTCGCGTCGCGTTCGTCCCGAAACGATGTTAATCAACGCCTTGGACTACTACGGCACCTGGAAACTCCTCGACGCCCTAACCGACGCCGCCTTCACCAGCAAGAACCGCGAATACGCCCTCGGCAACACCCCTCAACAACGCTTCATGGGCATCTGGAGCGACGGCGTTCCGGTCAGGGAACTAAAAGTCACCGACAAACCTTAGATAGCGCCACAAAGATGCACAAAAGGCACATAGAGATTATTTGTGCCTTTTTGTGGAAACAATCGTGTCAATTCGTGCCTATACAGAATGGAGGGGGGCACGAACATGAGGTTTATTTTTCGAGGTGTGGGGATTTTTGTGTTGGCCGGGGTGGCGGCGGTTTCGGGTTATGGGCAGGACGATACGAAGAGTCAGGATAAGAAAGATCAGCAGGCGACTTCTCAAACTTACATATTTCCGTCCGGGAAAGAACGTTTTCAGCGTTATGTCAAAGACACGATTGGACCATTCCGGCTGTTGCGAACTGGCGCTGCGGCGGGAATTGCTCAGTGGCGTGATGCTCCCGAAGAGTGGGGGCAGGGAATGAAGGGCTATGGCAGGCGTTACGCTTCCGGATTAGGCCAGAATCTGATCCAGCAGACCGTCACTTATGGACTCGATGAAGCCATGGGCCTCGATACCGGTTTCCAAAAGAGCAAACGCGAAGGCTTCGGCCCACGTTTCAAAGACGCGCTTCTTCAGAACGTGACCTCACGAAACCGAAAAGGCGATCGAGTCGTCTCCGTCCCACGTTTCGCGGGGATTTACACGGGCGCAATCGTTGCAAGAGAGACATGGTTTCCGGATCGGTACAGTTACAAGGACGGGATACGCAACGGCACCACCACATTACTCACGGGATTCGGAATAAATCTGGTCCGTGAGTTTCTGTTCAATAGGTAGACATCCGGTCTAAATCCCCGTTTATCTGTGCCTCTCGTCACAAAGATCTTGACGAACTCACCGCGTCGTGCTTATTTTCCGCTTTCCCACACCAACCGCATCCCGATCTCCCCAAATCCATACGTCTGCCTACTAGGAGGAGTACCGCAACCATGCGACACGCACACCTTCGCACGTCTTTTGTACTCGCACTGCTGATAAGCGCTCTGGCTTTCACCGCTTGCCAACAGGTCGATAAAGCAACTGCATCAACTGACAAGACATCTGCCGGCGGCAAGATCGCCATCACGACTTCCTCAGAAGAAGCCCGCAAAGAATTTCTCGCCGGACGCGATCTGTCTGAAAAACTTCGTATTACTGATTCCATCGCACACTTCGATAAAGCCATTGCACTCGATCCGAATTTCGCACTCGCAGAACTCAGCCGTGCAAACGTTTCGCCAACCGCCAAAGAATTTTTCGCGCACTTGAAAAAGGCCGTCTCCCTCGCTGACAAAGCGTCTGATGGCGAACGCATGCTGATCCAGGCGAACGAAGCGGGCGCCAACGCAAATCCAACCCAACAAAAAGAGATTCTCGAGAAGCTGGTTGCCGCCTATCCAAACGACGAGCGCGCGCACTTCGCTCTCGGCGGCTATTACTTTGGCCAACAGGATTTCGCGCAGGCAATCACACACTACAAACGCGCGACAGAGCTCGCGCCCGACTATTCCACCGCCTTCAACATTCTCGGTTACGCTTATCGACAGAACGAAGCCTACGGCGACGCAGAAAACGCTTTCAAAAAATATATCGAACTGATCCCCAACGATCCGAACCCCTACGATTCATACGCCGAGCTGCTTTTGAAGATGGGACGGTTTGATGAAGCGATCACGCAGTACAACAAGGCGCTTTCGGTCGATTCAAACTTCGTCAACTCGCACTTTGGTATTGCGGCAGCACTAGCTTACGAAGGCAAAACGGCTGAGGCACAGGCTGAGTTGCAGAAGATGTCTGATAAGGCCCGCACGGATGCCGAGCGGCGCACTGCATTGTTCGGCCAGACTGTTGTTGCGGTAGATACCGGAAAGTTCGATCAGGCGCTTGGAGAAGCGGCAAAGCAGTATGCGATAGCAGAAAAGAATAATGACGCGGCCGCCATGACGGGCGACTTGCAGCTGAAAGGCAACATCCTCCTCGAGATGGGAAAAGCCGACGATGCAAAGACGGCCTTCGAACAGGCGTTGAAGACAACTGCTGATTCCGGTCTTTCACCAGCGGTCAAAGACAACACCGCGCTCTTTCATCACTACAATCTCGCTCGCGTCGCGATCGCGAAGAAAGATCTCGCAACCGCCAAGACGGAGACCGAAACTTTTCGCAAAGGCACGGAAGCCGCGAAGAATGCGAACCAGTTGAAGCAGGCACACGAGCTTGCCGGCCGCATCGCACTCGAAGAAAAGAAATACGACGATGCGATCGCCGAACTCGGCCAGGCAAATCAACAGAACCCGCAGGCACTCTATCTCCTCGGTCAGGCTTACGCGGGTAAGGGCGACACCGCGAAAGCAAAAGCCTCGTTCACGAAAGCGGCGAAGTTCAATTCGTTACCAGCATTGAACTACGCCTTCGTCCGAACCAAAGCAGAAAAAGCTCTCGCGACTTAACATCAATTAAATCCATCCACAGATTACGCAGATTATCTGTGTAATCTGTGGATGGCTCATTTCCGCTTGTACTCGTCCAATAGGCGTTGGACTTTATCGAGCTGTTTTTGTGGATCGGGTGTGTGGAGTTGTTTCGCGTTGGGTTTAGCAAAGATTTGGTAGGCGACGTAGCCACCTAAACAAACGACCGCGAGGATGAAACCGTAAAACAAAATGCTGTAGATGAAGCCGATTGCCGCCAGCAGCCCAAGTGAACCCAGGATTACGGCAACGATTATCAGAATGGCTTTTATCTTATCCATAAGGCGTATATGCGAGTATCAACGCCGCTGTGATTGACTTGAAGCTGGCGACCTTCTTTGTAGCGCTTCTTGCCTTGCATCATCCGCTAGCTGCATCTGCATCATCGCTTCTTTGCGCGCGGCGTCCGCGATCGCCCTTTGTTCCATCGCTTCTTTTTGCGCGGCCGCAGCTACCTTGCTTTGCGTCTCCGCTAATGCACGCTGGCGACGCGCATCCCAACCAAAGAATGCGGCCGTTATCGTTAAGAAACTGAGCACAACTACAGCCAACGCCGTGAGCCTGTTCCTCCTCCTGGCTTTCTTTTTGATTACGGCAACGCTTTTTTCAAGAAACAGCATCGTGTCTTCGAAGTTGGAACGGTAGCGATCAGCCCAGGCTTTACGTGGACGTGTCTCTTCGCGCCACCTGATTGCCATGGTTAATTCCGGCTCGTGCAGCAAACTAACCTCCCTTCGGCTATACAATTGCGCGTTTTCGGCTAATCGTAGATACACTCGGGCAGATTGATTTTCCTCGTCTGCCCATTGCCGTAACCTGGGCCAATTGCGAATCAAACTCTCGTGGGAAATATCAATGACCGAATCACTTGTAACTTCCACAAAAGGCGGCGGCATCAGAAACGATATTCCTTCACGACGGAAGATATCAATCACCCGGCGAATCTCCACCTCTGATGCTTGTACAACTTCACTGATTTGTCTCAGAGTATCCGGTCGTCGCGTTAGTCTATTGTCACTTCCTGTCTCCGTTATGCGCTTAAAGATCTGTTCGGAGATGAGTTGCTGCTCTGGAGTCAGTTCAAAGAAAATCTCGTCTCCCTGTTGCGCAAGGGCATCACTCATACCACCGATCCGTTCGTAATCATGTATGCCAATTTCACCCGATTCACCATTTGCATCCCAGCGGTCCCAGGTGCGGCTCAAGGCGTGTTGGAGAAGTGAGAGTTGATCTGAGCTCTCAGGTCGATCGTTGAGCAATCGGTTTACCAAACTGCGGCTGATCCCCGCCGCCTGCATCGAGATAGGGCCTTCAATAGCCTCGCGGCATTGATCTCTGGTCATGCGAGGCACCAGGTATTGCCCCTGATTAATAGTTTCCGGAAGCTCAAAAAACCGATCGCAATCACCGAGGAAATCTGAACGCATGTTGATTAAGACATAGATGGGAAAAGCAGGATTACGTGCGCCTTCCAGAAGGACTCTAACAAAGTAGGCTACCTCATCGTCACTTTCTACGATTGCTGCGAAACGGAAGATCTCTTCGAATTGGTCCACAACGACGAGAAGATTCGGCGTTGTTGACGAATTATTGTTCCCATTGTCTGCCAGGCTATATCTGGCAAAATTCACCAGACCGAGACTACTGCGTTTCAGAATCGCCAGTGTCTCAGCCGCATCATCTGTGTTAGGAGATTGAGAGGAGTCAGAATCTCTACATTGATTGAGTGCCACCGCTAAATTACGGAAAGGTGAAGAGCCGGGACGAAAGATAGCGACGCGCCAATCTGCCCCCGTTTTGCTGAGAAATCCGCTGTAGAGGTGGGGTAACACTCCGGCACGAATCAGGGAAGATTTGCCGGTTCCGGAAGCCCCGAGCACCGCAGTGAAACGGTTGCTTGATAGTTTCTGAAGCAAATGGGCGACTTGCGCATCGCGGCCAAAGAAGAGGTGACTCTCTTCCAACTCAAATGGTCTAAGACCTGGGAAGGGATTCGGCATGGAGCGATGTTGAGAACTCATTATTTTCGCAGTCCCTCATCATTCAAGGAAGGTCTGATCGTTGGAGCGTAATAGCTCGACGATTGGCTCGAGCGAGCTGGGTTGAAACGTTCGGAAGTCTTTAATCACAAGGTGCTCGCCGGTAGTATATAACTCCTTTTGTGGTGTTCGTGGTGGGCCGATGTATATTGCTTTTTCCAGAGGAGTGGATCGACGTATAGCGGCTCTCTGCACTTGCCTGAGATTTTCGCGTAGCCACAACTCGCTACTGTGACCCCAATAAATCAGTACGAAGTCGCATTGTTCCAGGGTATCCCGATGACGGGCGTAATTATCCTCTTTTTCCAATGACGACATGCGCAAGACTATAAATTGCTGTTCATGTAACCACCTTGCTATTTGATTGCTGGTTTCTGCGTCGCGTGAGTCGTCAATTAAGTATATTGCGGGAGTGGTTTGCGGAGGGTGAGGGGGAAGACGCTTTTCATTCAGCCTGTCAATGATGTGAGCCTTGAGTTCTGCAAAACTGCGCTCAAGCAGTTCAATGTCGTTAGCGTTTCTCAGCTCGGCAACGAACTCTCTTTGGAAATTATCGGGCTGTAAACCTGGCTTCATCCATACAATTCGATCAATGCCCTGCAATGCAGCAATCCTATATTGCATGACGGGAACTGAGGTTTCGCCCTCTTCCGGAATTAAACCATAGTGGTCACCAACCAGATGAACGGAGATATCGCTTCTTTCCACGTACGAACGTACTTCATCTACCAGCCCACTCTCCGTTAGAGATAGAGGACGATCTGGCAAGACGCTATAGTTACGTTCTTCCAGTTCTCTTTTAATCTGATCGCGTAGATCATTTAGTTCGCTGGTTGTTGCAGCAAGATAGACAGTCCCCGCTCGCTTAACTGGGTCGGGTTGTGTGCCACTAAGCGCAGACAGCGCACTGCTGATATCTCGAGCAAGGTCCGCAATTCGCTGATAGAACATCTCGTTCTCAAACCCACCCTGCTCCGGCGCAAACTCCCGGACCTGCCCGGATTGAGTATCGTAAAATGTATAGCCGAGCAGGCGTCCCAAGACCGGCCCTAGATCACTTTGTGAGACAGGCGTCTTCAATACCTTGAAGACTCGCATCTGGTCGCTGTTTTTAAAAAAACCGCTTTGCGACTCACTCAAAAAATAATTGAGTTCCCGCTGGCTCCATTCAGATTGCAGATAGGCAGGAGTACACACGAAAATAAATAGCGCGGTTTTTTTCAGTCCCGAGTCCAGTAGCGAAACATATCCGCCAAACTCGACATCTCGGCAAATTTTTAGAGGTCGTCCAAGCAATCTATGGAGTTGTGTTTCGAGTGCCCTATGAAAGGAATCCACCCAACCCAGGCTGTTATCGAGATGGGCATAGCTTATATAGACGTCGCACTCATAGGAGCCTTCGCGTTTAGGTTCTTCGTCACGCGTCTTCTCTCTTCGTGACTCAAGTTCCGGAATAACGATTTCATCCAGCTCGTTCGAAAGCCTCGAAATAGAAGTGTATCGATGCGGCTTCAGCAGTGCAGGATAGCGTTGTAGTTCTGAGAAGGTCTCATAAAGCCGCACCTTGGATTGTAGGAGCGGCTGCACAGGAATCTTGATTGCCGGCAGAATACTTTTGAGTTGTGATCGAACTCTGCGGGGATCGCTAATCTCGGCAATAACAAATATGCAGCAAGACAGGATATTAAGAAGGAAGGTTTCACCGGCGTCCCCTGGAAAGATCGGTACATAACTGTGGCGTTCGAGACCCGCTTTAATCGTTTCAGCGATTTTGTCACGCTCACCTCTAACGAATCTTCCCAGTACTAAAACCACTGGAGCATTCATTGCTCTCAGGAATTCGGCCGCCCCGCGCTGCAAATCCGTGTTCTTGCTCGTGAGGTTAATCACTGCCTGATCAAATTTAGAAACCGGTTCCGAGACTGGCTCCTCAACCTCGACTACCTCTTCGACAGGCTGAACTCTTGATTCACCGGGACTTTGGTGTCGCTCGTGCCATTCTTCGAGGATCCTCGCCGGTGACCGGAGAGTGGTGTCACCAATCTGAAGATCGTAATCAGATAGTCCGGCAAACAACTCTTCTGCCTCACGTTCGTTTCCACTCTCGAGAATGTGAATGCCCTGTGCGTATCTCAGGAGTCCTCCATAACCTACGAGCGGAGCAGCAAGTGCTGACGCGAGTCCTCCCAATTGCATGCGCGCAACGAAATTTCTCCTCGCACTCTCATGTTCCAATGCCGCCGCGAGCTGTTGGGCCGCACCTTCGGGATTCACAAACGCAAATCCAACCCAGCGTTGCGTCTCGAGGTAGTCGCGCCAGAGTTGATCCTTGGTACCTGAACCAGTGCGATCGATGTGTTCGACGAAGAAGAGTAAGAAATTCGCAACGCGGTAGATTCGTGAGGTAGGTTCTTCGGCGTAATTCGCAGCCAGGTTGTCGAGCAATAAGGTTCTCGCCTGCGGATCGAATCGGAAATAACCTCGCCCCAGATCTTCACAGATTGGTGAGAACAAAACATCGACTTCCGAAGTCGAGTCGTTGCCTGTCTCTGGTACAAAATTTCGCCTTAGCAGATGAAGCAGGTTAGGGTGAAAGCCCTGCGGGACTGAAGCGTGCATCGCGAGACGCAGGGCTGCCTCACCAGCTTTCTTGGCAAAGCGCATTAATTCCTCGTATGCCGCTAGCGGACTTAGCTCATCTCGGTAGATCGGCATTGGTCGCTACTCAATATCCTTGTTTCCCACGCAACACGTCTATCGCTCTGATTAATCCTTCTTCCGTTAACTGCAGCATCGTGTGATGACTCAGGTGGCTGATTCCATCAGCCGAGGAATATCTCCAGCGAAGACGAGGCATAGGGTTCATCCACACGATAGGTTGCCACTCGCGTCTCACTCTTCCGAGAAACTCACGGCTTTCTTCAATTCGATCACGACGCATAAATCCTCGCGCAGCTCCTGCGTCGCTATAAATCATCAACGTGCTACCCTGATTTTCCTGCAGAACTCGTTCGATAGGTACGGGTTTTGTGAGCGTCTCTTTTTTGTAAAGTACTTCCAGGGGCGTGTTGTGAAAATAATAAACTGCCGCCCGGCCGAAATGACCCTTTCGCAGCGATTGAACCATAAGCTTCTGGAAACCGGCCCAGGGAAGCATGCTGTTACTGACGTCGATAAGAATAACAAGCCTCGCCTGGTTTCTTCGGGCTGGGACTAATACAGGCTGAGGCAGACGACCGTGCCGCGACTGCTCTTGAATGGTCGCTTCCAGATCCAACTCCACTGCCGGTCCTTCACGTTTTGCCGTCCGAAATCTTCGCCAAATAATGATCAGCGTGCGTAGCGAAACCATTGGTCGCTCATTCAGGATAAAGAGTTCGTCTGGTTGAGGTTTGGCATTGGCTGAAGTAAGAGCGATCCCCTGCTGAGAAGGTGGGCCAAATTCCAACGCTATTGCAGGTTTGTCGTCCGCGACAGGTTCAGTCCTATCTTTCTTTCGCGGGAGCATTGAAGCGGGCGAAGACCCGGGCCTCTCAGGTTCGGAGGTTTTGTCATTTTCAGCGGCGAGCTTTTCTACCTGTTCGGCAGAGGGGAATGGAAAGCTAAGAAAGAGTTGATCGAGCTGCCGCAACTCTTCATTGGATCTCGCCCAGAGCGTTTGGCAAAGCCATTTAAGCTTGTCGCGCGTACCAATGCCGTAACCCGCACGAAGCGCTTTAAGTGCGTCCTGGTAATCGCGGATGCTGAGCTTAAAACCGGCGCGAACCAGGTATCGGAAGAGACCTTCGAGTGGAAAATCCTGACTCACTTTGAGGGCGTCGGGTTTGATTTAGTAGCCACTGCCTCATGGGCATCAATGTCGTTCATGTTCTTGAACAGGAATTCCCAGTACGGCGGCAATTCGAGATTCTCCTTCAACTCTTCTACAGTTCGTCCCTTCCAGTGAAGAATCTTGATCCAGTCAATCAATTCGCCGGTGCTGGGTGGTTTTTGCGCACTCCCGACGGCTAACTTTCGCACTCGCGAGAACGCCTCGATCGCCTTGGTCAATATCTCATCATTCAACTTCTCGCTGGTAAGTTTGGTGTTTTTCCGAACGATGTCACGTAAATCCTCGACTTCTTCCGGGAAGCGAAGCCGCACATAAATACAGCGACGCAGGAAGGGTTCGGGTAGGCGCTTTTCTCGGTTACTGGTAATTACGACGATTGGTTGGGTCTCTTTCGTTGACTCGATCCTTTTCCCGAAACCGTGTCTGGCAATGCAATCCTGTTCTTCGTTATCGGGTAGATCGTATATATCAAAGGAAAAGTCATCTAACACATCCAACAGATCGTTGGGAAAATCAATGTCAGCCTTGTCGATCTCATCAATCAAAACGACAGAACGAACCGGTTCGTGAAGGGCTTTACCCAGTGGGCCAAGGCTCAAGTAAGGAAAGGTAAAACGCGCGTCAGTGTTTTCGGTACTCTGTGCATCCTGTAAGCGCCGCAGCGAATTCAGCCGGTAGAGCATATCCTGAGCGCGGGAGGTGCTCCTGATTGAGATTTTAACGACTTTGCCGAGCCGTTTTTCAGCCGCGATCGAATAAGCCAACATGGTCTTGCCACAGCCTGCCTCGCCTTCAACCAAAATCGGGCGATTCAATTCGATGGCCAGATTGACCCCTTCGGCTACGTTAACCGGGGCCCGGTAAAAATCGGTGCCTCTACCAGTGTAAAGAGTTTCCTCCATCACACTTCTCCTTCGGGCAAGAGTTCTATTTGATTCAATCGATCAAACACGCGCAAAAAGGTACCATCAACTCGGGAAGCTGTGTTGAGGGAAACGTTCACCAGCGACTGGCGGTCACCCATGACAGTTTCCGGCACTCCAAGCTCGTCGAACCACTCCAATAGATCGTCGGTTGTGATTTCACCAAGCACTGGAAGTCTTATCAAGTATGCAAAGTCTTCCGCCGTAATGGTTGTCTTCCAATCGATTGCGACAGTGGCCGGCAGTTCACTTGCATCTGTGTCATCGGAAACTATTGTTATCAATCGGTGTGGTACAGGTTGTCGTTCGCGCAATTGGCGCAGACTGGTATAGAGAGGCTGCCAAAAATCGTTATAAAATGCCGTTACGCCACCGGCAAGACGCGATACTTGTTTGAGGACAAGGCAGAGCTGCTGAAGCTGCAGTTCGTTATGAATCCACTGGGCTAACTCTGTTATCGATCCATTTTCAAGATCTTTCGGCATCTCGAGGGATATACCTACCCACTGAATTAGACTTTGCACGCCATATCGGTCGAACGGTGGCCGGCCCATTTCTGGAGGGCGACCTTCGCGAAGTTTTCTTTTCCCTAGGAGTCGCTGGAGAAAGAACCTGTGGCCGGCGTCCTCGTTACCATGTGCCAGGATTGCTACTGCTGGTACGGTTGGGTGTAAATCAAGCCGGTTGAGAATCCTGTCAACCGTATCAAGCTGTGTTTTGCGACCCAAAAGCCCCCACTGCTCCTCACTGATTCTTCGTGTACCGGGGTTATTGTCGGTCGCATCGAGATAACCTTGCGCAACATAAAGAGGTAGGAGTTTCCTAAACATAGCGCCAAAGGCAATTGCCCAATGGCCCAGGTCCTCCTGGTCTTTGAAAAACTGCACCGTTCGATCTTTGGTTACCTCTTTGTGGAATTTGCTCAGCAGTTCAGAATGAGTGGCTTGCTCCTGCTGGTCGATCGGAATTAGCCCGGCTGCTTTCTGCCTTAGATCCCGTTCTGCCTGGCTTCGGGATTCGGGCATAAATATGATCATAAGCTCAGACTTATCTCTCCATCTTTCCAGTGCACAAGTGAATTCGAGATGGGTATATGAACGATCGTATCCATCCGGAATTGATCCATACCAGTAGGCGAATATCCCGATATATCCCCCTGCCTTGCTGATTTCGTCCCGGCATTTCTGGACTGTTATGTCGTAGGTATTCAGCCAACCCTCACTCGGGAAGCACGCCACATTAGGATATCGTCTGAGTTTTGTTTGCACCTCATCTCGATACTCACTTAAATCCTCGATCGTCGAGCTCAAGAAAAGCTGCCCGAGAATGATCTTCTCGGAGCCAGAAGTTGACCACCCCGCTGTCGTCCCGGCGGAAGCTGACCGTCTAATGGTTAGGGTTGGGCCGCGAAAATCAGCACGCTCAGGCATGGTGTCTGATAGTTAGTCTGGGAACCGAGAAGTCTTCTGCGGAAATCAGCAGAGAGGATTCCGCATCAGTTCAAAATCGAAAAGAATCTAGCCCCGTGACCTCACGGTGTCAAGATTTTGATTTTCGAAGATCACCGCCAAGCCGCATGAGCACCTTCCAGTACGTCACGGGCAGGAGACGTGCAATTAGCGAGATTGTCTTTGCGTCTGATCCGATGAGAACGCGTGATTCTCGACGCTCGATGCCGCGCACGATCATTTCACCAGCGATCGCGGGTGGCAGTCGTAACAGCTTTCGATACCGTTCGCGACGCCGCGCGATTTCCTCTTCAGTGACGCCCGCCGGAATGCGTGCCTTCTCGGCGATGCTGGTTGCAATTCCGCCCGGATGGACGACCGTCACACCGATGTTCGAGCCTTCAAGTTCGTGACGAAGCGCCTCGGAAAATCCACGCACGGCAAACTTGCTCGCCGAATATGCCGATTGTTCAGGAGGCGCGATCACACCATAGATACTCGAGAGATTCACTACGCGTGCATCGTCGCTCGCGTGCAACAGTGGCATGAAGGCGCGTGTCATTCGCACGACGCCCCAGAAATTGATCTCGAAGAGCCACTCGAAATCTTCATCCGAGACTTGCTCAAACGTGCCACCAATCGCGACGCCGGCGTTATTGACGAGCACGTCGACGCCGCTGTGCTCAGCGGCAACGAGCCCCGGAAACTCGGCGACTGCGACACGATCCGCAACGTCCAGACGATGTCGCGACACACGTACACCGGATGCACGCGTCAACTCCGCCGTGCCTGCCATTCCGTCTTCATCTATATCGGCAAGCGCGAGATGGCAACCGCGATTCGCCAACGACACGGCAATCGCACGCCCGATGCCGTTTGCGGCGCCGGTCACCACAGCGGTCCGGCCAGAGAGGCGCATGCGGTCAGCCACCGACTGCCGCCTCTGCTTCATGCGGCGCCGCCCTAAACTCCATCGTGCCGTCTTCAACGCGCCCGTAGCGCATCATCGAAAGGTCCTTCACGTAGTTCTGATGTAAGCGCCACGGCGGCTTCGATCCCTGGCGCGGCAGAGAGTCGAGCGCGCGCAAGACATATCCCGAGTTGAAGTCGAGGACCGGTATCTCTTCGATGTCAGAATCGTTCACGCGTGGCGTGCAGACGTCATAGCCTTGATGGTCCATGTGGTTGATGAGCCTGCAGATGTACTCGGCGATAAGGTCGCACTTCAACGTCCACGACGCGTTTGTATAGCCGACGGCAAAGGCGAGATTGGGCACGTCGCTGAACATCATGCCTTTATAGACCAGCGTCTTTGGCATCACGACCGGCGCGCCGTCCACGACCAGCTGCATGCCGCTGAAGAGTTTCAAAACGAGACCGGTGGCCGTAACGATGATGTCCGCGTCGAGGTGTTTACCTGATTTGAGTAACAGACCATCTTCGGTGAATGTTTCGATATGATCGGTAACTACTGACACGCGACCTTCGCGCATCGAACGAAACAGATCCGCGTCCGGAACGAGACACAATCGCTGGTCCCACGGATTGTACGGCGGCGTGAAATCTTTTGAATCATATTTATTGCCGAGTTCGTGGCGTACGCCTCGCGCCACCATCCACTTGAAAACATTTGGCCGATTTCGCGCGAGGTTGTAGAAGAACGTTCCCGACAACACATTCTTCCAACGGGCCAACATGTACGCAGCGCGGTCTGGAAGACAACGCCGAAACAAGTTCGCAAGTTTATCTTCCGCGGGTCGGGTGACGATGTAGCTAGGCGACCGCTGCAGCATCGTGACGTGTGCTGCGCGCTCGGCCATCGCCGGGACGAGCGTAACGGCAGTCGCTCCGCTTCCAATCACCACGACGCGTTTGCCTGCGTAGTCGAGATCGTCAGTCCACTTTTGCGGATGCACTATCTTTCCGCGGAAACGTGCGACACCCTGCCATTCCGGTGTGTATCCGCTGTCGTAGTCGTAGTAGCCGGTGCAGAGATAGACGAAGTTGCAGGTGAACTGGACTAGTTCTTTACCAGTCTCTGCCTCGACGGTCCACTGTGCGCGTTCCGACGACCACGAAACACGGCGCACGCAATGGTTGTAGCGGATGAGTTTGTCGACGTCGTATTCAGCGGCAGTCGTGCGAATGTAGTTGAGGATCGATGGACCATCAGCCATCGCCTTGTTATCGCGCCAGGGACGAAAGCGATACCCGAGCGTGTACATATCGGAGTCGGAGCGAACGCCCGGATATTTAAAGAGATCCCACGTTCCCCCCATCCTCTCGCGCCCTTCGAGTATGACAAAACTCTTCGTCGGGCACGCGCGCCTGACATGACAGGCCCCGCCAATCCCCGACAACCCCGCACCCACGATTACGACATCCACGTGCTCCATGGTCTGCCCTCTCAGATCTGCAAGAGAGTTCACCGCGACGGTACTAGTGACGTTTAGCACTGTCAATAACCAACATTTAGAGACGCCCTCGTTTGCAGATGCCACTGGTTCATAGGTTAGAGAACAGGTGATTAGGCGACATTAGGCGAACGGTTATTAACATTTCAAGCATTTTAATCGTAACGCATACGTAATTACCTCTAGACTAGTAGGTATGTGTTAACTAAAATGTAAGAATGCAACCAGAGCGATTAGGTGACCTCCTGAAATGGAGGCAGGAATTATTGTCCCAGCAAGAGGACATCACGAAGAAACTTTCTTTTTTTGACAACCAAATGAAGAGCTCGGCAGGCAGTTCCCTGGCTGACCTGATTAAGTGGAGGCAAGAGTTGGTGCCTCAGCAACAAGAGATCGAAAAAAGACTTTCTTATTTGGCCGAATTAATCGAGTACGAGGAACCCGGCTCGTCGCAAGGGGAATTGATACGTCTCCCCTCGCGGGCCAAAACAAAACAACCCCGCGTAAGGGGTGTCTTTGCTGCTGCCAGAAGAGCAGTAGATCAGTTATCCGGTCCTTTTGACAAGGATCAGCTATTGGAAAAGTTAGAAAGCGACGCAGAATTCGTCGACAGGAAAATTACTGCCTCCAATATTCGCAATGCATTGAGATTGTTAAAAAAGAACGGAGTGATCAAGGTCGAGAGTGAGGCTACGGCTACCAAGAGCGCTAAGTATGTCAGAGCTGCCTAGCGGACGAGACTATGCCGAGTGTGCAGTCGCACTTGAGCCGTGGTGGGGTAACTAATCAGGCCGTATCTCAAAACAGTGCCCCCGATCGTTTGAACCTTTCAACATAGCCATCCTCTCAACGCTTGCCATTGCAATCGGCTTTAGGCCGGTACTAAAGATCGACCGCCTCATTTCGGCGATGTCAGATCCCGGCCATGTCAAGTTCCAAAGAGTTTAACAGGCGTCTGAATTAGGGAACTCAGTTTGATAGGGAATGTGGTGAGTGTCGGTCTGCGGCAGATCCTCCTCAGTCATTATTGCCTTATTAGCGTGGAGACCAGTCCATGGCACCCGACCCTTTCATTTTGGCTGGCGGAGTTGCTGTCGTGTTTTTGTTCGCGACTCTATTGCAGGTAATTGTTGTACTGGTCCGCAGCTTCGTTGACAGAGTGAACAAGAATCAAAGCCGTCTTGAAGAAAGAGTGGAGTTGCTTGAAGAGAACGAAGAGGTTCGGGTGCGTGGCAGATTCTTCGACGTCGAAGCTTCGTGTGGTGAATTAAACAGAATTCCTGTAGGACACGAAGGCGCCCACAAGTATCACAAATTCATTCTTGGCGCTTTAGAAACGATCTTCTATCCCAACCTGCGAAAACCAGAAAAAGAACAACGCTTGCACGCCGGGCGAAAGCGAGTCGATATAGTTTTCGATAATGTTGGGAACCAGGGCTTTTTTGCTGATCTAAGAATTCGACACCGAATTAAGTGTCCGTACGTGTTTTTTGAATGTAAGAACTATTCGGAGGATCCTGGAAACCCGGAATTTGATCAACTAACTGGCAGGTTCAGCAAGTTGCGGGGCGAGTTTGGAATATTAGTGTGTCGCAAGATCACAAATCGCCATAAGACACTCCAGCATAGTCGTGATCCATTAAATGATGGTCGTGGCTATGTTTTGGTTCTGGATGACAGCGACATCGAGGCATTATTACGAATGCGAGCAAGACAAGACTTTGCTGGAGTCAACAACTACATGGGCGATTTGTACAGACGTCTCGTGATGTAGATATTGCGTCTGTTCGCTCAGCGGTGTTACTGGGCAAAGGCGACATGAAGATGACTAACTGGGATGGTAGTGAATGGTTGGCTGATCGCTGAGAACCTCCATCTAAGCGAAGTGCTTTTTAGTGGATTCCTTTGTCAGCTTGCCCCAGGAAATCACAGCCAGAAGACTCGTCAGTGCGACGTTCAGAATTTGACCCGTCACGTCCGACCCGCGCACATACCATAGAAACAGAATCAGGCAGTGTATCAACACAAGCACTGTGACCGTCACGAGCCACGCAATTCTGGCCCACTTTCGTGAAAGTAATAGACCGATTCCGATGACGGCGGTCGCTGTGCCAATGCATAGATTGAGTCCGATGACGTGCACGTGCAGCGCTGGGGCAGACTTGGAGAGTATTGAGCCGAGGATTTGCATTAGTGCATGGAGCAAGTAGCTCAAGCCATAGAAGATCACCACTGCGCCAAGAAGTCTAATAAGCCTCATATCAATACCTTTACGAGCAAGTCCTTGCCATAGGAAAAGATGACGCTCAGTACACCCAATAGTGCACAGACCAGAGTCCACCTTTTGAAGGTTGCGTATTTCTCTTCTCGAAGCGGGTAAAAGGCAAGAGTCGTGACGAATGTGCCGAGCCAAACTCCTGCTCGCGGAAACGAGTTGGTGAATAAGAAGGAAATAAACTCATCCGCGATTCCCAGGAACAGGGCTACGACGATGACCCCGATCGCGATCAAAGCTCGACGAATGCTCAGCTGGCTTTTTATATCCGGTATCTTGTCCTGTTCCGCACTGATTTCGCGGACGAGGTCGAAGACTGCGACCACACACATCGTTCCGAAGAGGATCGTTGCAGCCCACCCAACCCTTTTGGGGATCAGTCTGATCCCGATTCCGGTCAGCAAAGCAAATATCAACAACGCGAACAGAGACCCCAAAATGGTTCCGATGTAGAACTGATCTTTGGGAGGTGGAGACATTTGTTGCGTTCACGAGCGCTTCGAGCCTTCACGGCACGACTTGAATTGTACCGAATTGGTTGAAGATGTGTTGGTAAATTACTAGAAGTTGATCACGCCGAATTTCTCAAAGTCGAATTAATAACTTTTTGAGAACTCTATAAGGACTTTTTCTGGTCTTGGGCTTAAGGTGCGTTTGGTTGTATGACGCAAGTTTATCGACGCAAACGCAAGAGGGCTACGTGGCATTTTTGCTCGAATTGCCGGCATTGGCCCACATCGGATTACGAAACTACTACCGAGAAACCTAAAGCGGAGGAGATCTGTGACCAGTGCAAGGCAAAGCGCTTCAATCAGAATTGCAAATAATGAAGAGTTCGCGCGGTGCCTTTCGTCGAGGCAACCTCATATGTGAAAGGCGTATGAGGCGGGGCATCACCGCGTAGTGGGGAGATGCGATGGTGCCCCTCTTAAATGTAAACGCTTAAGCGGAGGAACAAACTTACCAATTGCACAAATCGCAGTTATAATTCACAGCCTATGACGTTATTCGATCTTCTCATTTTGCTGATCGTGGCGGGGATTTGTGGAGCGTTGGGTCAGGCGATCTCGGGGTTCTCGCGAGGCGGCTGTCTCGTGTCCATCGCGCTGGGTTTTGTTGGCGCGGTCATCGGCATGTGGATCGCACGTAACTTAGGTCTGCCGGAACTCTTTCCGGTGCGAATCGGTACGACCAACTTTCCGATAATTTGGTCCATTATCGGATCGGCGCTGTTCGTGGCACTGATTGCGTTACTGACACGACGCCGTTGAAGAACCATTTAGCCACGGATGAACACGGATTGATTACGGATCAGATTGCGTGTGAACGGAATCAGCGTGAACATTCCGCCCCACAACAAGCAGCCGGCAAGATTCATGGGGATGTAGAAGGGATCGCCTCCTGACAGCACCCTGAACAACGAGTGGGGCAAGGTCATTTCAGCCAGGGCAAGAAACAGCATCGTCGGAACGTCCGCTAAATGCAACAACGCAGCTTCGAAGTTCTGTAGCGACATCAAAAGAACTACGACGGCCAATATCGCCCGTACCGCGAATCCAATTAAGAACCACTTCTTCATTCTTTAATTTCTTGTGCTTACTGAGCACAATGGATTGTAACGCTGCTGGGTTTTTGGAGGCGGCGATCGGAATCGAACCGATGAATAAAGGTTTTGCAGACCTCTGCCTTACCACTTGGCTACGCCGCCATACCGGCAAGAATAAAGGTTGAAGGCGGAAAGATGAAGCAGCACCTGCTCGAAAGCCAGTCAGCTTTCGTCCTTCATCCGCCCGCCTTCATCCTGATTTCGTGGAGCGGGAGACGAGATTTGAACTCGCGACCCTCGCCTTGGCAAGGCGATGCTCTACCACTGAGCTACTCCCGCTTGAGCACGGTCGATTCTAATGATTCAACTGTGCTTGTCAAGCGACGCCCGCGACACAGACGACAAGCGGTGCAATGCGAAAGGGGATCACCCGATAACATTGCACCGCTGTTTTAACCCTAAGCCTCACGCCGGTACCAGCACGCAGCCGTCGGGTCTATGTTTGCAGTCTAAGAGCCAGCGGATATCTCGTCAACCAGTGGGCAAAAATAAAACAGGTCGGTATAATTCGTGTCGTTGCAAGTCTCTTTGCAGCATTCCACACAATTCGACTGTTCACACGCTTTGCGGAGGAGCCACCATGAAAGCCCACAACGGATTCCGTCTCGCCACACTCGCGGTTATCGTCTTAGTCGCGAACATCAGTTACGCGGCAAACAGGTTACAAGAAACCACCCAAGGAAGTGCTCGACATCCTGAACGCGCCAGTTACGCCGACTGCGTTGGTCAGTCCAACTCGAGCCCATATCCTCCTCGCCACAGGTTTACGTTATCCACCACTTGCCGATTTGTCGCAGCCAATGTTGCGACTCGCCGGACGTCGCATCAATCCTGCTTCAAACTCGCCGCATCGCTTTCCCTATTCAGTGGCTTTGACTCTGAAGCGAGTTGCCGATGGTTCGGAAGTGAAGATCGACGTTCCTTCAGGTGCAAAGATTAGCGGTATTGAATGGAGTGACGACGGAAAACAGTTTGCTTTCATGAATACCACTTCCGATCGCGTGGAACTGTGGATCGGCGACGCTGCAACTGGAAAGATTCACAACCTCCAGCAGATCAGAATCAACTCAGTCATCGGGAATCCTTTGACGTGGATGCCGGACAACAAAACGCTGCTGGTCCAATTCCTCCCGAACGTTCGCGGTGCTGCACCCACAGAGCCAGTCGTGCCAGGCGAACCGAACACACAGGAGAGCTCAGGCAGACCCGGACCAGTAAGAACATACGAGGATCTTTTGAAGAGCCCGTACGACGAGCGCTTGTTTGAGTATTACGCCACATCGCGTTTGGCTTTCGTCGACGCCGCAACGGGAAAGGCAACGTCCGTCGGACAGCCCGCGATCTTTGAATCTGTCGAGCCGGCGCCCGATGGCACTCACATTCTGGTGACACGCATAACGAAACCGTTTTCATACCTCTTTCCTGACGATGATTTTCCGAAAGAGATTGAGGTGTGGGATACGAAGGGCAAGCTCGTCTACAAAGTCGCGAGCCAACCTCTCGCCGATCAGGTTCCCATCGATGGTGTAATCACTGGACCACGCTCAATCCGCTGGCGCCCAACTCAGCCGGCTACACTCGTTTGGGTTCAGGCGCTCGACGGCGGCGATCCCAAAAAGAAAGTCGCCTATCGCGACAGCGTGGTGATGCTCAAGGCGCCCTTTACCGGACAGCCGGTGGAGCTATTCAAGGTTGAGAATCGCTATGCCGGCCTGTCGTTTGGCGAGAAGGGTGGACTGGTGCTGTTCAGTGACTACGAACGTGACAAGCGTTGGGTGCGCACGTTCAGCTTTGACGCAGACCAGCCGGGCACACCGGCGAAACTTCTTTGGGAAAGAAATCTGCAGGACCGTTACAACGATCGCGGCGCTCCCGTCACGCGTGTTGTCGGTGGGCAGCGCGCGATTCAGCAAGATGGCGACTCGATCTTTCTCAACGGCAACGGCTCCTCGCCTGAAGGTGACCGGCCTTTTCTCGATCGTTACAACTTGAAAACCATGAAAGCGGAGCGTCTCTTCCGGAGCGACTCCAGGAGCTATGAAGGTGTCGTGGCGTTGTTGAGTGACGACGGCAGCCAGTTCATCACACGTCGCGAATCGCCGACTGAAGCGCCCAATTATTACGTAGTCAGTACGAATGGCGCCGGCCCGCGTGCGCTCACGAAGTTTGCGGATCCGATGCCCCAGTTGCGTGGTATCAAGAAACAGCTTGTCACTTACAAGCGCGCTGATGGTGTGCAGTGTTCGTTCACGCTTTACCTGCCGCCGAATTACAAAGAAGGCACGAGACTTCCGACCGTTGTTTGGGCTTATCCGCTGGAGTTTACCGATGCCGGCACGGCCGGACAGATCTCGGGTTCAACGCAGAAAGCAACGTCGATTGTTGGCCCATCACATCTGTTTTTTCTGATGGAGGGTTATGCGGTACTCGACAATGCGACGATGCCGGTAGTTGGCAGTCCGGAAACCGTCAACAACACTTACGTCGAGCAGATCGTGATGAGCGCGAAGGCCGCGATCGACAAGGCGACGGAAATGGGTGTGACTGATCCGGATCGCGTTGGTGTCGGCGGCCATAGTTATGGCGCTTTTATGACGGCTAATCTGTTGGCCCATAGCGATCTGTTCCGCGCCGGGATCGCACGCAGCGGCGCGTACAATCGCACGTTGACGCCGTTTGGGTTTCAGAGCGAGCGCCGGACAATCTGGGAGGCTCCGGAGCTTTATCTGAAAGTCTCGCCGTTTATGTTTGCGCAGAAGATCAACGAACCGATGTTGATGATCCACGGTGAGGCCGATGACAACACTGGGACGTTCCCGATCCAGTCAGAGCGAATGTACCAGGCGCTGAAAGGCAACGGCGCGACCGTGCGGCTCGTGATGTTGCCGCACGAAGCGCATGGTTACGCCGGACGCGAGAGCATCGAACACGTGTTGTATGAAATGATCAGTTGGTTCGATAAGTACGTGAAGAACGCGCCTGCGCGAAGTAAGGAACCGACAACGGCTCAAGTCAAGTAAGGATTTCAGCCTGCGAAGCAGGCGGAAGCATAAAGCCTGGGGCGCAAGCCCCAGGATCGAATAATAAAAAAGGCACAGAGCCCGTGAAACGGGTGACAGTCGTTATGCCCATGGGCTGTCGCCCGCTTCGCGGGCTCGGCGCGTTTTTATTCGCCTAACCTGGGGCTTGCGCCCCAGGCTTTATGCTGCCATCGGCTTCGCCGACTCGTGGCCATCGGCTTCGCCGACTCGTGGCCATCGGCTTCGCCGACTCTAAATCCATTGTGAGTCAAATTGCCAGCGACGTTTGCGGAGAGATTCTTCGGTCCAGAAGTTTCGCAGCAGTTCGATGTGCGGGGTTGAGTCGCCGGCAAGAACGACCGTGACTACGTCGTAGCGAAACGGCTGGTCTTCGAGGCCAAGTATTCGTCTGTAAGCGCGTGCGGCGCGGGTTATCTGGCGGCGTTTGCGTAAGTCGACGTTTGCTTGTGGTGGTGCGAACCAGTCGGAGGAGCGCGATTTGACTTCGATAAAGCAGAGTGTGTCGCCGTCGTAAGCGACGAGATCGATCTCGGCGGTGATGACAGTACCGCGGCGGTTTCGGCCGACGGGTAGTGTGAAATTTGCAGCGACAAGACGATAGCCTAGCTGCTCGAGGTATGCACTGGCATATGATTCACCTAACGGGCCTAGTGAGGAGGTCATAGTTAGACAGGAGGAACAAGATTTCTTCAAGATGAAATCCTGTCAGTCATGGAAAATCTTGTCAATCTTTATCTATCGCACTTTAGGCGTCGCGATCGTAGGCGACTTTCAGCCAGTGTTTCACCTCGTCATCGATATCGTCTTTTGAACTGATCGCGATCCGGTGAGTGATGCGATCCTTTTTCGCGAAACCGCCCGTATCGATCAGGCGTCCGGTTGGCTTCATGTCGCCGAGCGCGAATCCCATGTCAATACGAGTCTGAGTCGTCGGTTTGATCTGCGCGAAGACGTGATTGCGATAAAGAGGGACGATTGTCTGACACGGACACGCTTTTGCCTCCTTACCGGTTTTGAGTCCGAGCTTCAACAGCGCATCGTAGAGCGGCCGCAGTTTGGCTTTGCCACCCGAGAACATTTTTTCCACGTCGCTCTCGGCTTTCTCGAGATAGAGATCAGGATCGCCGGATTCCTCGCCTTTACCTTCGGCACGTTCCGCCAGCCACCATGCGGTGTTTGTGCCGAGCCCGTACTTCTCCTTCAACCATACACGCCGTTTCTCTTCTTCTTTTGGTCCGGCCTTCTTGATGTGGGCCAGCCACTCTTCGAGCGAACGACCGGTTTTGTCTTTGAGTTCGCCGATCCATTTCTGCGTCATCAGAACGCCGGGATGAACGCCGTAGATCGACTTCTTGCGCTGAGCTGTAGCTGTGCGAGGCATAGGATCTCCTTTAAGAGAAAGCTATCAGGAAGCGGGCAGCGAGGCTTCTTCAAAATTGCTTTCTTGAGCTAGGTGGCCCTCTCCAGAAACTTCGGCGTGCGGCGCGCCTTTGTAGCCTGCTCGAACGCGTAGGCAATCTTGATCAGCCTTGGTTCGCTAAACGCTTCGCCAAAAAACGAGATACCCACCGGTAAACCGAAAACGTAACCCGCGGGCACGGTGATGTGCGGATAACCTGCGACTGCCGAGGCCGACGAGTAACCACCAGTGAAGTGATCGCCATTGATCCAATCCGTCGGCCACGGTGGACCTCCGGTCGGAGCAACCAACGCATCGAGTTTGTTTTTCTTCATCACAAAGTCGATGCCTTGTGTTTGCGTGAGCAAGTGATTCTTTTTGAGCGCTGCGAGGTAGGGCTTGCTGGTGAGCGGCCCTTTCGCTTCGGCTTTGATCATGATGTCCTGGCCGAAGTAAGGCATCTCACGATCGCGATTCTTTTCGTTGAAAGCGATGATGTCTTTCAGTGATCGGACAGGCGCTTGTGGCCCGAGCCCGGCGAGGTAAGCATTCAAGTCGGCTTTGAACTCGTACAGGAGCACTTCGAATTCCGAGTCGTCAAATTTTCCCGTCGTAGGAATGTCGGCCGGATCGACCAGCACCGCGCCAAGCTTCTTCATCTCATCGAGCAGATCGCTCATCAACTTGTCGACGCGCTCGTTAAATCCGAAATGTTTGCGCGCGATGCCGAGTCGCATACCACGCAAACCATCCTTGTCGAGAAACTTTGTGTAATCGACAACAGGCTGACCGCGACGCGCATTTGTTGCTTCATCACGCGGGTCGGCGCCTGCAATGGCTGTAAGAAAGGTCGCTGCATCCCTGACGGTGCGGGCCATTGGACCGGCCGTGTCCTGGCTGTGTGCAATCGGGATTATTCCGACGCGACTGACGAGACCGATAGTCGGTTTGATTCCAACGAGGGAATTAGCCGAAGACGGGCACACGACGGAGCCGTCAGTCTCTGTGCCGATCGCCGCCGCACACAGATTTGCCGCCACGGCTGCGCCCGAACCGGAACTCGAACCGTAGGGATTACGCTCGAGCGAGTATGGATTCTCTGTTTGACCGCCGCGACCACTCCAGCCGCTCGACGACTTCGTGGAGCGAAAGTTGGCCCATTCACTCAGGTTT
>DATNFX010000373.1:0-5564 GCA_035606195.1 Pyrinomonadaceae bacterium
GCAGGGCGATCGCGCAGCCTTTCAACTCCTCTTCGAAACTTACAAAGACAAAGTGTTTTCCATCGCTGTCTATTCTTCCGGCGGTGACCGCGCCGTGGCTGACGACGTAACGCAACAGATATTTCTGAAGTTGTTTACTGCTATCCGTCAGTTTCGCGGCGATTCGGAGTTCACGACCTGGCTTTATCGTCTGGTCGTTAATGCATGTCTCGACGAACGTCGCCGCCGCAGAAGATTGCTGCCGTGGGGAGAAACTGTGGCTATGAGGAATCCGAGCGAGAAAAAACCTCAGGAGAAACAGTATGCGCGGCGCGAGGTCTCGGAAGCTGTGCAGGCGGCGATTGCGGATCTCAAGCCGAAGTTTCGTTTGCCGATCTTGTTGAAGTACATCGAAGGACTATCGTACGAGGAAATTGCGACTGTGATGGGTTGTTCGAAAGGAACTGTGGCCTCGCGTTTGAATCGCGGTCACAGTCAGCTCGCGAAGCGACTTGCACATTTGAATAATCCCGCAGTGTGGGGTGATTAATGCTTTCTAGACACGTAACAAAAGATATATCAGCTTATTGTCATGGAGAACTGTCGAGCGACGAGTCGAAGCAGTTTGCAGAACACATTATTTCGTGCCTCAAGTGTCGAACCAAATTCGAAGAGATCAAGCTGGGGATAAAACTCGCCGAACAACTGCCGCTGCTTACGGCTCCGGACCACCTTTGGACTGAGCTTGGTCCACAGATTACACAGATTAATCCGGTAACGAATCGTGGCTGGTCATGGCAGTTGAAAGCTGCTACGGCTGCTGTTTTGTTGCTGGTTTCGAGTTTGGGAGCATGGTGGTTCTACAGTCGTGGTCGGAAGGAGGTCACTGGAAAATCTTACTGGCAAGTGACGCGGCTCGATGGAACGCCAATGATCGGGAAAGAAGCAATCTCGAACAATGGACAACTGGCGGTCGGCGAATGGCTGGAAACTGACGGGAATTCAAAGGCGCAGATTGCTGTTAGTTCAATCGGCAATGTTGATATCGATGAGAACACGCGCGTGCGGCTGGTGGAGACGCAAGCGACTGAACATCGTCTTGAGCTTGCACGCGGGAAAATGAGCGCGCGTATTTGGGCGCCGCCGCGATTGTTCTTTGTCGATACTCCCTCCGCCGTCGCGGCCGATCTCGGATGTGCTTACACGCTTGAAGTTGACGATCAGGGAGCAAGCAAACTACGAGTGACGTCGGGCTGGGTCGCGCTCGAGTTAAAAGACCGCGAATCGATAGTTCCCGCGGAGGCGTCTTGCGATACACAGCCAGGGGTTGGACCCGGCACGCCTTACTTTGACGACTCTTCATCCGTGTTTCGTGAGTCGCTGAAAAAAGTTGATTTCGATCCGGACGCCGTAGCCCGTAGTGCGGCGCTCACCTCGATGCTCGCCGATGCCCGTACGAAAGACACGCTGACCTTGTGGCATTTGCTCGCGCGTGTTGATGGCAATGATCGAGTTCGCGTTTACGAGAAGATGGCCGCGCTTGATCCACCGCCACCGGGAGTGACTCGGGAAGGCGTGTTGCAGTTGAATCAAAGTATGCTCGATAGCTGGCGCGACGAACTCAAATCGACATGGATGGGCGTCGACAAAAAGGTGCCGAAACCGATAGCGGAGGCGTATTGGCGAATGAAGAACGGGTTGAGCCGCAGGTTGAAAGAGATGGCGCCTAAGTAAGCCACAAAAAGGCACAAAAAACACAAAAGGCACAAAACTGGAAGAGCTAAATGTTTGCGAGGTGGCTGGTGTCGTTAATGTTAAGCACTCTTACAAAGCCATCGTTGCGCAGTTCGAACCGCGTGATGCCGCAATTGGCAGTTGAGATCCATACGGGTTTGAGTTCGGGTGCGTCGAGGGCGCCCATGAGGTGCAAGGCGAGGATGCAGATTGTTCCAGTGTGACTGAAGACCGCGATTCGCCCGCCGCGATGTTCCGCAATGATGTCATCGAGTTTTTGACGTGCTCTATCGAGTAGTTGTCGATAACTCTCGCCGCCAGTCAACACGTGTTCGAAGTCACGCCTGAGCAGAGCAGCGTACTGATCGGGGTGTTGTTGCGCTGCATCTTCAAACGTCAGACCTTCCATCACGCCGACGCTGCGTTCGCGAAAGGCGCCGGTTCCGTGAACCGGCAAGCCCGTCACTTTCGAGAGCGCGCGCGCGGTGTCCATGGCGCGAGCGAGATCGCTCGAATAGATTGCTGTTACGGATTCTGATTTGAGAGTGAGTGCGGTTGCGTGGGCCTGGTTGCGCCCGCGTGCGGAAAGAGGCGTTGCTGTGTGCCCGCCAAAACGTCGTTCAGCGTTTCCTCTCGACTGACCGTGACGAATGAGGAGGACGGTTGTAGCAGCGGCCATTTTTACATCTATAGCTAAGCAGCGACTGCGTCGGCCTTCAACTTCTCCGCCTGGTAATGGGCGACGAGAGCGTCGATGAAAGGATCGAGATTACCTTCCATCACTAGGTCGAGCTGGTGAATCGTCAAGCCGATGCGGTGATCACTTACACGGTTTTCTTTGAAGTTGTAGGTGCGAATCTTTTCGGAACGATCGCCCGAGCCAACCATCGAACGCCGCTCGCTGGCGAGGGCATCGTGTTGCTTCTGCTCTTCGAGTTCCTGCAAGCGCGCACGCAGCACGCGCATCGCTTTCTCGCGGTTTTTGATTTGCGACTTCTCGTCCTGCATCGAGACTACAGTGTTTGTTGGGAGGTGCGTGATGCGGACCGCCGAGTAAGTCGTGTTGACTGACTGGCCCCCTGGACCTGACGAGCAGAACGTGTCGATACGTAAATCTTTCTGATCGATCTTCACGTCAACTTCTTCAGCTTCCGGCAACACGGCAACCGTAATCGCCGACGTGTGAATTCTGCCGCTCGCTTCGGTCTGCGGCACGCGCTGCACGCGATGAACGCCCGACTCGTGTTTCAACTTCGAATAGACCTTGTCTCCCTCGATCAACACGATCGCTTCCTTGAGCCCGCCAATGCCTGACTCAGAAGCCTCGAGAACCTCAAAGCGCCAGCGCTGCTTTTCCGCATAGCGCGAATACATTCGCACCATTTCAGCAGCAAAGAGTGTGGCTTCATCGCCGCCTGTGCCGGCGCGAATCTCGAGAATGACGTTCTTTTCGTCGTTTGGATCAGTTGGGATTAGCAGGAGTTTCAGTTCCTGATCGGTTTTGTCGATCCGCGATTGCAGCGACTCGAGCTCGAGCCGCGCCATCTCGCGCATTTCCTCATCGTCGGCTGAATCCATCAACTCCCGAGTGTCCGCCAGTTCCGCTTTCAAGCCTTTCCATGCCTGATACTTTTGAACTACCTCTTCCAGCGTGCGATGCTGTTTCGCGGCCTTTGCGTACAAAGATGGATTGGAGAGCAACTCGGGTGACGAAAGCTCCTGCGTCAATTCCTCGTATCGGCTAACGATTTGTTCCAGCTTATCTAACATAAGACCTCATGCCCCAATTATGACAGCAGTGCAGGCTGCGGTTCGCCTGTGTTCGGCTCCAGCTTTAGCGATTCCTTCAATGCCTCGATGGCCACTTCGAGCTGTTGGTCATCGGGTTCCTGCGTGGTGATGTTTTGCAGCCACACACCCGGTCTCGTCATTAATTTAAAGAACCAACTACTCTCTTTTTTCGCCGACAGGCGAATAATTTCGTATGAGAGACCAGCAACGACGGGCATCAACGCGATACGAATCAGGAAGTTGAACAACAACGAATCAAACTTGATCACGGAAAACAGAACGATTGCGACGAGCATCACGACCATCAGAAAGCTCGTGCCACAACGTGGATGCTGTCGCGGTTGTGGTCGCGCGTTTTCGACAGTCAACGGCAATCCGGCTTCCCACGTGAAGACCGTTTTGTGTTCGGCGCCGTGATATTGAAACACGCGCCGGATGTCCTTCAAAAGCGAGAAGCTGAAGATCATGATCCGGAAGAACGTCATGCGAATCAGCCCGTCGATTAGGTTGAAGGCGACTGACGGACGCACCGGATGCAGGTAAGTTCGCACAGTGGACCATGCGCTCGTGTACCACGCGTCATCTTCAGTCTCCGCCACAGGCGTCTGAGCCGTAGTCGCAGGAACTGCGCTCGTCGCTGCCGCCGGAGTAGTTGCCCAGCCGGCGCCGATAAACAAAGCGTTCGTGAGCAACAGTGGCGCAGCAACGAAAAGCAGCACGTTGAAGATCAAGGCGAAGACGATCGAACCGGCAGCCGCGGCCGTTGTTCCTTTCTTCAATTCGTCGCGTGAACGCTTCTGCGTGGGGACGGGAAACAGACCGGGAACCGCGCCAGTCAAACCTGCAAAATCTCCCTCGCCCTCAATCACCGCCGGCGAAAGCGCCACCTTTACTTCTTCGGCTTTCGCTTCCTCTGCTTCCGCAAAGGCTTCGTTCGCCGAATAGTTCAATGCCTTGATGCCGAGCCCCATGGACTGAACCAGAACGGCTCCGCCGCGCAACACGGGCAGCTTCAGCAAAGGGTATTTGTCGCTCCACTTGGGTAGCGACGCCGCGGTGTTTACGATCGTTCCATCAGCCTTGCGAACGGCAATCGCGTAGGCGTTCGGAGTGCGCATCATCACGCCTTCGATAACGGCCTGGCCGCCAACAATTAGATCTCGTTCTGGTGTACTCATCGCAGTTAATTGAAAATGTGATCGAAAACAATAATGCCGGCGATGTTATGCCGGTCGCTGGTGCTTTGATGCACGTTGAGCGACCGGCCAATCATGCCGGCGTTCAAGAGTCGGGGTGGCTAATGCTGTTTTTGCAAAAGCATTAATTCGAAAAGTTTACTGTGCGGATGCTGTCGTGTCGGCAGCGGGTTTCTTTCCATAGCGCTTGTTGAAGCGATCGACGCGTCCAGCGGTATCGACCAACTTCTGCTTTCCGGTGAAGAAAGGATGGCAAGCCGAACAAATTTCGACGTGCAGGTCGCCTTTCTTGGTCGAGCGAGTCTTGAAGGTCTCGCCGCAAGCGCAGCTAACGGTTATTTCGACGTATTCCGGGTGAATTCCTGGTTTCATTTAATTCTTCGTCACTCTCTATAGGCGGCCCCCGGCCGCATTTTTCAAACACGATATGATAGGGGCCACGGCGCGGATCGTCAAGCTTGGACGCTATCCACAGATTACGCAGATTTCCTAAAGCGCGGGCTTGATGACCGTCTTAATGTTGTTGTCGGAAAGCAATTTATTAAACACGACCAGATCTTTATTCAAGACACCGTCCAAGCGCTTTTGCAGTCCGGACAGTTGCTCCTTAAACAACTGCTGCACTTCACGCTGCTGCTTCGTCGGCGGAAAGTCTCCGCTGCTCAGTCCATTCGCAAGGTAGTTGATCTTGGTCAACAACTTCGGTGGCCAGCGCACGTTATCCTGCCCTTGCCCGGTCAACTTTCGCTGAATCAGGTCGTCCTCAATTTCGATCAGCTTCTTATCAAGATCATCAGCAGCAGACTTCACAGTTGATGAAGCAGGCGTCGCGTCCCACGTCAGCTTATAAAGCTGACTGCGAAT
>DATNFX010000374.1:0-15063 GCA_035606195.1 Pyrinomonadaceae bacterium
CGCCTTGACCATCGATTGTGTTGTCGACCAGGTAAACGAGCAAGGTTACTTCAAACAGTAAAGCTTCCCATTGAAAGCGCCGATGTAAATTCGACCGCCGAGTATCGCGGGCGTCGCGTTTATATTATCACCAATCTTCAATGTGCTGATCTCCTTGCCGTCGTCAGCCGAAATCGAATGCATGTAGCCGGCTTTGTCGCCAAACACGAGGCGACCATCAACTAACGGCGACGTTCCCCAGATCATTCCCTTCGCTTTGTATTTCCAAACGACTTCGCCCTTGTCGGCGGTCAGGCAATAGAGATAGCCGTTGCTCGAGCCGATGTGCACTCGTCCATTCAAAACGATCGGGCTCGCCCAGAAACCACTCTTCTCTTTCCCGGTTCCACCTTCTGCTTTGTACTTCCAAATCAGTTGACCATCGGTTTGGTTGAAGCAATAGACGTAACCATTCTCAGCGGCTGTGTAGACTTTGCCTTCGTAAACCGCAGGAGTGGAATCGGAATCGGCGCCAATGAGGGCTTTCCAGATAGTTGAGCCATCGGCGAGATTGAGGCAGAACAAGTCGCCTCGCTCTGTGCCGATGTAAGCACGACCATCGACGACGGAGAAGCTGCCTTCCATCGATCCGAGTCGTTCGGTCTTATAGATCAGTGCGCCGTCTTCAAGATTGAGGCAGTAGAAGTATCCGTCTTCGCCGCCGAAGTAGATGCGGTTATCGATCACTGCCGAAGAGCAGTCGACTTCAAAACCGGTTTGGTATTTCCAGAGGAGCGTGCCGGTGTTTTTGTCGATGCAGTAGATGTAGTGATCGAGACCGCTGGCGATCAAGCGATCGCCGACGATTGTAGGCGTGGCTTTCAGACTGTCTTCAGTTTTGTAACTCCAAACGAGTGTGCCGTCTTTTGCGTCGAGACAGTAGAGACGGCCGTCCGCGGAGCCGAAGTAAACATGTTTCTCGTCAACGGATGGTTGGCCGGGCCAGCTCGATCCGCCCCACGGATCTTTGTGTAAACGGCCGCTGATCCCCTTCGTCTCGAACGACCAAATGACTTGTAAGGGCTCCTTCGACCACGGGCCAGTGCCGTAAAAGTTGCGGGACGGATTACCCAGCCAAAATGGAACGGATGACGGCGGCTTCGGGGCTGGTGGCGGCTGTGGCTTCGCTGCTTCAGTCGGGGTAACAACCTTCCCCCCGCAAGCGGAAAGAAACAACAGGCCTAAAATGATGGGAGAGATTCTTAACATATCTGTGTAATCTGTGGATGGATCTACTCCTGTAACCACTCACCGGAATAGACTACTTCAGCGGTTCCCGTAATCACAACCTGACCGTCGGGTCGCCACTTGATCCTGACCTCGCCGCCTTCCATCACGACGCGCACGTCTCGGTCGGCTCGATCGTTAACCATCGCGGCGACTGCGCCTGCACATGAACACGTGCCCGAAGCGGTCGTCTCGCCAACTCCGCGTTCCCAGATTCGTAGCTCGATCAAGTCTCTATCCACCGGCCGCACAAAAACCACGTTTGTGCGATCCGGAAACTGCGGATGCACCTCAATCGCTTTGCCGATGGCGCGCCAGTTCAACGCATCGAAATCGTCGACGAAGATGCAGCAGTTAGGATTACCCATCTGCATTGCAGTAATCGGAAAACTCTCGCCATTCACAAGCAACGGATAACCAACCACCTTCTCGAGTGGCGGCGTGATCGACATCGGAATGGTTTGTGTGTCGAACCGCGGCTGGCCCAACTCCGACTCGAAGAGAAACTTGCCGGGCGCGGGTCGCCCGCGAAGAAAGTATCTCTTCAATCCAGTTTTCGTGCTGAGTAGCAGTTCGTCTTTGGACCAGAGGCCTTTGTAGTAAAGATACGCAACGGCGCAACGAGTTCCATTGCCGGAAAGACCCGCTTCGCTGCCGTCAGGATTGAAGATGCGACACTTGAAATCCGCTTCATCTGTCTCCGACTTGGCAATTATCGCAATGCCATCGCCACCAGCGCCGTAGTGCCGGTTACAAATCCTGCGCGCAAACTCTCCGAGGTTCTCTACACCGCTCAGTTGCGGAGCTTCGAGCACGAGATAGTCATTTCCCAACCCGTGGAATTTAGTGAATTGTGGTTGCATTAATCTGTGTAATCTGTGGACTATTCGGGTTTGCCTGTGTACGAAGCAAGGAGGATTGCGATTGGGTCGATACATAATGAACGCGGCTCAACATCGCGCGGATAGTTGTTAACCATGATCGAAAACGCGAGCTTCTCGCCGGCAGCAGTTGTAACGTAACCACCGAGGCTCGCGGCAGAACTCAATGAACCGGTCTTCGCGCGAACATTGTTCTCCGCGGCCGTGCCTTTAAAACGGTTTCGCAATGTTCCATCGACTCCACCAATCGGAAGTGCATCGCGAAAGACGCTCGCGTAACGATGCTTGCTCATGAAGGTTAGCAGTTGGACTGACGCTTCGGCGGTGATCATGTCGTTGCGCGAGAGGCCGGAACCATCATCGAGGTTGAGCGCTTCGGGACGGATGCCGGCGGTTTTTAGAAACGTCTTCACGGCTTCGAGACCGAGTTCGTCGGATGTTTGCCCCACGGTCGATGTCGTCGTTGCGGGGGGCGGTGCGACCTTACCCAACGTTCGCAAGATGAGCTCGGTGTAGAGATTCTGACTCGGTTTCAGCGTCTGCGCGGCGATCATACTGAACGGCGGTGACTGCAACGTGGCAATCTCCTGTCCAAGTGGATCAGATAACTCAATTAAAAAGGGGTAACGCACGCCCGCGACCATTAAGGGTTGAGGAAGGACACTACCCGTGGTTCGAGACTTTCCGGTTATCACCACACCCTTTTGAGCAAGCGACGTGCGGAGCAAATAGACAAACAGTAAAGCCGGATGCGAGATGCCAATGCCTCCCGTATAACCTCTGTCGTCGAGCGCGATCACCCCGCTTATTTTGATCGAGTCCTCACCCAAACCACGATGAATTGAGATGTCGCGCCGCGTGCCTTTTTCAACCGTGACGACTCTGTTGACGATTGTCAGCAAAGGATCAGGTGGACCAGTGGTGATCACCGCCGGCTGGCCGATAGCCGTTCCAGGTTTGATAAATAGATCGAGTGCGTTGTCGTTGACCGTCAGTGGCGTGATTTCGGCGCCGTAATACCAGGTGAGATCTTCCCAGTTCCAACCAGCTCCGTACTTTGGCCCAACAAAATAACTCTCGTCGCCGACAATATCGCCCTCAACGCGCTTCACGCCGGCGGCCACGATGCGCGACGCTAGATCGTCGATTGCTTTGAAGTAGTCGCCGTTGTTGAAACGCGCAGCGATTGACGGATCGCCACGCCCGTAGATCGTTAAATTGCCGCGCACAAGACCCGACGCATCAGGACGCGTGGTGGCATAAACTGATGTAGAAAACTTGTAATCGGGAGACAGGCGATCGAGTGCGGTTGCGACGGTGTACAGCTTCATGTTCGACGCTGGTCGCAAAAGTTTCGCGGCATTCTCCTCGAAGATGACGCGGCCCGTGTCGAGTGAAACAACCTTCACCCCAACCATCGCGGATGACAACTCCGGCTTCGCAAGCACCTCGGAGATTTTGGCCTGCAGCTCTTGAAGCGTCCGCGCCGGTGTTATGACAACTCTCGGCGCCGGTGATGGCGAAGGCGATGGGCTCGCCTGTGCCCCAGGGAATGTACTGTAGGGGCGGCCCTCCGTGGCCGCCCGGCGTCGAATCGATCTCTTTGTCAAAGGACCGATTCGATCCTGTTGCAAAGGATCGAGTTCCACGCCGGGCGGCCACGGAGGGCCGCCCCTACAGTACGCTCCCTGGGGCGTGAATCCTGTAAGAAGGATCGATACCAGAAGTACGTAAACTAATCTCTTCATATGATCTCGGCGTTCTTCGCTTTTGTTTGACGCACTCTCGTCATCAACTCAATAAACTGTGGATCTTCTCGCAAGGACGACCAGTTTGGATCGCTCTGGAAACACGGCCAATTTGCATTCCCCAATGATATCGACCGCTCGAGCCATTCGAACGCATCACCACGTAATCCCTCCAACGCGTAAACCGATCCGATCGAGTAACTAATATCAGCATCGACCTCACCGTTGCGCTTCACGTCGGACGTGAGCTGCGCGAGCGCTTCGTCGTGCTTGCCCTGCGCACTGAGAAACATCGCCATGTTCGGCCGGATGCCGTGCATGTTGGGATGCTTCTCAACGACGTCTTTCATCAACTCTGCAGCCGCATCCGTCTGCCCCGTGTAATACAACGCGAGCGCGCGGAACGTTCGCACGAGTGCGTTATCCGGATCGCCCGACGTATCGAGCTCGCGGAACGTCTCATCGAAGTGGCCCATGTACATGTGCACGAGCGCGCGACTGTAACTTGCCACGACGTGCGCCGCCGGATCGAGCCGGACCAATCTGTCATAAGAACGGAGCGCCCTGCCGTATTCCCCATCCAACCGGTGCAACAGCGCCTTCACGAAGTGGACCACCGGCTCGTTCGGCGCTTCACGCCGCGCACGATTCACCTCTTCGCGCGCTTTCTGTTTGTTGCCACGCCACAGGTACACAAACACCATCAGCATGCGTGCTTCGAAGATGTTCGGATCGATAGCGAGTGCTTTAGTGAAGGCCTGTTCCGCCTTCTCGTAATCTTCCGAGCCGCCAAATCCCTTAAAGACGCGATTCACGTGACACGCGCCGAGCCCGTCAAGCGCCAACGCAAAGTTCGGATCGAGTTGGATGGCTCGCTCGAAATGTGCAATCGCCTGGTCGCAATCGTCGGCCGACAAGGTGCGAAAGATGAAACGAGCAAACAGATCGCGGCCGCGCAGGTACTGCTCGTAGGCCGCCGGATTCTGCGTGGCCGCCTTGCCGATGCCGACCTGCTCAGCCGGACTGAGCTCGACGCTCAAGCCTTCGACGATTCGCTGTGCGATCGTGTCCTGAAGCACAATGATGTCCGACGCGGCTGTGTCGATCCGATCGCTCCACAATAACTCGCCGGAGCCGACGTCGATCAGTTGAGCAGTCACTCGGAAACGTTCACCGGAATGAATGAAGCCGGCCGTAAGCACTGCACTGACACCGAGCTCCTGTCCGATCTCGCGCGGATCACGCTGCTGGCCCTGGTAGCGAGCGATCACCGACGACGGTCTGACAACCAGCGATCTCACCCGCGCCAGTTCCGTAATCACCGCATCGGCGAGTGAAAACTCATAAAAACTGGCCGCCGGATCGTTGCTCAAATTTCGGAAACAAAGAATCGCGAGGCTCTTCTTTTCCTGATCTGTGACAGTTGTGAAAGGAGTTTCGTGGATGCCTGACTTCGACGCCGTCATCACATTCGGCGCCGAGGTCGGTGATTCCGTTCTCGTGATCGACTTCAACCACCGGACCGCGCGTGTGACGGGATTCGCACCGCTCAAATGTCGCGGCGGCTCCGGAACGATGTTCTGATATCCTGCTACGACACCCGCATCAACCTCGTGCAACACTTGTCGCAACTCGTTGCGAAAGTCTTCCATGTTCTGAAAACGATCTTTCGGTTCTTTCGCGAGGGCTCTGTTGATGATCTGCTCGAGACGGGGCGGGATGGCACTCGAACGCAACTCCGCAATAGGTCGCGGCGGATCGTGCAGCACTGCGTGACGCACGTCGATCGTAGTCTTACCGCGAAACGGCCACGTGCCGGTCAGCATCTCGTACAGCAACACGCCAAGCGAAAAAATGTCTGCACGCTTGTCGACGCGATCGCCACGCGCCTGCTCGGGCGCGGCGTAAGTCGCGGTGCCGTAAGGGACGCCCACTTCGGTGAGCTCGGTGCGATGAATACCGGCAGTTACAGCTTCGGCATCGTCGAGCAGTTTGGCTAACCCGAAGTCGAGCACCTTCACCTGACCCGACGATGTAACCATCACATTGCCCGACTTGATGTCGCGATGAATGATGCCGCGGCTGTGCGCGGCCGCGAGCGCGTCGGCAACTTGCAATCCGATCAGCAACGCGGTTTTGAGTTCGAGCGGGCGGCCGGCAACGAGCTGGCGCACGTTCTTGCCCTCCACGAACTGCATCGCAATGAAGTGAACGCCGTCAACTTCGTCGAGATCGTAGATGGTGCAAATGTTCGGATGGTCCAACGACGACGCGAGCTTCGCTTCTCGTTCAAATCGCTTGAGATTGGCTTCTTTCGCGCTGAGTTCCGGAGGGATGACTTTGATTACAACCGTGCGATCGAGTTTGGTATCCGTGGCTTTGTAAACCGCGCCCTGCCCGCCCACGCCGAGTTT
Source organism: Pyrinomonadaceae bacterium (assembly GCA_035606195.1). Taxonomy (GTDB): domain Bacteria; phylum Acidobacteriota; class Blastocatellia; order Pyrinomonadales; family Pyrinomonadaceae; genus PSRF01. Next base: position 6,310 of record DATNFX010000374.1, read on the forward strand.
GTCGGTGATGCGAAAGTTGCGGAGGGACTTGCCGATCATTTCCTTGGAGACACGGATTTACCGGATCAAGAAACGGATTTATCAAATGTTGCCAGCAGTTCGTCAGCGCTGGCAGTGGCGGTGCCAACCTTACCGACGACGATTCCCGCAGCGTGGTTGGCCAGCGTTGCGGCCTCCAGCATTGTTGCGCCGGAAGCGAGGGCACCTGCGAGAGCGGCGATGACTGTATCACCAGCGCCCGTGACATCATAGACCTCGCGCGCCGCCGTTTCGACAAAAACCGCCTTGTCACCGGCTTCGAGCAACATCATTCCACGGTCGCCGCGCGTTATTAACACCGCATCACAGCCGAGTCTTTCGCGAATTACTTTCGCAGCGTGAAGCGATCCGTCGTCGGATTGATCTTCACTGTCACTCATTCGCAATGCTTCGAAGTGGTTTGGGGTCACCAACGTTGCCGGACGATACGAATTAAAGTTGCGCAGCTTTGGATCGACCAGGACCGGTACCTGTTCGTATGCGAGCGGTAGGATCTCACGCAGTATGCGCGGCGTTACGACTCCTTTGTCATAATCTGAAATCACAAAAGCGTCGGCGTGCTTCAGTGCTTGCTTCAGGGACGTGAGAATCTGATCTTCAACTTTCGCTGTTACTGGCACGCGCGATTCGCGGTCAGCACGCACTACTAATTGACTATGAGCAATAATACGAGTCTTGGTGGTGGACGGCCGCGTCTCGTCTACAACCAACTGGTCCACAGTTCCGAGCTCGCACAAGCCGGTTCGCAATCGTTCGCCGGCAGCGTCGTTTCCAACCACACCAACGACAGACCCGCGTGCACCGAGCGCTACGAGGTTTGCGAGCACATTTGCAGCGCCGCCGAGATGTACCGATTCTCGACGAACATCAACCACAGGCACGGGCGCCTCTGGCGAAATCCGCGTGACGTCGCCCCAGACAAATTCGTCGAGCATTACGTCGCCGAGCACGAGCACATTTCGATCGCGCAAAGCTCGCAGGATTTCTGAAGCACGCGTTTCAGTTAATTGAGACATTTACGACAACAAGCGATCGATCGCGGCCGTGACTCGTGTCACCGGAACGCGCAGGATACAATCGGGCTGCGCAAACTGCTCGCAAAAATATCCGTGACAAGGCTGGCAAGGCATCTCTTCAAATACGACCTCGGCTGGACCAGAATTCCATGGACGCCAGTGCGCGATGTTAGATGATCCAAAAACGACCACTGAAGGCGTTCCAACTGCGGCTGCGATGTGCGCGATGCCACTGTCGTTGCCGACAAACAGTCGTGAGCGCGCCGCGAGTGCCGTCACTTCAGGAAGAGACAAAGCGAACGTCACGACGTTAACCGATGTTTGAGAACGCAATTGCTCGAGCAGCGCCTGTTCGTTCGGCGCCGCAATCGCGACTGACGAAATTCCTCGCTCCGCCAAAAACTCGACAACACGCGCAAACTTCTCCGCCGCCCACTGCTTGGTTGCGAATGCCGCAGCGGGATGGATCAGCGCGATGTTTTGCCCGCTGAGTTCCGCTTCGTCGAGCAATCGCTCAACAGTCTCAGCAGCTTTAGGGGATATTCCTAAACTCGTTCGCGGTCGATCCGTAACCGGAACACCGGTCCAACCCAGCAAAGCGAGTTGTTGTTCAACTGAGTGCGTTTTCTGCTGCTGCCAGAGCAAGAGGGGCGACGGCGCCTGGTGATTGTGAAGCTGTCCGTATTGATACGACTTGAACCCCACGCGATGACGCGCTCCGGTCGCTCGTGTCAGGAACGTCGCAGTCGTGCCGCCATGAAGGTTGTAAACCACGTCGTAGTTCGCCGCTCGGAGCTCGCGTGCAACGCGCGCTCGGGTCATAAATCCGCCACGCTCGAGCGCGATCACATTGTCGACGTGCGGATGATTATCAAGGACAGGAGCTACCCAGTCTTCAACCAGAATGTCGACCTGAGCGTTTGGTAGAAATCGCTTCAAAGCGAAGAGCGAAGGCGTAGCCAGAACCGTGTCCCCAATCGATCGGAGTCGAACAACCAAAACCTTGCGCACGTCGCTCCAGTCCCAGCGCGGGGGCGCCAGCGGCTGGGCTGCGTCCTGACCCTGCAATCCGTACATTGCCTGTGTTTCGATGACGCGTAACTGAGGAGAAAGCTCAACAATGTCGCGCAGGCTGTTCATCGCCTCACTCTTCGATGGTCGCCTCGTCGATTAGCATTACCGGGATGTCGTCGCGGATGGGATAAACGCGTTTACACTCGACGCACTTGAGAGCGCTCCCATCGGGCTTCAGTTCAACGTCCGCTTTGCAAGCCGGACACGCGAGTATTTCCAAGAGTTCCTGACTAACTGCCATTGGCTAGACCTTTCTGCGGGTATGCGGAAGCTTACCACAAAGCAGTATAGGACCTATATGACCTCCCGGTCTTATATGCCCTATACTTTCATCCATGTCGTTGGAATTCGCACTGCAATACGCTTGCCCCCTGCGCGCCAATTATTCCGAGCGCCACTTGCGCGAGTGGGGACGACTAAGCAGTTTGCACGCAAAGCTCACCACCGGCGACGCGAGTGCGCCCTCGATCGACAAGTTACAGTGGGTGGAAAACGCCAGCCCGGAAATCGAGCGCATGCAGGAAGCCACGATCATTTGCCCGCAATGCCCGGCGTGTTTGCCCCTGGAAACGGCCGGCGACGGCGAGTCAGTGGGCTGTCTGGGACGCATCAATTATCCGATTGAAGCTCAGTTTGAAAAGTTTCTCGCCGATCGCGTCCAGCTCTCGCTTGACACGCTCGACAAGGAAGATCAACCGCGGCTGCTTCGTATTCTGATCGATCCGGAGTCGCCGTTTGATGGTGAAGCGACGAAAGAACTGCGTCGCGTGGTTACCGGGGACGGCCTAAGATTCTTCGAACTGCGCGTGCCAATTGTGCTTACTCGCGAGGCGGCTCGAATCACCACCGACAACATCTTCGATTTGCTCGCGGGGTTCAGATCAGAAGATAGCGAGACCACCAGCTACACTCGGGAATTTCCCTTCGAAGCCGCCGCTGACTACTATGATTTTCTAGATCTGATTTTGCGCAGCGAGCTGAGCCAGTCGGAAGTCGCTCGCCTGACCACGCGCAGCCGAAACTACAACCAGTTTCTACGTCTGCTCACCGCGATTGAAAAGGCTGAAGCGCTCAATACACGCGTGCTGATTGATTGACGGAGAGTTTACTGCTTCCGTTCGTCCAGCATACGCAGAGTGTCGAGGATGAGGTTGGTGTTGCTGAGTGCCTGGATTCTCGCTGGAAATTGCTCTTCGGTCTTTTGAAACTCAAACGTCCCGCTTGTGATCTCAACCACCCGCTGAAAGCCAGGATCGCCAATATCTCCACCACACGCCGCATCCACGATCCGTCCGTCGTTGAACTTGACCTGGCCTTCGAGTTTTTCGTTACTGAGTGTTAAAACGCCGTTCAACCTCGCATTCTCGATTACCTGGATGGCGTCGAAGACGCTGATGGCGCTGAGATCGCCAGCGAGAGTGAAGTGTTTGCGTTCGAAGTTGGCTTCGGGAGCGGGGGTGGGCTTGAGGTCGGGACGACGCGCACGTCGAATCGCTTCGAGGCCTGCTGCAATGTTTATCCGACCATCGAGTTGTTTTGCTTCAAGCAGACGGTCATGGGCGGTGTCAAAGTCTTCTCGCTCGATGTAGATGCTTGCGAGGGCCAGACACTGGCGGGCAGCCTCTTCCGTTTGCTTGTGAATCCCGCAGATCTCACGTAGCCGCTCTCTCAATTTGATGGAACGACTGTTCATTTCCAAGGCACTCCGAAGGCGTTTAATCGCCTTCTCGGGTGCCTGATACTTCATGAAGAGCTCGGCATCGAGCAAAGCTGCTTCGATCTCGCTGATGTGCTCGGTTTGTGAGTCCGTCGCTGGCATCGTGTAGAAGTTTACCAAATCGTGCAACGAATGGTCCTTTTTTGCCGAAAAAAGCGCGTTAATAAGTGAGGGCATGCAACCTGCAAGGCAACTTTCTCGTACGGTCCCTTATCAGAAGAATAGGTAGGAATAAGAAAATGAACCGATGGATGAAACGACGAATCGAGCGCTCACGGGCTCGGTGCCGTAGCCACAGATAAACACGGATCTTTTTACGGATTGCGGGTTTGTTTTTTGAGGTTGTCGAAGATTACTCTTTTGAACTCAGGCTTCTCGCCGAAATTCAGTAATAGCCCCACCTCAATTTCTGTAGCTCTCAAATAGTTCAAAAGTTGCGCTCGGTGGGACGAGTCGAGCGTGCGGACGGCTTTTAATTCCAGCAACACGCAGCTTTCCACCAGTATATCCGCCTCAAAGCGACCGACTCTTGTTCCCCTAAACCAGACCGGGATCGGCACCTTGCTGCAAACATTCAGTCCCACCGATTTAAGCGCCATCACTAACGACCGGTGATACACAGACTCCAGAAACCCGTGTCCCAGTTCGGTATAAACGTCATAGAACACCCGAAGGATCTGATCCGTGATCAATCCGTGCTTTAGATCCGTTTTCATCTGTGGCTAATCTTGATCCCTAGCCGTATTTGCCGTGGACGCATCGTGCGCTTCGGAACGCTGGATGAATCGATGAACTCAGATCCAAAACTGAAAACCGTCTTATTCAAAACATTATCGAACTCTACCGACGGCCTCAGGACTAATCGCCCCACCCGAACATCACGCGTCACATTCAAATCGAACACGAATAGCTTTGGCCCACGTCCAAAGTTGCGCGGCAAGTTCCCCACGCGGCCAATCGCAGGGACGCTGAAGTCCAGGTTGGGCCGATCATTTGAAACATCGTCGAGGTTGCGATCCATGCCACCAAGCGAGATGTTGAACGGCACCCCTGAAGCCAGGCGGAAGATCGGCGACAACTGAAACACACGCACGTCGAACGTTCCCGAAAACACAAACCGATTCCGCCGGTCGAGCAGACTGCGCGCTCGCTCAGCACGAAAGTCACCCGGAACAACTGCATCCGACGTGTTAACCACCCCATCGTCAATCAACCTCGAAAGTGTGTAGCCTGCCCGAAACGTAAAGCCCGAATTAAAGCGCTTCCGCAGTTCAACCGTCATCCCGCGATAGAAACTGTTGCCCGCCGAGATCAGCTGCTCCAGCTCCCCACGCGTCGGATCAGGACGCAACTTATTGATGGCAGCGAGTGCGACTTCGAGCATCGTCGTCGACGACGGACTATTCAGATTCATCACCGACACCGGAACACCAAACTCCACAACGCGACTCACCGTGTTGGAATTCCCATAAGTAAATCGAACCAACTCACCGGCAGTCGAAGCGCTGTAGAGAGTTCGCGTGAAGTTTGCGAAATCTCGTGACGCTAGAAATTCGGTAAAGTTGCGATAGCCTGCGGGAAGCACGGGCGCATTTGCATTGAACTCGCGCCAAAGATGTATACCTCGCGTGACGGTGAAGTTTGCCTCGACGGAAAAACCGCAGCCCAAGTCGCGCTCGACACCAGCGTTGAGCTGGTAGCTCTCAGGAATTCGCAGCGCCGGATCGAGCCGTCGCGAAAAGTCCGTATTCAGCACACCAAACTCACGCACCAAAGCCGAGTCAGCGCTCAACTTCTGTGGAAAGCGAAGATTGTCTGCCATGAACGCACGACGCTGATTGGCGCTCAACTCATTTGTATCGAAGAAGAGCTGTTGCTTGCCGAGTGTGAAATCATCGATCGTGCGCAGCAATGGCCGATTGAAGAAGATGCCGCCGCCGAGTCGCAGAGCTAGCCTGCCAGACTCAAGCGGACTGTACGCGAGTGAAAACCGTGGTCCAAAGTTGTTCAGATCGCGAAGAATCGTTTCGTACTCATACCGTAGTCCATAACTCAACAGAAGCTTGGGCAAGATCTGCCACTCATCCTGCACAAATACTCCGGTGTAACGATTTCGCTGCGTCGATGAGCTCTGGAAGTTTTGTCTGAAACGGCTGGGAATGCCTGCCAGAAAATCACCCGCGCTCGCAAAATTGTAAGTGCCGCTAATATCCGAGAGGTCGATGAACGTCGAGCGGACGTTATGGAAATCAAAACCAAACTTCAGCGAGTGATTTCCATTGACGAGCGAAAGCACGTCCTGCACTTGCCAACGTTCTTCGCGTCTGTCGCTCCCGCCTGCGGTCGACGAACCTGCAACCAGAGTTCCCGTGCGTCTCTCGGGATCGCCGCCAGGTAAAGGATCGTTGAGCGCAATGAGAACTACCGGCGCATCACGGGAGTCGGTTTCGAAAGCGGGCGCGAGACGCGAGTATTGGAATCGCAACTGATTTACGAGCTTCTCCGAGAATACAAACGTGTCGGAGTAAGAGATCGCGTCTGAGTTGCGTCTTCGTCCCTGAAAGGCTTCTGCCAAACGATTCCCGCCACCAAACTGTCTGAGGTTGATGAATCGTCCCGCCTGATACACAAACGCCGCCGTGTGCATTGGACCAAACTGACGATCGACGCGAGCCGTGATACTCGTATTTTTCGTTGGCGTGCTGATCGATGAGACGAATGGCGCGACTTCAGTAGCAAGCGCCGGTGAATTGGCATCTTCGAGGCGCAGGCGATCGAGATTCGTCGGGGCAGGAAGCGGAAACAGCGCGCTTTGTTTCACCGGCACCAGGGTGTCAATGAGCGCGCTATCCAGAACTTTGTCCAGTTCGTAAGAGGTAAAGAAAACAGTTTCCTTCAAGCCCTTCACTGGTCCACCAAGCGTGAATCCCGCGACGTGTTCCTGCAAAGGTAAGCGTGGTAAACCCAGTGAATTATTTCTAAAGCTGTTTGCGTTGAGCGCCTCGTCTTCGAAGAAGTAAAAGGCGCGCCCATGAAATTCTTTCGAACCGCTGCGCGTGCGCAGGTTCACACGACCTCCAGACGCTCGTCCGTACTCCGCTGAGAACTGATTCGTGATCACCTGCACTTCTGCAACAGCTTCGAGCGATGGTTGAAAACGCTCGCGAGCGCTGCGATCGTCGTTGTTGTCGAGACCGTCGATCGTCAGGTTGTTCGAGTAAGCCGGATTGCCTGCCAGTGAGAAGGTGCCCGCTTCTTCAGGCGTGTTGGCGTGAATCACATTGCGATCTTCGGCGAGATCGCGTGTGGAGAGTGGTTCTTCCGTGACGCCCGGAAGAGTGAATAAAAGATCGAGAACCGAGCGCGTGTTAATGGGCAACAGCTCTGTTTCGCGCGCGGTGAGCGTGGCGCCAACGACCGTCCGCTTTGTGTCGATAATCGGCGCGTCGGCGTCCGTGATAACAATCGGCTCAACCACGACGTCTGAAGGAAGCAGTGTCGCATCGAACTGCAGGTTCTGCCCGGAAACAGTAGCGACGTTCGTCATCTCCTGAGATGCGAAACCGGTAACTGAAACGCGAATCGTGTAGGTTCCTGGTTCGAGTTGGATCAAACGATAACGCCCGTGAGCGTCTGATATTGTCGTGCGCGTGAGACCGGTCTTGACGAGCTTTGCCTGGATCTCGGCGCCCGGAATCACGGCCCCGCTCTGGTCCATAACGCGGCCCGTAATTGTTACCGTGTCGAGATCCTGTGCGTGAATGTTTTGAAGGTTGAAAGTGAATAGAAAGATAGTGAGAAGCGTGAGACGTGAGGTCATATTTTCTAACTCCTTAGTGAGGTTTTACTGACGGCGGGCACTTTAGCACAGGATTAAAAAGATTTGCAGGATTTACAAGATGCATCCGGTAAATCTTGTTAATCCTGTCTAACTATGATCTGGAGGTACGGCGTCTCAATGCTGCTGCACGCGTCAGCGGCACAAGCGCATCACTTCCCTCGGGCGCTGCTTCGAAATTGGTGAGCTCTTCGGCGTGCGTTTGCAGGTACTGGAAGAACCTTTCAAACTCCTGCTGCATTGCATCCATCTTTTCGCGCATGTTGAGAATGATCTCGACACCCGCGAGATTCACACCCAGGTCGCGAGTCAGAGAGAGAATCAGTTCCAGTCGTTCGAGATCGGGATCGGTATAGAGCCGCGTATTACCTTCCGAGCGGGACGGCTTCAACAACCCTTCGCGTTCGTAGAGCCTGAGCGTTTGCGGATGAATCCCATACTGATCCGCAACCGCGCTGATCGTGTATGTTCTCGGCTTTCTGCTCACTCCAACCCCATCTCCACTCGCGGATTTGTCGCATTCAGCTTCGCATACTCGCGCAACAATTCTTTCGTCTCCTCCGAAACCACTTTCGGCAACGTCACCTGCACTTCTACAAACTGATGGCCCTTCGCACCGGGATTGCGCAGAGACGGCGCACCACGGTCTCGCAGACGAAACTTCTGCCCCGATTGCGTACCCGGTGGAATTCGTAATTGCGTCTTACCATCGACAGTCGGTACTTCAATCTTTGCACCGAGGGCCGCTTCCGGAACGGTAATCGGCACCGTCACGTAGATGTTGTCGCCCTTGCGCGTGAAATATTTGTGCTGACCCACGTTGGTGATGATGTGCAAATCACCCGCTGGCGCACCCATGCGACCCCCCTCACCTTTGCCGGGTATTCGTACTCGCGAGCCAGTTTCGACACCTGCGGGAATGCGAACTTTTACAGTCTCCGTTTTCGGTGTTGTGCCTTTGCCGTGACAGAGAGAACAAGGCGTGCGCCGTCGTCCACTACCACCACAATCCGGACACTCCTGCGCAAATCTCAACCTGCCGCCCGCTCGTTGTACCTGTCCGCTGCCTT
>DATNFX010000375.1:0-4225 GCA_035606195.1 Pyrinomonadaceae bacterium
TCACGGTCAGACGGGCGCGATTTATTTCATGATGAGTGAAGACGACATGCGCGCGGCAATGAAGTCGCCGCTCGTGAGTTTCTGCACTGACAGCGGTTCGCGAGCTACGGATGGGCCGCTGGCGGGTTCGAAGTCTCACCCGCGCGGTTGGGGCAGCTATCCACGCATACTTGGACGTTACGTGCGTGATGAGAAGTTGTTAACACTCGAAGATGCAATTCGCAAAATGACGGGAGCACCCGCCGCTCGTGTAGGCCTGAAGGAACGCGGATCAATCAAGGAAGGAATGTTCGCAGATATAACGATCTTCGATCCATCGAAGGTTATCGATCGCGCAACCTTCGAATCACCTAACCAATATCCGATCGGCATTGACTACGTGATTGTGAACGGAAAGCTCAGCGTTGATAAAGGACAGCGCACCAGCGTACTCAGCGGGCGTGTGCTCCGCGGCCCTGGGTATAGACAGGATTGACAAGATTTTTCAAGATGAGTCTGAGACATCTTGTAAATCCTGTCTAACTACACCTTAATAAACACGCGCTTCCGATAGAGTAGCCACATCAAAAATAGCCACAGCAAAATAAACGCGATCGCATAAGCAAGCGATGCGTTGATCGGCTCTGCCCACGTTAAAAACAGGTTTCGAAAGATCCATCCCTGAACCTTGAACAGCCCCATCAACTTCACCATCAATCCCGTGCCGACAAACAACGCGAGCGCATTCACCCCAAACACCTCAAACGGCCACGCCCAACGCCGGTAACCTTTGATGTCGATCAACCAATAGCAGAGCGCAAGAAATTGCAACGCGAGTCCCGCAGTGAAGAGCACATACGAACTCGTCCACAACGCCTTATTGATCGGGAAGAACGGATTCCACGCCCAACCCAGCACGACGCACACCGCGCCCGCGACGAACATTCCAACAACCTTTTCGAACCGTGGCCGCTCGCTTCGCAACCAATGCCCGGTCAGCACTCCGAACAGCGTTGTCGCCACAGCAGGAAATGTGCTGAGTAAACCTTCCGGATCGTAAACCTTGCCTTGTCTCCAGATGTGCTGGCCAAGAAGCACACGATCGACAAACGACGCGATGCTCCCTTCCTTCGTGAGATCGCCTGGCGCATATCCCGGCGCCGCGAGTCGCGTCATTACAACGCAGTAAACAATGAGCAGCGCAACGGCGATCAGGAACTGCGTTCTCACTCTCGTCGTCAAAAAGATCAAGGAAGCAATCAGATAGCAAAGCGCTATTCGCTGCAGCACACCGGCAATCCGAATGGTCCCGAGTTGAAAGTACGGAAAGCCGTTGAGGAACAGTCCGAGGCCGAAGATGATCGCAGTGCGTTTGATTACCTTGAGATATAGATCGCGCTTCACGCTGCCCTCTTCGACGCGACGGGCAAACGCGAGCGTGATCGAAACACCGACGATAAAGAGGAAGAACGGAAACACCAAGTCTGTGGGCGTCCAACCATTCCACGCGGCGTGTTCCAGCGGCCAGTAGATGCTGGACCATGTGCCGGGATTATTGACCAGCACCATTCCGGCGATCGTGATTCCGCGAAAGACGTCGAGGGAGACGAGACGGGACATGCGCCACAGATTATCACGAATTCAATCCGTCTCCTGATCCGCGTTTATCCGTGTTACAGTAGTGTCCCGTCAACATGTCCTTAATGCTTACCGAGATCGCCGAGCAGCCTATCGCCCTCGAGCGCACGATTGCCGAAGAAAGACTTAAGATCTCCAAACTCGGAAACGTACTCAAGACGCGCGACATTCACCTGATCGTCCTTGTTGCGCGGGGCAGTTCTGACAACGCTGCGCTGTTCGGTCGTTACTTGCTCGAAATCACGACCGGCATTCCAGTCTCACTTTCCGCGCCGTCAGTCCACACGATCTACAACGCCGACTTAAGACTGGACCATGCGCTTGTTGTTGGAGTTTCTCAGTCAGGCGAAGGCGAAGACATCAACCGCGTGCTCGAAAACGCCCGGGCGTCGGGAGCCTGTACCGTCGGCATCACCAACGAGCCGGGCTCTTCGATGACAAGCATCGTCGACGAAACGTTACTGACGCACGGCGGGAAGGAACGTTCCGTCGCAGCGACCAAGACGTTCACGGGTCAGATGCTCCTCTTCTATATGCTTGCGACAGAGTTAGCCAGAAAGTCTGTGCCGTTCTCGTATGAAGCGATTCCGCAGTTTGTGGCCCAGGCGCTGGAACAGCAGCCCGCGATACTCGAGCTCGTGCAACGTTACGTCTTCATGGAAAACTGTGTCGTGGTCGGACGCGGGTTAGCTTATGCGAATGCGTACGAGCTGGCGCTGAAGTTGATGGAGACTTGTTACGTCGTCGCCGAGCGATTTTCATCAGCAGACTTTTTGCACGGACCACTCGCCATGGTCGAAAGACATTTCCCGGTGATACTCTTCGCGCCGCCCGGAGTGATGTTGCCGGGAGTGAAGAGTCTGATCGAACGTCTCAGGGAACTACACGCCGACACCCTGGCGATCACGAGTGACCTCGATGCGGCGCGCATGTGTACGCGTTCGATCGTGATGCCGCGCGAGATCGATGAATTCGTCGCGCCAATCCCGTACATAGTTCCGGGTCAACTGTTCGCCGCTCTCCTCGCGGAGGCAAAAGGTTTGAATCCCGACTCTCCGCGCTCCCTATCAAAAGTGACCAGAACACTTTGAGAATCTCCCATGAACATTGAACTGAAAGACTTGTCGCACAATCCCGTCTACGCGCAAGTGCGCGAACAGATCGACAACCAGATCCGCAACAAGACTCTCACCTCAGGCGAATCCCTCCCCTCACCCGCCGCGCTCGCCCAAAAACTCTCGGTCGACAAGGGCGAAATCCAACGCGCCTACTACGAACTCGAACAACTCGGCCTGATCACCAAGTCCACCGGCAAAGACTTCCTGGGGAAACCACGGACGGACTACAAGGTTCGTTGAAAAGTCGGTTTACTCGGAAGTAGTGGTTCAGTTTGAATACGCCGAAGGCGTTCGCTAATTTCAGCCCATCAGGGTTGGAGCGCAAGCGACAACTCTGGGGACAAAGATTAAAGACGTTCTAACCCTGTAAGGGTTAGGCGGTTGGCGAACCCTTGCAGGGTTCAAACGACTACGTGATGTTTTTACCCAGGGTTCTCGCAAGCTCGAACCTTGGGCTAAAATTAGCGAACGCCTTCGGCGTATTTTCAAACTGAACAAGTGCCTACTCGAGACGTATGTTGAGTTCTTATGCCAGATAAGGCATAATCTGTCAGCTTGAACACGTCCTCACACGTCAAGAGTATTGTTTGGGTGGGATCCTCTCGATCGGACCTCAAAGCGTTTCCCTCCGAGGTGAAGAAGTCTATTGGTAATGCGCTGTATCAAGCTCAGAAAGGATTTAAAGCTCTAACGGCCAAACCGTTGCACGGATTTGGTGGCGCAGGTGTTCTTGAGGTAGTCGAAGATTATCAGACCGATAGTTATCGGGCCGTCTACACACTGAAGTTCGCGGACTCGGTTTACGTGCTACATGCGTTCCAGAAGAAATCAAAGAAGGGACGAGCTACACCAAAGCTGGATATCGACCTCATCAAGAGAAGACTCAAGGCTGCAGAGGAACACTACAAATCGTGCAGCAAGAGGACATGACAATGAGACCACGAGCCAAGGCGACCAAAACAAAAGAACGAAGAGCCAGACGTGAGAAGATAGAGATAGGTAGTGGCAATGTATTTGCTGATCTTGGTTTTGAGGATTCAGAACAACTATTGTTGAAGGCAGAATTAGCAACCAGGATTGCCCAATTATTAGAAAAGAGAGGCTGGACTCAAACTCAAACCGCCGAACGGACGGGTTTGGATCAACCAAAGGTCTCGCGGCTTTTGCGCGGGCAGTTGTCTGGTTTTTCTGCGGATCGTCTTTTCGCGATCCTGAATCGCCTCGGCCACAGCGTCGAAGTTCGAATCTCTCCCAAAGAACGTGCCCCAGAAAAGTCTCATACGCGCGTGATGATTGGGTAGCATTGGAGCTTCAGATGCACGCCGATCTGTGAAAATCAGATTTGCACTGATCCGCGTTTATCTGTGGCTAATTCTCTGTGCTATCCTTCACTGCGCTTTTGCTTGCGAAAGTGGCGGAATTGGCAGACGCGCCAGACTTAGGATCTGGTACCGAAAGGTGTGGGGGTTCGAGTCCCCCCTTTCGCACCA
>DATNFX010000376.1:0-5831 GCA_035606195.1 Pyrinomonadaceae bacterium
AGCTCGCTAACGAACGATCTCGACACAGTCAGAGAGCTCGAGGATGAGGGCGCGGCGGCGCTTGTCCTGCGTTCTTTGTACGAAGAAGAAATCACCGGGGAGCAAATGGACGCGTTCTTTCACAGCGATACTCATGACGACTCGTCCGCCGAAGCTGGAAGTTATTTTCCCGCTCCCGAGTTGGCGCTGGGGCCTGACGAGTACTTGGAGCATCTGCAACGTGTGAAGCGCGCCGTTAACGTTCCCGTGATTGCCTCGCTGTGCGGCACCAGCGCGTGCAGTTGGGTTTCATACGCTCGTCAAATCGAACAGGCGGGGGCGGACGCAGTGGAACTGGATCTGTACCACTCGGCAAGCGATGCGCTCACAGGGGCGGCGGAAGTCGAAGCTCAGATGATCGAGGTGGTCCGCGAAGTGAAACAGGGAATCAGTATTCCTGTGGCTGCAAAGCTTTCTCCGCTGTTCACTGCCTTTGCCAACTTCGCCGGCAGGCTCGATGCGGTCGGTGTCGATGGTCTGGTCCTCTTCACTCGCTTTCACAAAGTGGATATCGATGTCGTTGAGCTCGAGGTGCTGCGGTCAGTGGAGTTGTCGAACTCGTCAGAGTTGCAGTTACGACTCAGAGGGGCAGCGGTCCTCGCCGGCAGAGTCAAAGCATCGATCGCGATTGGCGGCGGGGTTCACACGGCGCTTGACGTGGTGAAGGCGACGATGGCTGGAGCGAGTGTCACACAGTTGGTTTCAGCCATTCTCGAAAACGGCCCGCGCTACCTAGGAACTCTTCGCGCCGAATTGCGAGCCTGGATGGCAGCGTACGAGTGGAACTCGCTCGACGAAATGCGCGGCAACATGAGTTACCAGCGCATACCGAATCCCTCGTCTTACGAACGGGCAACTTATCGAATGTTTCACTGAGATAGCCTGCGGAGCAGCGGAAGCATAAAGCCTGGGGCGTAAGCCCCAGGATCGGAAATAAATTGAAAAGGTGAGCCCATGAAATGGGCGACAGCACATCGCAGATCGCATCCTCCTGACGGTCTGTCACCCGCTTCGCGGGCTCGAAGATCTTTTGTGCATTTTGACCTGGGGCTTACGCCCCAGGCATTACGCTTCCATCTGCTTCGCAGGTTTAGAGAGAAGCGACGAAGAGAGAATTAGAATGAACGATTACGCTTTAGTACTCAATGCGGGTTCTTCGAGTCTCAAGTTTTGTCTGTTCGAGCGTCCGTCGCACGAGAGCTGGCGGCTGGGGGCGCGCGGGCAAATCGAAGGCATTGGGACGTCGCCTCATTTGTCGGTCAAGAACTCCGAAGGAGAGCGCCTTGCCGATGAGGACGTTTCTGTTAAGGACGGGCATCAGGCCGTCGAGGCGTTGGCGGGCTGGTTGAGATCCAACTATGGTGGCTCGAGAGTGCTCGGCATCGGGCATCGCGTGGTCCATGGCGGAGCGCGTTTCACTGGGCCAACAGTAGTTAACGCGGAAGTGCTGGACCACTTGCGCGAACTCGTGCCACTCGCTCCCCTCCATCAGCCTTACAATCTCGCCGCCATTGAAGCAGCTGCCGAACGATTACCTAACGTGTCCCAGGTAGCCTGCTTCGACACGAGCTTTCATCGTGGACAACCGGCAGTAGCAGAACTCATTCCGCTTCCTCGCGATCTTCGCCAACAGGGTCTACAGAGATATGGCTTTCATGGTCTCTCTTACGAATACATCGCGTCAGTTCTGCCGGAAGTGGCGCCGAAGATTGCACATGGACGAGTCATCGTTGCGCATTTAGGTAGCGGCGCAAGTCTCTGTGCCTTTAAGGATCGGAAAAGTGTTGACAGCACGCTCGGATTCACCGCGCTCGATGGTTTGTGCATGGGAACCAGACCCGGTGCGCTCGATCCGGGTGTGGTGCTACATCTCTTCCAGGGGCTAAATCTCTCGGCAAAAGAAGTCGAGACTCTCCTCTACAAGAAATCAGGTCTACTCGGAATCTCCGGAATCAGCAACGACATGCGCGACCTGCTTGGGCGCACTGAGCCTGATGCTCAACTCGCAGTGGATTATTTCGTCTACCGCATCGCCAAAGAAATCGGAGCGCTCACCGCAGTGCTTGGCGGCCTTGATGGGCTCGTGTTTACAGCAGGCATTGGTGAGAACTCTCCCGAGATCCGGCAACGCATTTGTGATGCGTGCTCGTGGCTGGGCGTCGAGCTCAATGAAAGCGCAAACGATAAGCGTGGCCCGGAGATCTCTACCTCGCGCAGCAAGATTTCGGTATGGGTGATTCCGACAAACGAAGAATTGATGATCGCACGTCACACTGGTTCTCTACTCGGGCTGGCAAAAGCCGCCGCATGATATTGGTCGCACTAAGGAGAAATTTGCATGGCTACAACTGCGCGACAAATCGCTACTGAAAAAGTCGCTCAATGGGAAGGATTCAACCCCGGTCTCTGGCAGAGCGGGATCAATGTGCGCGATTTCATTCAGCAGAACTACACCCCATACGAAGGTGACGAATCATTCCTCGCTCCGGCAACCGAACGCACAAAGAAGATCTGGGCTCAACTGAATCGACTCTTTGTCGAGGAACGCAAAAAGGGCATTCTCGACGTTTCGCAGATCCCCAGCGGAATAACTGCCCACGCTCCCGGCTATATCGATCGTGATAACGAAGTGATCGTTGGCCTCCAGACCGAGGCTCCACTCAAGCGCGCGATCATGCCGAATGGCGGTTTCCGACTCGTCCTCAACGCGTTGAAGACGTACGGGTACGAGCCTGACCCGCACGTCGTCGAGACTTTCACTAAATATCGCAAGACACACAACGACGGTGTCTTCGACGCTTACACCACCGACATCAGACGCTGCCGCAGCTCTCACATACTCACCGGATTGCCGGATGCATACGGCCGCGGACGCATTATCGGTGACTACCGTCGCGTCGCAGTCTACGGAGTCGCTCGGCTCATAAAACACAAGGAACATGAAAAACAGAACCTCGACTCGTCGATGTCAACAGACGACGTGATTCGCGATCGCGAAGAGTTGAGCGAACAAATCTTAGCGCTGAAAGAACTCCAGGAGATGGCGAAGAGCTACGGCTTCGACATCTCGGTTCCCGCTGCAAACGCGAAGGAAGCGGTGCAGTGGCTTTACTTCGGTTATCTCGCCGCGGTGAAGGAAGGGAACGGCGCGGCGATGTCGCTGGGACGCACCTCGACCTTCCTCGATATCTACTTCGAACGCGACTTGAAATCGGGTGCGCTGACTGAAGAACAGGCACAGGAGATCATCGACGACTTCGTCATCAAACTACGCATCGTCCGTTTTCTCCGCACTCCCGAGTATGACGATCTCTTCGCCGGCGATCCGACCTGGGTGACCGAATCGATTGCCGGTCTTGGAGATGACGGCCGGCCGTTAGTTACCAAAACCAGCTTTAGATACCTGCACACTCTCTACAACCTTGGACCAGCGCCTGAGCCTAACCTGACGATCTGGTATTCGCCGCGTTTGCCAGATGGTTTTCGTAGTTACGCCGCAAAGGTGGCGATCGATACCAGTGCTATTCAGTTTGAGAGTGACGAAATCATGCGCCAGGCGTGGGGAGACGATGGCGCGATCGCGTGTTGCGTGTCGCCGATGCTGGTAGGGAAACAGATGCAGTTCTTCGGCGCGCGCGCGAATCTCGCCAAGTGTCTCCTGTATGCAATCAATGGCGGCCGCGATGAGATCACCGGCAAACGAGTTGGACCGGCAAACGAGCCCGTGCAGGGTGACTATCTCGACTTCGACGATGTGATCGTCAAGTTTGAAAACATGATGGACTGGCTGGCCAATGTTTACGTCAACGCCATGAACATCATTCACTACATGCACGACAAGTATGCCTATGAGCGGCTGGAGATGGCGCTTCACGACTATGCGCCGTTGCGGACGATGGCGTTCGGCCTGGCGGGTTTATCTGTCGTGGCCGACAGTTTGTCTGCCATTCGTCATGCGCGAGTGCGTGTGGTGCGCGATGAAACCGGACTAATTACTGATTACCAAACCGAAGGAGAGTTCCCGAAGTTTGGCAACAACGACAATCGAGTGGACCAACTGGCGTCCTGGGTCGTCAGTACGTTCATGACTAAGCTGCGAAAACATCCCACCTATCGGAATGCCGTTCACACGCAATCGATACTGACGATCACGTCGAACGTCGTGTATGGCAAGAACACCGGCAACACGCCTGATGGCAGGCGCCAAGGAGAACCGTTTGCGCCAGGCGCGAATCCGATGCATGGTCGAGACAAACTCGGGATTCATGCGGCGGCCGCTTCAGTCGCAAAGATCCCGTATCGCGACGCGGCGGATGGAATCTCGCTCACGATCTCTCTTTTGCCCGAAGGACTCGGCAGAATTCAGGAAGATCGGATTACGAATCTGAGAAACATCATGGATGGATTCTTCGGTATGACGGGTTATCACATGAATATTAATGTGCTCAATCGCGAAATGTTGATGGATGCGATGGAGCATCCGGAAAAATATCCGAGTTTGACGATACGCGTTTCCGGGTACGCCGTTAACTTTGTCAGGTTGACTCGCGAGCAACAGTTGGACGTGCTGAATCGCACATTTCATGGCAGGTGATCAAATGAGTGTGAAAGAGCAAGTTCCGCTCGAGGCGACGGATCCTTTCCAACTGCGTGTTAATAATGCGAGTGGAGTTTCCGAATCAGCAGTTACGACTGCACTCAAAACCGGTGATATGGGCTTCCTGCATTCGTTCACGACTGGCTCGACTGTAGACGGACCGGGTGTTCGCGTCGTGGCCTGGACTGCGGGCTGCCAGTTCCGTTGCTTGTACTGTCACAATCCCGACACCTGGAACATGATGAATGGGATACCGGTCACGCTCGAGCGAGCAATCGAGGCGTTAAAGAAATATCGCCACGGGCTAAAGTTGATGTTTGGTGGGTTCACGCTCAGTGGTGGTGAACCGCTCATGCAGGACCGTTTTGCTGCGCGGCTGTTTACGGCGGCGAAGTCGATGGGAATTCATACGGCGCTGGACACGAACGGATACCTTGGCGAGCGTCTGTCGGACAACGAGCTAGACCAGATCGACGTGGTATTGCTCGACATTAAGGCGTGGGATCCAGAGAAGCACCTGCGTCTGACGGGCAAGGCAGTTGGTCCAACACTGGATTTTGCTCGCCGGCTTGCTGAACGCAAGCGAACGGTGTGGCTTCGTTACGTATTGGTTCCGGGATTCACTGATGATGAGAACGATATCAATCAGATAGCGATGTTTGCCGCTCGGCTCGGGAATGTCGCGCGCGTAGACGTGCTGCCGTTTCATCAGATGGGTCGTTACAAATGGAAGAAACTCGGAATCGATTACGCGCTCGACGACGTTGCCCCCGCACCACCATGGCTCGTCGAACGCGTCTGCAGCCAATTCCGCTCCCTCGGCCTCACGGCTTACTAGCAGCCACAAAAGGCACAAAAAGCACAAATGAAGAAAAAATTCTTTATGTGCCTTTTGTGCTTTTTGTGCCTTTTTGTGGCTAATCTTTTCTTGTGCCTTCTGGTGGCTAATGACAATCGGCGCATTGAAACATCGAGATGTCTCCAAGGTTGATGGGGTGCTGAAACGGTTTATTGGCTGAGTGGCAGCTTTCGCATTTACGTGATGCCAAACTGCCGAGGTCGACCGGATGTTTGAAGGCTCCGGTTCGTGGATTCTGCTCAGGCGGGCGCGCGGAATAGAAGAGCACCTTATGACAAACGTTGCAGTCGTTTGTGATCACTTTGCCGGTATCGCTCTTGTGCTCACCATCGTGGC
>DATNFX010000377.1:0-9489 GCA_035606195.1 Pyrinomonadaceae bacterium
CTGCGTCAAAGAGATGAAGCTCGTATTCGGTCGCATCGAGTCGATCGGCGTGTCCCTTACGGCGGACGAACGTGTCGGAGGTAAACACGACTTCCGAATGTAAACCGCGAACAGGATCCTCGATGATGAAAGGGGCGCAGAGATCCAACCAGCAGGTGCTCGTCGAGTCGAATGCTTTTGCGACCGTTGGCCAGCAGGCAATCGCCGCAGCAGAGTGCGAAAGAAACGAAAGAAATCGTCGCCGGCCGATATGGTTCATGACATCTACAATCAGAAACGCCGAAGGCGTTGTAGTTCATGACATTTAGGGACCAGAACGCCGACGGCGTTCGCTAACCCCCGGAAACGCCGAAGGCGTTCGCTAATTTCAGCCCAGGGTTCGAGCATCGCGAGAACCCTGGGACCCGATCAAAAAACAGCCGATGAACCCTGACAGGGTTCGCCTTGAGAAAAACCCTTTCAAGGGTTTCTCACGCGGCGAACCATGAGTCATGATGGAAATGAACAAGTCAGGAAGAGGGGCTTGCCCCCGCTTCTACGTGAATTAGGTTCCGCAGCGGGAGCAAGCTCCTCTTCCTGACTTGTTCTAATCAATCATCATTAATTTCCCGACAGACTCTGCAGGGTTTAGTTCGGTGTTTTGTTTGATTCCCAAGGTTGTCGCTGCGCTCCAACCTTGGGCTGAAATTAGCCCACGCCTTCGGCGTATTTTAAGCATCCTTTAGGCGCGCTTCCCTGCGTGCGCATGTTTGTGAGAGACTGGCGCAAGCCCAAGGTCGTTGCGCCCACACAATCTGATCGGATCTCCCTTTATTTAAAATGCTCTTCTTGTATTTCTACGTGCGCTCTGCGTCTCGAGCCGTCAGATTCGGCTACCTCTGTCTGCTGGTTGCCCTTTGCTGGGCGATGTTTGGGCCGTCTGCATCGGATGCTCAACGCACAACCTTATCAACGGTTCCCGACGACGAGATATTTATTGTCTATCGCGATGCCGAAGGCCGATTTGCCTGTCGCGCTGCGAACAAGGCGGAACGTGATCGAATCAATCAACGTCCTGGTGGCGGCCCCGCTAATCTGATTTATAAGGGAGCACCGCGAGACGGAAAGACCACGACGCTGAAATCGCTCTCGGGTTCGACAGTCTCACTCCTACCATCCGCCGGCCTGCGCATCGTGCTGAACGGCACGACTCAGTTAAATCAAAACGAGCAAGCCAGGAATGCGTTTATCGTGGCTGCGAATCGTTGGGAGGCCGTAATCGCAACGCCCATCACGGTCGTAATCGACGTCGACTACGGGCTAACCTTTTTCGGTCAGCCGTATGACGACCCCGACATCCTCGGCGCCACAGCGAGCTCGTCGTTCAACGGTTCCTATTCAGACCTTCGACAACGCTTAATTGATACTGCCTCCACCAATAGCGAAACAGAGCTCTACAATGCTTTGCCTGCTTCGTCGGTTCCCATCGAATTGAATGGAAGCACCAGCAGCGTTACAAATTTCCGTTTGACCAAAGCAAATGCTCGCGCGCTCGCATTCGTAGGAGCGATTCCGAACCCTGATTCACTTCCTCTTGGTCAGGGTGACGCTGGAATCGGTTTCAATTCGGCGTTTCCATTCGATTTCAATCCTGACGACGGCATCGGTAGTACTCTTACTGACTTCGACTCAGTAGCAACCCATGAAATTGGTCACGCGCTTGGCTTCGTTTCAAACTCAGGCGCGGGCGCCGGTAGTTCTGCCGTCACCGTTTGGGATTTGTTTCGCTTCCGCGCAGGGTCGGTAACGCTGGCGACGTTCGCGACTACCCCTCGCGTCATGTCGATTGGCGGCAGCCAGTTGTATTTCAGTAATCAATTGAGCACTTTTGCTACGTTCGAACTTCCGCTCTCGACAGGTGGTTCAAATCCTGGTCCCGGCACTGGCGACGGCCGCCAATCGAGTCATTGGCGCGACGATTCACTTGAGTCCACACGACAGTACGTCGGCATCATGGATCCGACACTCGACGATGGTCTGAGACGGACCTTCAGCGAGAACGATCTAAAAGCCATCGATCTGTTTGGCTACTCACTTGGTGGGCCACCAATCGTGCGGCCGCCTAACGACAATTTTGCTGATGCGATCAACCTTAGCGGTAGTGCGGGAACCACAACCGGGACGAATGCGAACGCAACCAGAGAGGTGGGGGAACGATTTCATGCAAGTTTCTTCAGTGATAAATCGATCTGGTACGCGTGGCAGTCAACGGTGAATGGAACAGCGACATTCGACACTGTGGGCAGTAACTTCGATACCACGCTCGCGATTTACACGGGAACTTCAGTCGATCAGGTGATCAATCTCGCGCAGAACGACGACATCAATCCCGGCGTCAACCGCGCCAGTCGTGTCCAATTCCCGATCACAGCCGGCACCACTTACCGAATCGCCGTCGATGGTTGGAACGGAGAATACGGCAATGTCACTTTAAACTGGACTTCGGACGGCGTAGTTCCTACTCCAACGCCGACACCCACTCCGACACCGACCCCGACTCCAACGCCGAGTCCGACGCCAACTCCGTCGGTTGATTTCGCGATCGAGTCGTTCGTTGCCAGTCCCGATCCGGTTGCCACAACGCGACTCATAGATTTTTCTATTACGGTTCGGCCGTTGAATGGTCCAGCACTCAACACTACGGTCTCGGTAGTTCTACCTAATGAAGTAAGTTTTGTCTCTTGTTCCGGATGTAATGGGCCCATAGTTCCAAGCGGGGGTACCGCGACCGGATCCTTTTTACACATTCCTCAGGATACCCCACTGACAATGGTCGTAACCGCTAAGGTTAATGCGCCAAGCGGGACGACGCTTTCTTCAACCGCGACGATATCCTCAAGCAATCCCGAAACGAATCCGGCAAATAATTCCGCGACCGCAACAGCTAAAGTCGCAGACCTTGTCGTCTTCAACGGCGCGACGAAGATTTCGATGAATACCCAGGGCACCCATGTTCTCCTTTTACGCGGCGGCATCGTGTGGGCCTGGGGTTTGAACGCACTCGGACAGCTGGGCGACGGCACGAACAGTTTTCGCACCTTCCCAACTCAAGTCGACGACCTGATGAATGTCAAAGACATCAGTGCTGGAGCAAGCTATTCTGTTGCTCTCAAGAACGATGGAACGGTTTGGACCTGGGGAACGAACGAGAAGGGTCAATTAGCGACTGGTAGTGAAACGCCTAACTCCGTCAATCGACCTGTTAAGACAACTCTGTCGGACATTACAGCTATCTCCGCCGGCACCATTCATGCGATGGCGCTCAAATCTGATGGGACGGTTTGGACGTGGGGCTGGAATGCTGATGGTGAGCTGGGACTCGGCACTCAGGATTTCGCTTCGCATCCAACGCCGGCTCAGGTGCCGGGTCTAACGAACGTCGTCCGAATCTTTGCCGGCGCGGGTCTATCGTGGGCAGTCAAGGCGGACGGAACTGTTTTTGGTTGGGGGTTCGCGTCTGCTGGACGATTCGGCAACGGAATATCCTTCAACACTTACACGTCGCCCGTTGAATTGCCTGCCTTGAAGAACACAATCGCCATGAGTTCCGGTTCCGGAGTGACGATTGCTATAAAGCAGGATCAGAGTGTCTGGTCTTTTGGTATTAACACCTTCGGGCAGCTTGGCCGCGGAATAGCCGACACCAACATTTATCCAGTGCCGGGTCAGATCGAGAACCTGTCAGGAAAGGCCGCTGCGTCCGGGAACTTCCATTCTTTGGTCCTGCTCAACGATGGGACCATCAAGGCATTTGGCGGGAATGGCGACGGACAACTCGGATTAGGCAACGATTTCAACATTCATAACTCTCCGGTTTCAGTGCCCGGAATTTCGGGAGCCTTTGCCGTCGCAGCTGGGAACAATTCGAGCTTTGCACTTATCGGCGATCCAAGTACTGGTGGAACGATCAAGGCATGGGGATCGAATGACGCTGGTGTCCTCGGCATTGGTTCGTTCGTTTCAAGCAGAGATCCGGTCCAACTGTTCGAGGCCCTCATAGTCGCGAAACCGATCTTCAGCGTGCCGGGGGGAACTATATTTCCGACCGCCGTTCAGATTGTGTGCAGCACTCCGGACGCTGTCATTCATTACACGACGAATGGATCGGACCCGACTGAAAGCGATCAGATCATTTCTTCGGGTTCAGCCGTTTTGGTGGACCATTCGCTCACTCTGAAAGCGCGTGCATTTAGATCAGGTTTTGCGGCGAGTCCTGTAAGGTCAGACGTTTACACGGTGGCGCCACCGCCTCCGCTCGAATTGCTGTTGGATTCGTCTGGTCCAGCCGCAGACCAGTTAACAGCATTCGATTCAGTAGCATTGCTGCGGGATCCGTTCCCGATCATTAATCTCACCTATTTATTCAATCTCGGGGCTGATCAAAATTCGCGAATTCTCGTGTTTGCGAGGAATGTGACGTTGGGACAAGGCGAAACGGCTGCGGCCGTCATCGTAAATGTGGTCGATAGTAATAGCCAGAGCTTCGACGTTCCGGCGGAGGATGTGAGAGCAGTCGCGAACATGGATTTTGTTCAGGTCAGATTCCGGCTACCGGACAGTCTCGCCGCCGGCACATGCACCGTACGCATTAAGTTCCACGGGCAGACAAGCAACGCCGGCACCATGCGAATCAAACCGTAACTTGGACAGGGTCAGAACCACCTCGCGGTAGCGGGTGGGTACGCCGTAGGCTGCGCACCCACCCGCTACCGCGAGGTGGTTCTGACCCTGTCCAAGCATGGAGTACGTTTCTCAGCGTGCAGTGACCTGGACTGTTGCGCTAGCAGAGTTCCCGGCCTGATCGAATGCACGTGCTTGTAGTTGATGCGTCTTGTTCATCGCACCGGGCACTTTCCAGGCGCAGCTATAGGGCGCGGTTGTATCCGAGCACTGCAGTGAGCCGTTCACCAGGAAATCGACGCGCGTCACGCCGACGTTGTCGCTCGCCGTTGCTGTGATCGTAATGGTGGCCTTGCGCGCGACGGTCGCACCGTTCGCAGGATTTGTGATCGCTACCGTTGGTGGAATGTTATCGCCCGTCGCCGCAAAACCGATTCGACCTACCGCACCCGCGCCGCGAGCGAGGTAATAAAGAAAACCATCAGCCGAAACTTTCAAGTCCACCGGACTTGCAATGCCGGTCGCGAAATCGGAGACAGCATTTCCATTTGCCGGGTCGAGCCGTCTAATCCAACCACCACAGAAATCCGCAAAGAAATAGTTACCTACGAAGTTCGCTGGAAACTGATTGACTTGCGGGTTGTAGAAGGCGCCGCCAGTGATAGCGCATGTCGACGCGTCGTTTGCATACGCAAAGATCGGATCGCGGAAGTTCGGGTTCGGAGGATTGCAGAAACCTTCGCACGTGGGCCAACCATAGTTCGAGCCGGCGATGCCGTCGTTGATCTCTTCCCACGTATTCTCACCGACGTCGTTGATGAACATCCTTCCGGAGCCCTCCTGGAAGGAAAACGTAAACGGGTTGCGCACTCCCAGCGCCCAGATCGAGCGATTGTCTCCTGTTGCCGTATTGAAGAACGGATTATCCGCCGGTATTCCGCCGGTGGAAGTGATACGCAGCAGCTTGCCGAGTCGCGTGGCCAGTGTCTGTGCGTTAGTGCCGTTTGCGTTGTCGCCGACTGCAACGAACAAAGTTCCATCCGGTCCAAAGTGAAGCGCGCCGCCGTTGTGATTCGTCGCCCCGCTCAGGTTCGGCAGATCCATCAGGATCACTTCACTGCCTGCAAGAGCAACGTCACCCGAGGCGGTGAAGCGACTGATGCGGTTGTGCACTGCTGGAGTCGTGGCGGTGTAGTAAATGTAGACCAGTTGATTGGAGACGAAGTTCGGATCGAAGGCGATGCCGAGCAGTCCGCGTTCGCCCGAAGAATCTACAGTCACAGTCAGGAACGGAGTCGGAAGCAAGGCGCCGTTTTTGATGACACGCAGCGCGCCGTTTTGTTGGCAGACAAAGACTCGACCATCAGGGGCGAGCGCCATTGCGGTCGGATTTGTCAGCCCGGCGGCGACGACTGAGTCGGTGAACCCGGCCGGCACGGTAGCCGCGTTCGCGACCCCCGCAGTCAAACCAGAAAGGGACAGTACTAGGCATAGTCTCAAACTCAGAGATTTCATGGCTTTCCTCCAAAGTATCGGCCGGGGCGAGTAATGCTGGGCAAGCGGGAGGAGGGCGACTTTGCCAGCATTATTTGTGCTTTTTGTGCCTTTTGTGCCGCTTTGTGACCACAATTTGTCCGACACGAAAACTCAACATTTTGGAATGTTGAAACCTGTTAGACTCCTTTCCCCCGACATTCGCCCCGAAGGTTTGCGTGGAATTGCCCCAGGATTTCCTCCTCGTTCACGGATCTACTTTTGAGCCGAGAGTGAAACTTCTTCACAAGTTTCCCGGAGTACTTAATGAAGCGTTTTATTTTCCCGATACTGTGGGGTGGTTTACTCTCACTCTTACTCCTTCCTCTCTTTGTTTTTGAACAGAGGACGCACGCCGCGTCCGACGCCCAGCCGAAACGAAAAGTCTCAAAAGACATTCTGCAAAAGGTCAATTCCGGAAAGGGTGGCGACTTCGTCCGCGTCATTATTCAGCCTGCCAACCAGCAAGACGTTTCAATTGACTCGACGATTGAGTATTCGGGCGGAAGCAACATCCGCAAGTTCAGGAACTTCGCGGTGCGCGTAGCCACTTTACCGGCGAGCGCTGCGGTCAACCTGGCTAATCGCAGCGATGTCGCTTACGTGTCTCTCAATCGTGAAGTCCGGCCGATGGGCCATCTTTCGAGTACGACCGGGGCGGATCAGATCAGGCAGAGCAGCGACGGGAGCACCGGTGTTTCGGTAGATGGGACGGGAATCGGTATCGCGATTCTGGATTCCGGAATCGACGCCGACCACACTTCTTTTCTAAACAAATCAAACGGGCCTCGGGTCGTCTATAACGAGGATTTCACTGGCGAGGGTCGCACTGACGATCCATACGGCCACGGGACGCACGTTGCTTCACTCGCGGCAGGTAACGGGCGAATTTCCAACGGAGCATATGTCGGTATCGCGCCGAATGCAAACCTTATCAACCTGCGCGTGTTGAATGCTGACGGCGTTGGTACTACCGCATGGGTGCTGCGAGCGCTCGATTGGGTCGCCACGAATCGAACGACTTACAACATTCGTGTCGTTAACATGAGTCTTGGTATGCCCGCCGTCGATTCGTACCGGAATGATCCGATCTGTCGGGCAGCGCGCAGACTGGTTGATGCGGGCGTGGTAGTCTTCGCAGCAGCCGGCAACAACGGCAAAGACAGCGCCGGGAACAAGATTTACGGTCACATTCATTCGCCCGGCAACGAGCCTTCGGTGATCACAGTTGGAGCTTCAAACACATTCGGCACCGACGAACGCAGCGACGATGCTGTCGCAACGTTCAGCTCGCGTGGACCAACACGCAGCTACACTGTTGACGATGAAGGCGTCACCCATTACGACAACCTGATCAAACCGGATCTCATTGCGCCCGGCAATAAACTGATCGATGCTGAAGCCGACAATAATTATCTGGTGACGCAGACTCCATCACTGGATGCAGGTGTCAGTGGCGCAGAGAATCGGAAGATGATGTACTTGAGCGGCACTTCGATGGCCACACCAGTCGCAGCGGGAACAGCGGCCCTCATGCTGCAGGCGAATCCGACCCTTACGCCTAATCTGGTGAAGGCGTTGTTGATGTATACGGCCCAGCCACTGGCCGGCTACAACATGTTCGAGCAGGGCGCAGGTCAGTTGAATATAGCTGGTGCGGTACAGTTAGCGCAGAGAGTTAGAACTGATGTGAGTTCGTCGACACCTGTAGGCGCGCAGTTGCTTACAGTCGACGTGCCACCCGCGCCGGAAACAACGATTGCAAATTACACCTTCACGTGGTCGCGCGGTATCATTCTCAATTACACTTACGCTACTGGTATCGATCTAATCACGAAATACCAGCGGATATATTCGCTCGGTGTAATCACGGGCGACGGTGTCATCACCGGTGACGGGGTAATTACCGGCGATTCTTCATATTTTTCCGACGGCGTTATCACGGGCGATTACATACTTACGAGTAACGGCGTTATCACAGGTGACGGCTCAGCGTTCCTGGCAGCCAGTCAACTGTTTGAGGATCTCTTGACCGAGGGTGATTTCTTCAGGGATGGGGTGATCACGGGGGATGGAGCCATTACTGGCGACGGCGTAATCACAGGTGATCTCGTAATGAGCGCTCAGTCAGCAATGCTCAATGGTGATGGCAGTTCGATGATGGCGGCACCATCAGATACTGGCAACGACTGCCTCGATTACTAATCCGCAGTTTCACGACAACACAAAGGGAGAAAAATGAGCGCGACGCAAGTGAACGTCGATCGGCCTCAGTTCGGCCAGGTTTACATGTGGTCGCTGGTAATTGCGGGAGCAGCGATCGCACTTGGTTCGCTTTTTCTGTTTCCGTTCCACATGTTCGACGCTCGCTTTGTGTTTTTGTGCCTGATGGTGATGGCGAGCGCACTCATTGCCATACCCATTCCTCGCGTCAGTGGTCGCATTACCGTCGCGGACACGTTTGTTTTTCTGACGATGCTGCTTTATGGAGGCGCTGCGGCGATCCTGATGTCAGCACTCGAAGGTGTGGCTGCGACACTGATCATCAGCAAACGCCCGCGCACGATTCTTTTCAATTCAGCGATCCTCGCGACGTCGACTTTTTTTACGTCCACAGTCCTGAACCTGGCCATTGGCCCACCTGCACAGCTTGCGAACCCCGGCAGAATCTCAGGTACTTACTTTGGCGCCGTTTGCCTGATGGCGCTGGTGCAGTACGTTGCCAACACCACTCTCATCGCGATTGAAAAAGCGAGCAAGATCAAAGAATCGGCGTGGTATACGTGGCGCACGTACTATCTCTGGACCTCCGTCACTTATTTTGCTGGAGCATCTGCGGCGGGCATCATCGCAATCCTCATAAAGAACTACAGTTTCTATGCAGTGATAGCTACGGTTCCCATCATCCTCATCATCTGCTTCACATACCAGACTTACCTCAAAAACATCGAGACCTCGCTGGAACAGGCAGAGGCGGCACGCTTACACGTTCAGGAGTTATCGAAATACGTCAGTGATCTGCAACGCTCTGAGGAAGCACGCGAACAGTTGTTGCTGCGTGCTGAACGTGCGCGTGCTGAAGCCGAAGCGGCCAACAGAATCAAGGATGAATTTCTGGCGACGTTGTCTCACGAATTGAGAACGCCGCTGACTTCACTGCTCGGTTGGTCCAGTGTGCTCCGTGAGGCAAAACGTGACGAGAAGGTGTTGCACCAGGGACTCGAAGCCATCGATCGTAATGCAAAGGTTCAGGCACAACTCATCGACGATTTGCTCGATGTGTCGCGCATCGTTTCG
>DATNFX010000378.1:0-3356 GCA_035606195.1 Pyrinomonadaceae bacterium
TTGCCTTCCAAAGCATCCTTCGGCCATATCAGTAAGTAGTTAACTCAATAACTCACCTCGCATGAATAGGCTCATCCGACTTGGCGATGTAGTGTGCTTGCCGAGTCCCCTACAAGGAGAACGCTATGGCCAATATTTCCACGCGAAATCGACGGCGAGAGAGGGAAATACGCAACGCTGCGAAGAACCGGCGCGAAATAATCGCAGCACGTTTGAACCGCCGTGACATGATTAAAGCAGGTTTGTTAACGAGCGCCGGCTACCTGATACAGAAAAACGGTTTGAGTGCTCGGGCTCAATTCGGCGGGGGAGGCAGCTTCGGCAGCGACTGCGACCGCAGATGGTGGGATGGCTCCGGCGGAAACGGAACGCCGGTAAGTCCGCCAACCACTCCGTTTGTCGAGCCTTTGCCAATCCCGCCAATCGCCCAATCCGTCGCATCACTTAGTCCAGCGCCGGCAGTAAACCCAAACACAGCAGCGGGCGAAGCACGCACTCGGCCACACCAGGCGCTAACGACGTTACCGCCGCAAAAGTTTTACGAGGTCCACGAAAGAGAAGCGTTGATCAGCATGCATCCGGAGCTGCCGTTGCAAAGACTCTGGACCTTCAACGGTACAGTTCCCGGACAGACCTACGTGGCGCGTTATGGTGAACCGATCCTCGTCAGAAACTTCAATGACCTTCCCGCGAACAATGGAGGTTTCGGACTACAGTCAGTTTCGACGCACTTACACAACGGCCACACACCATCAGAAAGCGACGGCTTTCCGTGCGACTTTTTCGGCGTGGGTAAGTGGTACGACCAGCATTATCCGAATGTCCTGGCAGGTTTCGCCTCAAGCCATCCACCCAATGGAGACATCAATGAGTCGATGAGCACGCTGTGGTATCACGATCACCGCGTCGATTTCACGTCGCAGAACGTCTACAAGGGCCTCGCCGGGTTCTACCTGCTCTTCAACCAGTTTGACACCGGCGACGAGACGACCGGATTTCGTCTCCCGAGCTTCCCGCAGTTCGACATTCCGATGATGTTCAACGACAAGAACTTCGATCCGGACGACGGGCTGCTCGCCTTCGACCTCGCAAACCGCGACGGCATTCTCGGCGATAAGTTTCTTGTAAATGGAAAGATCCAACCCTTCTTTGAAGTGAAACGGCGGCGTTATCGTTTCCGCTGGCTCAACGGCGGGCCGTCACGTTTCTATCGGATGTACCTCACGAAGTCGGATCTCACAAACCATCCCTTCTGGATCATTTCTAATGACGGCAATCTACTGAAGAATCCAGTACAAACAACTAGTGGGTTGATGATCGCCGTCGCCGAGCGCATGGACGTGATTGTCGACTTCTCATCGTTCGCCGCAGGCAGCATCATTCACCTCGAAAACCGTCTGGAACAATGTGACGGTGCAGGACCAACAACCAACATTCTTCCAGCGGGACAAGGCAATAAGGTGCTCCAGTTCCGAGTGGTCTCTGATCCCGTGACCGATAACAGCGTCAATCCCGCGACTAACCCGACGTTCTATCAGGTGCCCACGAGAGTAACTGAGCGCATCCAGCGGTGCTTCAAGTTTGACCGCAATAACGGGCAATGGGTCATCAACGACAAACTCTTCGACTGTAATGAAGTCCGTTTCAGAGTTAAGCGCAACACGGCAGAGATCTGGAACCTTGAAGGTGGCTTTGACTGGTCGCACCCAATACACATTCACTTCGAAGAGCACCAGGTTCTCAGCCGCAACCGCAACACTCCGACATTGATCGAAAGGGGTCGTAAGGATGTCATCAGGCTCGGCGAGAATGATGATGTCAGTATTTACTTCCGTTTCCGAGACTTCACCGGACGTTATCCGATGCACTGCCACAACATCATTCACGAAGACCACGCGATGATGTTGCGGTTTGATATTGATGACGTCGGAAACAACAATGAAAGTAATTGTGATTCGCACCGTTAACCGCGACTAAGAAAGGAGCTTAAAATGTCAAAGATAAATAGAAGAAAAATGCTCGCGGGCCTGGCGGTGGCGCCGCTGGCAACGGTCGTTACATCTCGGGCTGGTGGCTTATTTGATCGCTCGTGGGCAACAAAGTCATCAAGGGAAAAGCTTCAGGCCCGCTACTTTCCTAACTTCGAGCTTACCACGCACGAAGGCAAGAAGGTGCGCTTCTACGACGACCTGATCAAAGATAAGATCGTTGTGATCAACTTCATGTACGCGCAGTGCGAAGGCATCTGTGTTCCGGTTACGCAAAATTTGAAACGGGTGCAGAATCTGTTGGGTAAACGCGTGGGCCGCGACATTTTTATGTATTCGATCACGCTCAAGCCCGATGAGGATACTCCTGAGAAACTGAAGCACTACGTGCAGATGCACAAACTGAAACCCGGCTGGACATTCCTGACCGGTAAGCCTGACGAGATCGCTTTGCTGCGAAAAAAACTCGGTTTTTCCGATGCAAAAGCCAAACTGGACAAGGATGTGACGAACCATATCGGCATGATTCGCTACGGGAACGAGGGGCGCCAATGGTGGGCCATGTGTCCGGGGCAAGCCAACCCGCCATGGATCGTCGAATCGATTCTGTGGATGGATCCGAAGGCCGATGACGTTCATAGTCATAAACGCCAAACCTAGAACGTAGGCAAATTGGGGCCGCAGATGAACGCCGATAATCGGCGTCATCTGCGGCTTCAGGTAAAAGAAATGAACAATAAAGTAAATTCAGCAAGGCGTGTGGTGTTATTCATGTTTCTGTCGCTCGTTGTATCGCACTCGACGGCGCAACTGCAGGACCCTGCGCCTCAATCAACAGATTTCGAGGTCGGACGGCGGCCGGAAGCCATGGTCTTTGACGGCAGCAACGTTTGGGTAGCAAACCAGCAGAGTGACAGTCTCATGAAGCTGCGTGCGAGCGATGGACTAAACATGGGCACATTCGAAACCGGCACGCGGCCCGTGGCTCTCGCATACGACGGCACACACGTCTGGGTCGCAAACCAGATGAGCAATAACGTAATGAAGTTTCTTGCCAAAGACGGCTCGTTAGCTGGTACCGTAACCGTGGGCCAACAACCGCAGGGCCTTGCGTTCGACGGGAGGGACCTTTGGGTCTCGAACGGCGGCGATAATACGGTTACGAAGCTGCGTTTGAGCGATGGCGCCAGTTGCACTTATGTCGTTGGAAAACGACCGATGGGGATTGTATATGATGGCGAGAATATCTGGGTCGTAAATAACGACAGTAGTAGCGTCACGAAATTACGCGGCACTGATGGCGTTAAGCTGGGAACGTATCGAGTCGGCAAGGGTCCTGTGGGAATCATGTTCGATGGCACAAACATT
>DATNFX010000379.1:0-6468 GCA_035606195.1 Pyrinomonadaceae bacterium
ATGATCATCCTCCGGTGACGGGCCTCGTTGCGCGCTATCGACGCCGCGACTTCTTTCTCCCGCGCTGGCGCATCACCGAGTTGAACCGACAGGGCGTGCGACTGAATTCCGACATTCTCGATCTGCGTCCTTTCGTGCGTCGTGAGAGTGAAGTGCTGCTGGCGCGCGACGTGCTCGACAAACAACTCATCGACGTTGACGGCAAACGGGTAGTTCGCGTCAACGACGTGCAGATTATCGAGGCCGCCGGCGATTGGCGCGTGACCGGCGCCGACGTGAGTCTTCAAGGTCTGTGGCGACGACTCGCACCGGCCGGCTTCGTCGGCAGCAAGAAACCCGTCGAAGTACTCGACTGGGCTGACGTCGGATACCTGGCGACTGACGCCGCGACGGTCCAGTTGAAATCCTCCAGTGATAAGCTCGCGCGCCTGCACCCCGTGGAGATTGCGCGCCTTGCAGAAGCACTCTCTTACCACCATGGCTCGGAAGTCGTCGAATCACTCGACGACGAGACTGCCGCGGAGACACTCGAAGAGATGCCGGCCGAGAGTCAGGCCAGGATTCTTGCCGACATGGACCAGGAACGCGCTGCTGACATCCTCGAGTGGATGTCGCCTGACGAAGCCGCGGACGTGCTCGGCGATCTTCCTGAAGAGAAGGCGGAAGAGTTGCTGGGCCTGATGGAACACGACGAACAGGCTGACGTCGTCGAGTTGCTTCCTTATGAGGACGATACCGCAGGCGGATTGATGACGACCGAGTTCGTCACGCTCCCACGCGCGCTCACGGTCGGCGAAGCCCTGGCGCGACTGCGCGAAATGGCGGAAACGCCGAACATGATCTACTACCTCTACGTGGTGGAGCAGGAAGACTCATGGAAACTGCTTGGCGTGATCGCATTGCGAAGTTTGATCCTGGCCGATCCGTCGATGCCGTTGGAAGAGGTAATGCGAACTGAATTTCAGCAAGCCGATCCCGAGGAGCCCGCAAAGGAGGTGGCGCAAAGAATTGCGGAATACAATCTCCTCGCGCTTCCCGTGATCGATGAGTCAGGAGATATACTCGGGATCATCACGGTAGACGATGCGATGGAGATCCTGCTGCCGAAGGACTGGCGACAGCGTTTGCCACGATTGTTCGGTTAGCCACAAAAAGGCACAAAAGTCACAAAAAGAAGAAAGACTTCTTCTACTAGAAGGTCATAATTCAAGCCGACAGTTTTTCTTTTGTGCATTTTGTGCCTTTTTGTGGCTAAATTCGGTTTGTGCTTTAGTGGCCTATGAAGGATGAACCCCCAAATGGCGGAGCAAGGAGCAGCAGTAAGAGCTGCCGGACGTCGCTTAATGCGTCGTGGCGCTCAAGGTGTGCGACGCACAGTCGCACGCCGCAAACGCCTGCTCGCTTACATCGCCATCCTCGGGCCGGGCATGATTACGGCCAACGCCGGTAACGACGCCGGCGGCATCGCGACCTTCGCTTCGGTTGGAGCGGACTTTGGTTACTCACTTCTCTGGCTCCTCATTCCCATCACGATCAGTTTGGGTATTGTTCAGGAGATGTGCGCGCGCATGGGCGCGGTTACGGGCAAGGGCCTCGCGGATCTGATTCGCGAGCGCTTCGGCGTACGCTGGACGGCCCTCATCATGCTGGCCTTATTGATCGCAAATGCGGGTGTGACAGTCTCGGAGTTTGTCGGCATCGCGGCCGCGTCTGAGCTCTTCGGCGTTTCGCACTACCTCTCCGTGCCGCTGGCCGCGATCCTCGTCTGGTTTTTGATCGTGAAGGGTTCGTACAAGAAAGTCGAACGAGTGTTTCTGCTGATGTCGCTCGTCTTTCTCGGCTACATTGTTTCCGCTTTTCTTTCTCGACCAGACTGGAGCGCCGTCGCAATCGGTATGGTCCGTCCAGAGTTCAAACTCGAATACGCATTCATCTTCACGTTTGTGGCCGTCATTGGTACCACGATCTCGCCGTACATGCAGGTCTACGTGCAGTCTTCAGTAGTGGAAAAAGGAGTCACTCCTGACGATTACGGTAAGACGAAACTGGACGTGTGGGTCGGGACAATCTTTGCGATTCTGATCGTCTTTTTCATCATCGTTTCGACCGCGGCGACACTTCACAAGGCAGGAATCCAGATCTCGAGCGCCGAGGATGCGGCTCGCGCTCTCCGTCCCCTGGCAGGAAGATATGCGCAAGCACTCTTTGGATTAGGACTCTTCGGCGCGTCGATGCTGGCTGCCGGAGTGTTGCCGCTGGCGACAGCTTATTCCATAAGCGAAGCGCTCGGATTCGAGAAGGGCGTATCTCGAAGTTTCCGCGAGGCGCCGATATTCCTTGGCATATTCACGTTCCTGGTTGCAGTAGGCGCCGCGATCGCGATCGTTCCCGGCCTGCCGTTGATCCGCGTGTTGCTGGTCACGCAGGTGATCAATGGATTACTGCTGCCGATCGTGTTGTTTGCAGTGTTGCGTCTCGTGAACGATCGCGAGGTTATGGGCACACATGTGAATGGTCCAATCTACAACGTTCTCGTCTGGCTGACGGCGATTGTGGTCACTATCTTGTCACTCCTCTATATAGTCATCACGCTGTTTCCCACAATATTTGGCCACAGATAAGCCCGGATTTGTGATAAAACGTGCGTCGAAAAGTCGTGACTCGACCCCGTTTCACTAACAGAATCGTGCTCCTCCTGTTTGCGTCGGCAATCGCGTTGCTGGCGACCTACCTGTTTTGGTCTTTCTCGGGTGAAGTCAAGGCGCTGCTCGAGCACCGGATGGGAAGCAGTCCGTCCCCTTCGGCAGACACTATAATCAAGGCGATCAAGCTGCTTCTCGTGGGCATCGTCGGATACTTTCTTGTCCGCGCGCTCAATGCTCTCTTCTTCGGACTCGCCTTCTGGCTGAAGAAGATCGACGCGCCCACACTCATCAGAAACATCTTCACGATCGTAGCGTTCACGATCTTCTTTCTGATTGCTTTCACGTTCCTGTTTCCGGACGTAAATCTCGGCGCGCTCTTCACCACGTCTGCGATATTCGGCGTCATTCTCGGCCTTGCGCTGCAGGACACGCTTGGCAACTTCTTCGCGGGAATCTCGCTGCAGGCGGACAGGCCGTTTCAGGTGGGCGACGTCATCACAGTGGGCGCTCAACGACATACGGGCGTGGTCGAGGAGATAAGCTGGCGCGCGATAAAGATCAGGACATTCAGTAATCACATAGTTCTGATAGCCAATAGCAACGCAGCAAAAGAGCCGATTGAAGTCTGCCCGCGCGATAATCTCAATGCTCGTCTTGTTTTTTTCAACACTCTCTACACCGACTCACCGGCGAAGGCAATCCATGTGGCTCGTGAAGCAGTTCGCGAAGCGGATAACGTTTCGGACAAAGTCACCCCGATCGTAAGAATCAGAAATTTGGGCGATAACGGCGTCGATTACGAGGTGAAATACTGGCCGGTCGATTACGCCAAGTACAACGACACGGATGCGCTTATCCGGCAGCGCATCTGGTACGCCTTCCGCCGCGCGGGTTTGAACTTTGCTTTCCCGACGCGCACTCTCTACCTCGAGCGAAACCAGGGCGGCGAAAAGCGCGACGGCGGTGCGATCGCCGAGAGACTTTCCGCAGTGGATATATTCGCGCCTTTATCGGCAGACGAAACCACGATGCTGGCGCAGGCGGCAGTCAGACACGTATTTGCGCCGGGGGAGATGGTCATCCGGGCGGGCGACCCGGGTTCCTCGATGTTTGTAGTTCATAATGGGCGAGTCAGCGTCCAGATTAGTGAAAATGGCCGGCCACGGAATATCGCCACCCTCAATGAAGGCGACTTCTTCGGTGAGATGGCGCTCTTCACGGGGGAGCCCCGCACCGCCAACGTCGTTGCCCTCGAAGAGACTGAAGTCCTTGAAATCGGCCACGCGGCGATGAAGCGGGTGTTCGACACGAACCCGGATCTCGTCGAGTCGCTGAGCTTCATCATGGCCGAACGCCGGCAGGGCCTTGCCTCCCAAGCCGATTCGGACACTGCCAGTCCTCATTCCACAGCCGGCATCCTGTCCTCTATTAAGAGATTCTTCGGACTTTAGCCACAAAAAGGCACAAAAGGCACAAAAAAGGCCCGCTATAAACTTCTTGTGACTATGGTTGACAAAGAGAGACTCAACCTTTATTATGCGTACACGCTCAGCAGGGGAAATACGAGCAGTGGGAGCTGAGTGAAACATAACAAGGAATATTAGGAAGGAGAGAGACCCATGACTATTGTTCGTTACGATCCATTCCGTGACCTTCGGACTCTGCAGGAAGAGGTGAACCGTCTGTTCTCGACCAATCTAACCCGAGCCTTTGGAGACGAGGGCATCGGCCGCGGTGCATGGGCGCCAAGCGTCGACATCTATGAGAACAAAGACCAGATCGTGCTCGAGGCTGAGCTTCCCGGAATGAAGCAGGA
The DNA here is from genome assembly GCA_035606195.1 of Pyrinomonadaceae bacterium. GTDB lineage: Bacteria > Acidobacteriota > Blastocatellia > Pyrinomonadales > Pyrinomonadaceae > PSRF01. The sequence continues at coordinate 4,462 of DATNFX010000379.1, forward strand.
AGACTTCGATCTCTCGATCGAGAACAATGTCATAACCCTTCGCGGTGAGCGGAAGTTTGAAAAGACGGATGAGACGGATAATTATCATCGTGTTGAGCGCTCGTATGGCGCCTTCACCCGTTCTTTCACTTTGCCGCAAACAGTTTCCGCAGAGGGAGCAAGCGCTGAATACAACAACGGTGTGTTGCGAGTGACATTGCCGAAACGAGAAGAGACCAAAGCCCGTCGCATTCAGGTTGCTGGAACTAACACCGGCAGCACGACCAAGACAATTGACACGACCGCCGAACCAGGTAAAGCGAAAGAAGCCACTGGCGGGCGCTAAAACAGCTTGACGGATCGGTAAAACGCGAGCGGGCTCGTCGAGCCCGTTCGTGCTTTGTACTTGGTGCTTTGTTCTTTGTACAAACCACCAAGTACAAAGAACAAACTACAAAGAAGTAATCATGCGTTTAGACAAGTACACATTAAGAGGACAGGAAGCGATTCAATCCGGTATTGAGCTCGCGGAAAAGAATCAACACCAGCAGGTTGAGCCGGAGCACCTGCTCGTCGCAATGCTCGAACAGCCGGAAGGAATCGTTAGACCAATACTCGGCAAGCTCGGAGCGAATGTCGCCGTTATTCTCAACGACACGCAGGCAGCGGTCGCCCGTTTTCCACGCGTGCAGGGTGGCCAGACATACTTCAGCAATCGCATGACGCAGGTGTTTACTGCGTCTCAGACACAGGCAGACAAGATGCAGGACGAGTTTATCTCGACCGAACACCTGCTGCTCGCCATTGCTGAAGAAAAAGACGGCGACGCCGGAAAGATCCTTCGCCAGCATGGCGTCACGCGCGATGATCTGTTCAAGGTCATCGAACAGATGCGTGGTGGCGCGCGAATTACCGATCAGAACGCCGAACAGAACTACCAGGCGCTCTCGAAGTACGCGCGCGATCTCACGGAACAAGCACGAAAAGGAAAACTCGATCCGGTGATCGGTCGTGACGACGAGATTCGCCGCACGATTCAGGTGCTCTCGCGCCGAACAAAAAATAATCCGGTGTTAATCGGCGAGCCCGGTGTCGGTAAGACTGCAATCGTCGAAGGATTGGCCCAGCGAATCGTCTCGGGAGACGTGCCTGAAACTCTGCGCAACAAGCGACTCGTCGCACTCGATCTCGGTGCGATGCTCGCGGGCGCCAAGTACCGCGGCGAGTTTGAAGATCGACTCAAATCGGTCCTCAAAGAGATTGAGAACGCTCAGGGTCAAATCATTCTCTTCATCGACGAACTGCACACGCTTGTCGGCGCGGGCGCTGCTGAAGGCGCAATTGACGCTTCGAACATGTTGAAGCCGGCGCTGGCTCGTGGTGAGCTTCGCTGCGTGGGCGCGACAACGCTCAACGAATACAAGAAGCACATCGAGAAAGATGCGGCACTCGAACGTCGCTTCCAACAGGTCTACGTCGGTGAACCAACTGTCGAAGACACGATCGCGATTCTGCGCGGTTTGAAAGAGCGCTACGAAGTCCATCACGGCGTTCGCATCAAAGACTCGGCCATCGTCGCCGCCGCCACACTTTCAAATCGTTACATCACGGATCGTTTTCTGCCCGACAAGGCAATCGACCTGATAGATGAGGCCGCATCGCGACTGCGCATCGAGATCGATTCCCTGCCCCAGGAGATCGACCAGCTGGAGCGAGATATCATCCAGCTCGAGATCGAGCGCCAGGCGTTGCAGCGAGAAGAAGATGAAAAGTCGAAAGTACGTCTGAAAGAGATCGACCAGCGTATCGCCAACTTGAAAGAAGAGTCTGCGGGAATGAAGGCGAAGTTGCAGTCTGAAAAGGAAGCCATCGACCACATTCGCACCTCTAAAGCCGAGCTCGAACAGCTTCGTTTCCAGTTGGACCAGGCGCGCAACGCCGGTGAGCTCGGACGAGCTTCTGAACTTCAGTACGGCAAGATTCCCGAATTGGAGCGGAAACTCAAAGTAGAGCAGGACAAGCTCAGCA
>DATNFX010000380.1:0-6423 GCA_035606195.1 Pyrinomonadaceae bacterium
CTCGACGAGGCGGGAGTAAAGTCTGACGATATCAGTTTGTTTATTCCGCATCAGGCTAATCAGCGAATCACCGAAGCGGTGGCTGACCGGTTGAACGTCGATATGTCGCGGGTTTATTCAAATATCGCGGTTCATGGGAACACGTCTTCGGCATCGATTCCGATTGCGCTCGACGAATGTGTCGAAGCAGGGCGAATCAAACCGGGCGATCTCGTGTTGATGGCTTCGTTTGGTGGCGGTGCTACGTGGGGCGCGGTACTGTTCCGATGGTAAAGGCATTGCCAATTGCCGATTGCCAATTGCCAATTTATTTGGTGCGTTGAGCGAAAATCGGCAATCGGCAATCGGCAATCGGCAATGAGTTTAATCGGCAATCGGCAATTGGCAATGATCTTTCCCGGACAGGGTTCACAGAGTCCTGGGATGGGAAAGGACTTAGCGGAAAAGTTTCCGGTTGCACGACGGGTCTTTGAAGAAGCCGATGATGCGTTAGGCTTTGCGATCTCGCGGCTCTGTTTTGAGGGTCCGGCGGAAGATTTGCAATTAACGGAGAACACGCAGCCTGCGATTTTGACGGTTTCAGTGGCCGCGTTTCGCGCGATGATGGAAGAGGGAATTAGCGCGCCGGCGTTTGTCGCAGGACATAGTTTAGGTGAATACTCCGCGCTTGTGGCAGCAGGGACGTTGAGTTTGTCAGACGCCGTGCGTACTGTCCGCGCACGAGGCCGGTACATGCAGGAAGCAGTTCCGGTTGGTACTGGTGCGATGGCTGCGGTGCTCGGCGGAGAGCTCGACGCGATTCAGCGCATTTGCGAAGAGGTTAGTCACGGTCAGGTTTGTTCAGTCGCCAACTTGAACTCACCAGGGCAAGTGGTAATCGCAGGCAACACGGAAGCTGTTGATCGTGCAGTTGAAGGTTTGAGCGGTGTTGCAAAGCGCGTCGTCAAGTTGAAAGTGAGTGCGCCATTTCATTGCGCGCTCATGAAGCCGGCGCAGGATAGACTGGCTGCCGATCTCGAGCGGCTTGAATTTAAAGAACCTGCGATGCCGGTGGTGACAAACGTCGACGCACGCGCCACGACGGCGCCTGGTGAATTGCGCGACGCGTTAGTGCGACAGGTTTCAGCCCCCGTCCGTTGGGTCGAATCTATGCAGTTGCTCATTGAGCAATCGGTCGGTACGTTTGTAGAAGCGGGGCCGGGAAAAGTTTTGTCAGGTCTTATGCGTCAGATCAATCGCGACGTTAAGACGCTGAACGTGGAAGACGCAGCGAGTTTGGAAGCAACAAAGGGTGCACTCGCGGCAGGAAATTGAGTAGTTTAATTAAACTCACAGAGGAGCAAACACGATGCCCGATCAAGAGATCGAGAACAAGGTGAAACAAATTATCGTCGACGAGCTTGGTGTCGACGAAAACGAGGTCACGCCAAACGCGAGATTCATCGACGACCTCGGAGCCGACTCGCTGGACACGGTCGAACTCGTGATGCGTTTTGAAGAAGAGTTTGGCATTGAGATTCCGGACGAAGATGCGGAAAAGATCCAGAGTGTGCGGGACGCGTACAACTACATCGACCAGCACAAGAAATAATTGCCGATTGCCAATTGCCGATTGCCGATTGCGTTTTGCTCAGGGGCTAAGACAAATTGGCAATTGGCAATCGGCAATTGGCAATAACCTTAAGGAGTTCTAACTTGACACGTCGTGTCGTGATTACGGGCCTCGGCCTCGTCACACCTGTTGGCAACACTGTCGCAGACACGTGGGCTGCTCTGATGAGTGGGCGCAGCGGCGCCGACTACATCAAGAAGTTCGACGCGGAGAAGTTTTCGGTACGATTCGCCTGCGAAGTCAAAAACTTCGACCCACTGACATTCATCGCGAAGAAAGAGGCGCGCAAGATGGGCGCCTTTATTCATTATGCGATTGCGGCGTCAATCGAGGCGGTCGCCGATAGCGGCATCCAGATGACGCCGGAAGGAAAGTTCCCGGCCGAGATCGCGGAGAACGCAGGCACGTACATCAGCAGCGGCATCGGAGATTTCTGGGCCATCGAACGCGAGCACTCGAAGCTGTTGGACGACGGGCCGGATCGTGTTTCGCCGTTCTTCATTGTCTCCGCGATCGTGAATCTCGCGGCAGGCCAGGTTTCGATTCGCTTCGGCGCCAAGGGTCCAAATTCAGCTACCGCGACTGCCTGTGCCGCGGGCGCGCATGCGATCGGCGATAGCTTCAAGATCATTCAACGCGGCGACGCGGACATCATGATCTGCGGCGGCGCCGAGTCGGCAATTACACCGATGAGCGTGGCTGGTTTTTCTGCCATGAGAGCGTTGTCTACCAACAACGACGATCCGCTCCACGCTTCGCGGCCATTTGAAAGAGATCGTGACGGCTTTGTTATCGGCGAGGGCGCGGGAATCATGATTCTCGAAGAGCTCGAAGCCGCGAAGAAACGTGGCGCGCGGATCTACGGCGAGGTTGTCGGTTATGGCGCCTGCGCTGATGCGTTTCACTTGACAATGCCCGACGAAACCGGCTCGGGCGCGCGTCGCGTCATGCAGCGGTGTCTGAGGGACGCAGGTGTCCGACCCGATCAGGTCGGTTACATCAATGCGCACGGCACGTCGACGCCTTACAACGATAAGTTTGAGACGCTCGCGATCAAAGAGACTTTCGGCGAGCATGCGTACAAGCTGGCTGTCAGTTCAACCAAGTCGATGACGGGTCACTTGCTCGGCGCGGCCGGCGGAATCGAGAGTGTCTTCAGTGCGCTGACGCTGCACCACAACGTCATCGCGCCGACGATCAACTACGTGAATCCGGATCCTGATTGCGACCTCGACTACGTTCCGAACGAACCTCGAGAAGCCAGAGTTGATTACGTTCTTTCAAATAGTTTCGGGTTCGGCGGCACGAACGCGGCGTTGTTGTTCAAGAGGTACGAGGAATAGGTAGTGGTCAGTGGTCAGTTGTCAGTAGTCAGTTGTCAGTGGTCAGTTGTCCGTCGAACAACCCCACCAACCACTGACTACGGACAATTGACAACTGACGACTGACGACTGACCACTGACAACTGACCACTGACTACTGACAATGAAAATATTAGTAATGATGAAGCAGGTCGCTAACAAGGATGCGATCCTGCGGATTAATAAAGATGCGACCTGGATTGAAGAGAGCGATCTCTCGTTTGAGGTGAGCGAGTCGGACGGTTATGCGCTCGAGGAAGCGCTGCGTGTGCGCGAGAAGCTCGGCGGCGAAGTGATTGTTTGCTCGATGGGCCCGCAACGCGTGAAGAGTGTGATCAAGGATGCACTCGCGCGTGGCGCAGATCGTGCGATTCATGTTGCGGGCGACAATCTCACACATCTCACACCGTATGCTGCAGCGACGATTCTTGCCGATGCGGTTCGCGAGGAGAAACCCGATCTGGTAATGACCGGCTTGCAGTCGGATGACTACGGCTACGGTCAAACGGGCGTCATCATGGCTGAGCTGCTCGGCTTGCCGCATGCGACGATTGTGATCGAGTTGGACGCCGCTGCAGACAAGCTGCGTGTGAAGCGAGAGCTGGAAAGTGGTTGGTATCAATGGTACGAGATGCCGCTGCCGGCGTTGTTGACGATTCAGTCGGGTATCAGCCAGATTCGCTATGCGACTTTGAAGGGAATCATGGCGGCGAAGAAGAAAGAGATCAAAGAAGTCACACCGTCGGCAGAACTTGTCGGGCGACCGTCGCATCAACGGGTTGAGAAGATCTATCTGCCGCAGAAGATGAAGCAGACGCAGATGCTTGGGAATGGTGATGCGAAGGCTGGAGCGACGGAGTTGGCTCAGAAGCTACATGTTGAGGCTCGCGTGTTTTAACCACAGATTTTACGGATAAAAAAACGGATGAGTAGCGGGATATTAGTTTTCATTGAACACAAAGGCGGGGTCGCGAACCGGAGTTCGGTCGAGGCGATTGCGGCGGCGCAGGCGCTTGGATCGCAGGTAACTGCTGTTGTGCTGGGTGCCGATGTGTCTGCACTTGCGCAGGAGATTGCTGCCTATGACGTTGCAAAAGTAATTGCTGCCACGAACCCGAAGCTCGCGGAGTACACGCCGGATGCGTACGCGGACGGCATGGAGCAGATCGTCAAGCAGGTCGATCCGAGTTTTGTGTTTCTGACGCACACGTACCAGGTGCGTGACTTTGCTCCGAAGCTCGCGGCTCGCTTTGGGAAGTCGCTGATCAGCGATTGTATTCGGGCCAAAGCGGACGGCAGCAAGATCGGTTTCACGAGAAGAATTTTTCTTGGCAAGCTCGACGCGGATGTGGTGTCGGATGGTGAGGCGCCCGTGTTCGTGTCATTTCAGACCGGAGCATACCGGCCCGACCAGGCTGCAAAAGGCGGCAGCGCCACGGTTGAGAACGTTGCCGTAGACATTGGCGACGTGCGCATGGTGCCTGAGGCTCCGTTTCAGGAAGCGAAGCAGGCCGTCGATCTCACGAAGGCCGAGGTCATCGTTGCGGTTGGACGCGGCATCAAGAGTAAAGACAATCTCGTGCTCGCGGAAAAGCTGGCGGAAGTCCTTGGAGGAGATCTGGCTGCGTCGCGCCCGATTTGCGACGCGGAGTGGTTACCTATTGATCGACAGATCGGATCGTCGGGACAAACAGTCGCGCCGAAGCTCTACGTCGCGCTCGGCATCTCGGGCGCGATTCAGCACCTCGTCGGCATGAAAAACTCCGGCACGATCGTCGCGATCAATAAAGATCCAGAGGCGCCGATCTTCGACATCGCTGATTACGGGATTGTTGGAGATCTGTTTGAAGCAGTGCCTGTACTCACCGAAGAGATCAAGAAGATAAAGGGTTAGTTTAGTCCACAGATTACGCAGATTATCTGTGTAATCTGTGGATGGCTTCGATGACTTCCTCGGGTTTCCAGTCGTTCCCCGAGTAAATCTTCACAACCTTACCATCAGGACTCACGATCACCGTCCTGAGTGCATGAATGATCTGATCCTTCTCGGGGTAGTAAGTTAATCCGAAGTATTCCGCGATTTTCTTGACCTGTTCGGTAGTCCCGCCCGCGAATTCCCAGTGCGCAAAAGTCTCGTTTTGATATCGCTCGGTGTGAGCGGCGCCGTAACTCCGCAGCACTTGAGGTGTGTCGTACGACGGATCGATGCTGATGCTGAGCAGTTGAGTCCTTTCGTATAGACCGGCATCCTGGCTCAAGGTGCGATCAATCTGCGCGAAGTTGTCCGACATCAAGGTACAGAAATCAGGCACCGGACAACGCGTGTAGATGAATGTCAGCAGCAGTGTCTTCCCGCGATAATTTTGAATATGAATCTCGCGGTTATCCTGATTGCGAAGCGTGAAATTCGGGACTTCGTCGCCTTCCTTCGCGATCGTCACGCCTGGCAGTGCGGCAGCGTTCGCGCTCTGCCGCGTGATGATTAAACCTTCGAGCCACGTATGAGAACCATCGACGACGAGCGTCGCAGTAATCTCGTCGTTAGGCGCGATGAATTGCAAATCTGATTCATTGTGCACTGTGAACGGCATCGTCATCGCAGGCATGTACCCTTTGACGTCTTCATGCGACACCGTCACGAGGTGCTTCTCCGGCTCAACCGCAACCACCTTGCCTTTAAGATCAAACCGCTTCTCATTGCCGCGCCGGCAAGCTGAGACACCGAACAAGACGCAAATCACAATCAGGCCCGCAATGCTCCTTCTTGTGCCTTTTGTGCTTTTTGTGCCTTTTCGTGGCTTCATCTGGGTTGGAGTTGCTCGTCGTAGAGTCGCTGGTAGGTCCAATAGTTTGCCATCACTTTGTAAACGTAATCTTTCGTTTGCGTAAATCCAATCTCCGGGACATAACGATCGGCTTCGTTGCCGCGAGAGCGCGCAATCCACCGCGCCAGATTATCTGCCCCTCCGTTGTACGAGCCGGCCACTGCCTGTGGCTGGTTTGGAAACTGCTTAAATAGATTAGCGAGATATTGCGAGCCGAAGAGAATCGCAGTGTCAGCGTTATAGAGGTCGTCCTGATTGAAGTTGGTTAGTTTTACCTGCGCGGCAATCTCATTGGCAGTGGCAGCGATGAACTGCATCATGCCGCGCGCTGCCGCAGCGGATTTCGCGTCAGTCTGAAAACGCGACTCCTGGCGCGCTATCGAGAGCACAAACCGCGGATCGACGCTTCTACTCTCGGTGTGTTTCAACAGCGACTCGCGAAACGGCGCCGGGTAGAGAAGCTGGACCATTTCCCGTGGCGCGAGTTCCATTACGAAGTCGGCTGGCACCGTTTTCCACGCCTGCTCCCCAAAGCGAACGGCGCGATTCGCAATCCCTCCACGCAAAGACAGCACAGCGATCGTGTAATCCTCGTCTGGACCGCGAGAAGTTTTGCGCGCCGCGA
>DATNFX010000381.1:0-7726 GCA_035606195.1 Pyrinomonadaceae bacterium
TTCAATGGACCAGCATTGCCGCCCGCTACCGGATTCCTCTTCGACCATCCGATCTCCTGTGCGCCACGTCGCAACTGCCGGTGATAAACCTCGTCGCGCAGGTTCTTGATGCGAAACTCCACCGGATCCATCTTGATCTTCCAGGCGAGCTCGTCGACGAGTGATTCAACCGCGAACGATGCTTGCGGATGACCGGGCGCGCGCATCGCGATCGACGAGTCTTCGTTTGTGTGCAGCGCATAGACTTCGCGATAGGTGTCACCCATGCTGTAGATGTACGGCTGTCCCGCCTGTGACCCACCGCCGAGACCGCCGAGACGATACTGGCGCGCCTGGAGCGCGACGATCTTGCCGTCGTTTTTCACGCCCGCTTTCAACTTCTGCCACGAACCCGAACGATTGCCGGCCATCACAAACTCATCGTAACGAGTAAACATCAGCTTCACGGGCGTCTTTGTTTGCTTTGAAAGCCTGCACGCGAGCATGCCTTCGAGTCCGAGACCAAACTTCGAACCGAAGCCCCCGCCCATATGCTCCACCGTCGTCGTCACGGCGCTTGTCGTGAGGCCCAGCTCTTTGGCCGCGTCTTCGTGAATCGTGAAGGTTCCCTGCGTCGACGCGTAGATCGTTGCGGTGTCGCCGCCGCGATAGTCGACAACCATGCCGTGTGTCTCGAGACAAGTGTGATGAACACGCGCGGTGATGTATTCACCTTCGACAACTGCGTCCGCCGTTGAGAAAGCCGCGTCAGCCTTCTGCGGGTCGCCGTTCTTTCCTTTTTCCTGAAGATTGTTTTCTTCAGCGACGACTTTCGGCGCTTCAGGTCGAATGGCGTGATGTGCATGCACTACGTGCGGCAGAACTTCGTAAGTCACCTTGATGGCACGCAGTGCGTCGCCTGCAATCTCGGGAGTCGTGGCGGCAACTGCGGCAATGGGCGCGCCTGCAAAACGAACTTCAGTCAACGGCGCGGGAATGATTGCTTTAACGCCGGGAATCTTTAATGCCGCATCTGTATCGAGCTTCGTGACACGTGCGTGAGCGTGCGGGCAGCGCAGAACGCGTGCGTAGAGCATTCCGGGCAGACGTTGATCGTAGGTGTAACGCGCGACACCGGTCGCTTTCAGTGGACCATCGACGCGCGTGTAGCGGTGATTGAGGAGGATGTGCTTATCGTTTGGTCCCCAGCCAGGTCCAGCATCTTCGTCGACTTCAACCTCGACCATCTGCTCGACGCCATTGACGACTTTCGGCACACGGATCTTCTTCTTCGGTTTGGGAGTTGGTTGTGCTTGTGGCTGTTGTTGCATTTGTTCTCCCTTTTACGCGTTCGAACCTTTTGCAGCAGCGAGTGCCGCTTCAAAAACTCTCGGATAGGTGCCGCAACGGCAGAAGTTTCCTTTGCAGGCTTCTTTCACTTCCGCCAGCGATGGGTTCGGATTCTTCTTCAGATATGCAGAGATCGTGGTGACAAATCCGGGTGTGCAGAAACCGCACATCAAAGCATCGTGCTCGACGAAGGCCGCTTGCACCGCGTTTGGTTTTTCCGGAGTGCCCAATCCTTCAACTGTCGTAATCTTCTTGTTTGTCGCATCGACCGCGAGCACCAGACATGAGTACACGGGTTTCCCATCGAGCAGAACGGTACACGCGCCACACGTTCCCACGTCGCAGACGAGCTTCGGACCGGTGACCGCCGGCTCGAGATGATTGCGCAGCGTGTTGAGTAGAGTTGTGCGTGGCTCGACTTGCGCGTCGCGCTTCTGTCCATTCACGTCGAGCGTGACTTTGACACTGCCCGAAAGCGTCTCTGGAGTCGCCTCTTTTTCTTCAGCTTCTGCTTCGGTCCAAAGGTGGTCGGCGATTGCGGCGCCAGCGCCGGCGATGCCTACGCCTTTCAAAAACCGGCGTCTGCCTGGATCGTGGTCATCACGAGCATCACGAGACTTGGTCATTGCTTCTCTCCCCGCAGTTATGTTATTGGTCAAACCATTCCGGGATGACCGAGAGTTACCTCTGATCTGTATTTGGTTTGGGGATAAGTTATCACAGGATTGCAGGATTTTCATGATTTAGAAGATTTCATCTCTCAATCCTGAAAATCCCGCCAATCCTGTCTAGCAACGAGGAGAACCAATGAAGCTCATTGTTGTAATGGTGCTGTTAGTAATCCCTTTCACTATTCAGGCATCGGGGAAAACTGATTGGTCGGTCGCGATGGTTGAATCAACCATGAAGCGTTATCCGACCGCGAAAGATCTCGGCTCGTGGGGGTACGCGAAGTCGCTCTATCTCTACGGTCAGTACCTCGTCTACAAACGCACTCACGATCCGCGTTACCTCAAGTACATCAAAGACTGGATCGATATGCACATCGACGAACAGGGCGTCGTCCGAAGCGCAAACGCGCAGGGTGAGGTGCGGGAAATCACGTTCGACAATCTTGACAGCATGCTTCCCGGCAATCTCCTGTTGCTGCTTTACAAGGAAACAAAAGAACCGAAGTACAAGCTCGCCGCCGATCGCATTCGAAAGCGCTTCGACACCTATCCACGCACAAAGGACGAAGGGTTCTGGCATGCCACCGGCAAGACGCGCGAATGGCAGCTCTGGGGCGACGGCGTGTTTATGTCGATGCCCTTTTTAGTGCGTTATGGAAACATGTTTGGTGACAGCAAGTACGCCAATAATGAGGCAGTTCTTCAACTACTCACTTACTACATTCACCTGAACGATATGTTCACCGGGCTAATGTTTCACGCCTACGACGAGAGTGGTCAGTCGACCTGGGCTGACAAAGAGACGAAACATTCCGCGGAGCGTTGGTGTCGCGCGATGGGTTGGTTTGGGATGACCATGATTGAGGTGCTCGAACTTTTACCACGCGATCACCCGATGCGGCCGCTGTTGATTGGCCATCTTGGATTACTCGTCAAGGCGTGGGCGCGATATCAGGACGCGAAGACCGGGCTCTGGTACCAGATCGTCGATAAAGGCGACAACCCGAACAATTGGCTCGAGACGTCGAGCTCGAGCATGTACACTTACGTCACTGCCATGGCCGTCGATCGTGGTTACGTGCCGAAGAAATATGCAGCAAATGCGAGCCGCGGATACGATGGCGTGCTGACGAAGATCTCGTTGGGTCGCGAGGACGGACAAACCTACCTGACCGACATCTGTGAGGGCACCAACGTCGCGGACCTCGACTACTACCTTGCGCGCAAACGAAACGTAAACGACTTTCACGGTCTCGGCGCTTTTCTAATCATGAATGAAAAGTTCATGAACCAGACGCTCAAAGGCAGCAGCCGCACACTCTTTCAACCGTAATCGGCGTAATCTGTGGATAAAAAACTTGACCTCAATCGAAATTGGTATTATAAGTTTCGCGCTCCGCCCTAAATTGTTATGACCAATTCGGGTTCTAAGTTGAAGATCGTGCCGCCGGTACGTTCCGGACAGACAACGGAACAGGTTGTTGCTCGCGTTTACGAGCTAATCAAGCGCGAGGATTTGCAGCCTGGCGATAAGCTGCCGCCCGAACGGGAATTGTCAAAACAACTCGGAATCAGCCGGCCTTCGTTGCGGGCAGGGCTCGGCTCTCTCATCTCGATGGGTGTGCTGCAGTCGCGCCAGGGAGCAGGCACTTTCATCGTCGATGGACCGCCGGCGCTCGACAGTGAACCGCTGCGTTTGCTGGCTCAGCTTCACGGTTTCAGTTTCGAGCACATGTTTGAGACGCGTTCGATCCTTGAAGTAGGAGCCGCGGGCCTCGCTGCAGAGCGCGCGACCGGTGAGCAGCTCGCCACGATGTCAGAAGAAATCGCCGACATGTTTGCGGCGCTCGACGAGCCCCAGCAGTTTCTTTTTCACGACGTGGCGTTCCATCGTGCAGTTGCGGCGGCATCGGGAAATCCGACTCTCGCGACGCTGGTGGAGATGGTCTCGGCGATTTTGTATGAGCGACGACGCGACACAATCGAACGCGCGCACGATTTCAAGGAAGCGCTCGAGTTACACCGGAGAATTTATCGCGCCATTCGCGCGCGCAAGCCTGAAGACGCGCGCGAAGCAATGCGTGAGCACATCGTTCGCGCCCAGACAGCGTTTGCGATTGAAGAAGAGCAACAACGGTCCAAGGTCGACAAGAAGTTGGAAGCGAAGTAGCTGCTTGGACAGGGTGAACCACCACGCGGTAGCGGGTGGGTAACGCCGTAGGCACTGATTCCAAACAGGCTGCGCACCCACCCGCTACCGCGTGGTGGTTCTGACTGTATCCAACTCGCATTCTGAGGTTTCAAGCAAGGCGTCCCTTGTCTTTTTATCTAAATTGTCCCAACAAAAGACAATTTAGGTGGCAATGCATCTGAAGGATTTTGCTCAACCCGAAGGAGGAGTCCCATGTTCAGTTTCCTGCGTTGCAAGCCAACCACGCTGCTGGTTGTCATCGCGTTGATTGCCTGTGGAACGGTCGCTCATGCGCAAACCATTACCGGATCGATCTCAGGCGCGGTAATGGACTCGAGCGGCGGAATGATTCCGGGCGCCACCGTCACCCTAACGAGTGAGAAGACCGGACAATCCCGCGGCTCCACGACGAACAGTGAAGGACGCTTCAACTTCGCTGCCCTGCAACCAGGAACCTACGCCGTGAAAATCGAGCGCCAGGGTTTTCAAACACTCGAACAACGCGGCGTCATCCTGAGCGCAAACGAGAATCTCGCGCTCGGCGATCTGAAACTCCAGCCGGGTCAGGTTTCGGAGACGGTGAGCGTGACGAGTGAAGGCGCGATCGTCGAACGCGAAAGCAGTGATCTAACCGCTCGTCTCACTGCCGATCAAATCAATCTGATCTCGACCAAGGGCCGCGATGTAACTTCGCTCTTGCGGCTCCTCCCGGGCACTTCCAACAACGACGATATCGAAGGCGCTGGCGACGGTTTCGGAACCGATCTCCCAAACATCTCCGGCCAACGCGGACGATCGACTGTTCCCACGATCGACGGTCTATTCGCCGGTGAGCCGAGTGGCTCAAACAAGCTGAGCATGACGATCAATCAGGACGCAGTCGCCGAAGTAAAAGTCTTGCGCAACAACTACGGTGCTGAGTACGGCAACAACGGCGGCGCGATCATCAACATCGTCTCGAAGGGCGGCGGTAAGGATTACGCAGGCACGGCTTACTACTTCCTCCGCAACGAGTCGTTGAACGGCAGTCCATTCTTCAACAACAAAGCCGGTTTGCCGAGACCGTTGTATCGACACCTTTATCCCGGCGGCAATGTCGGTGGGCCATTGCCGCTACCGAGATTTGGTGAAGGCGGAAAGTTCTGGCTGAAAGACAAAGCGTTCTTTTTCTTCGCGTACGAGAAGCCGCATCAGATCACTCCGAACGATCCGCGTTTCGTGACCGTGCCGAGTGCGCTTGAGCGAAATGGAGATTTCTCGCAATCAATCAACTCAAACGGCGCGCAGGTTTTTATTCGCGATCCACTAAATCCGGGCACTGGCTGTAGTGCAACCGACACGAGCGGCTGTTTCAAAGATGGTGGTCGTGTGAACGTCATTCCGCAAGCGAGATGGAATGCGAGCGGCGTCGCGCTGCTCAACTATTTCCCATTGCCAAACACGCTGGGCGGAACGGGCGGCAGCGCCTTCAACTATGCCTTCCAGAGCCCGACCGACGTGCCGAAGCGAAGCCAGGATTTGCGTTTCGACGTCAAACCTTCGAACAACGACACGATCTACTGGAAATATCAATGGTGGACTTCTGACAACCTTGGGACCGGAACTTCAGGCTGGCCCGGTAACGACAACAATCGCTGGGGAATCAATTCGCATTACCTCTACAAGGACGACGGCTGGTCGGCAAACTGGGTACGCGTCATCAGTTCGAATCTCGTAAACGAATTCAACTTCGGCATGCGTCACGACTCGGAAGGCTTCATTCCCGGTGACGGCGAAATCGAGCGACTGCAAAGAACCGCGCTCAATTACACCGCGCCGCAACTATTCCCACAAAACAATCACCTCGGAACGATTCCGCGCGCGACAAACTGGGGTGGTGTTCGTGGTCCAACGAACGGCGTGGCGAACATCAACTGGCTCGATCGCTGGGGTGAAGTCGGCAACGACTACATCAAGCCTTCATTTGCAGACAACGTCTCGTTTACTCACGGAGATCACAGTTTCAAGTTTGGCGCTTACTTCGAACGGCTAAAGAATGGTGAAGCTCCGGGTGGTCAGTGGTCGGGTGTATTCAACTTCGCCGGTAACGACAGCAACTACACGAACGCGCTCGGCAACACCGGTTACGCGTATGCAAACGCCCTCATCGGCAACTTCCGGAATTACCAGGAATCAACTGCGCGCCCGTTTACGAATCTTCGCTTGACACAGGTGCAGTGGTACGCGGCTGACCAGTGGAAGATGAACCGGCGGCTGACCGTCAACTACGGCGTGCGTTTTGGTTATCACTCGCCGTTTGAGCAGATCGATGGACAGGGATCGAACTTCGTACCGAGTCTCTTCGATCCTTCGAAAGCTGTCGCGTTATACGAGCCGGCGTGTGCGGTTCCGTTTACGCCGCCGGCAACCTGTCCCGCTGCGTCTCGCCGTGCAAAGGATCCGACCACAGGCCAGCTGTTTGTGCTCGCTGGTCCAACTGCCAACCTCGTCGGCGCGATCGTTCCCAACACTGGTAACCCAAACAACGGTTTACAACTCGGAAACGATCCGAGCACGCCACGCGGATTCAGAACGACCAGACCGGTCGACATTGAACCAAGACTCGGTTTTGCGTGGGATCTGTTTGGCGACGGCATCACGGTGCTGCGTGTGCAGGCGGGCGTTTACCATGCACCACGTGTGGGCGGCGGCACGACTGGCGGCAATCTCGTAAACAACCAGCCCGCCAATCGTTCCTTCAGTATCGATTTCGGAAACATCAGCCAGCTCGTGAACTTGACCGGCACTGCCATCACGAGACCGTCGAACGTGAATGCAGTCGAAGCCGATTCCAAGACTCCGACGATTTACAATTTCACTCTCGGCGTGCAGCGTGAGATTGGTTTCAAAACTGTGCTCGAGGTGAGTTATGTCGGTTCGTTTGCTCGCCACCTGGGCCAACGAATAAACATCAACGACATTCCGGATGGCGCCAAGCTCGGGACAAACAACATCAGCCCGGTCACTGGAAGCCGTCTGCCGGATGAATTCCTGCGGCCGTATCGCGGTTACGGCGACATCACGATGGTCACGTGGGCCGGCACGTCAAATTACAACTCGTTGCAGGTGCAAGCGAATCGACGCTACACGCGTGGTTTCCAGGCCGGCCTGGCTTACACGTATTCGAAGTCGTTTGACTACGCGAACGATGATTCGTCGGATGTGTTCTTCGGGCGGCCATACAAGGCATTCAACTACGCGCCTTCCGATTTCGATCAAACACACATCTTCACGGTGAACTACATCTACGACGTGCCGGCGGTAAGTCGACACTTCGGCAGCAATGGGTTTGTTTCCGCCGTTCTCGATAACTGGCAGATTTCGGGCACCACTTCTTACGCGAGTGGCAAGCCGAAGAATATAACCGCGAGCTATTCGAGCACTGCGGCCGTGATTTCACTGGGCCAACAGTGTCCCGTTGGCTCGAGTGTGACTTCGACAACAGCCACGACGCAGACCTGCACGCCGATCACCGATTTCACCGGCGGTGGCATCA